>JAGQPF010000465.1 GCA_020426845.1 Planctomycetales bacterium
GATCTTGAAGCCCTACCTGGCTACAGCCTGACAGCACGACAAGATCTTGAAGCCCTACCTGGCTACAGCCTAACGGCACGACAAGATCTTGAAGCCCTACCTGGCTACAGCCTGACAGCACGACAAGATCTTGAAGCCCTACCTGGCTACAGCCTGACGGCACAACAGGTTCTTGCAACCCGTCTGGCGACATTCTGTCGCTGAGGCAAGTTCTTGGCGCGATTAGACGTTACGACATCAAGCCCCGAATCGGCTCGGCGTGGTAGATATGGTTCGGGCGGCCTTGTTCGTCGTGCCAAGCGGCCGTGGGCGGCAGGCCGAGTGCGTCGTAGATCGTGGCCGCCAAGTGTTCCGGCCGCTGCGGATCATCGTGCGGGAAGGCGCCTTTTCGATCCGACGAGCCGATGACCGTGCCGCCTCGCACGCCGCCGCCAGCCAAGAACACCGATTGAACCGCGCCCCAGTGATCGCGACCGGGCAGCTTGGCGCTAGGGATCGAGAATATCCGAGGAGTCCGCCCGAATTCGCCGGCCATGACGATCAGCGTTTCGTCCAACATGCCTCGCTCGGCCAGATCGTCGATCAAGGCCGCGACCGCGCGATCCGTGGGCGGCAGCAGATAATTCTTCAGATTCGGGAAAGCCGCTTGATGCGTGTCCCACGATTCGTTGTTGCCCAAGTTGACTTGCACGAGTGAAACGCCGGCTTCGACCAATTGCCGAGCCATCAGCAGCGACCAGCCGAACGAGTTGCGGCCGTAACGGTCTTGCGTCGCTTCGTCGACATTGTGAACATCGAACGCCTTCTGCGTTTCCGTATCGGTCAACAGCGACAAGACCGCTTGGCGATGGCGGTCAAACGTCTGCACGGAAGCGGCCGTATCGAATGCACGTCGCTGATCGTCCAAATGGCCCAGCAACGACAAGCGATCTTGCAGCTTGCCGGGCGTGAAGCCGTGCGGCAGCGAAAGGTTCGGCGCTTGAAACTTCATGTCCGCCGTTGTTTCGCGACCACGAGCGTGATGGAACTCGTACTCGGGATACGCGCCGTAAGTCTTGGCGTTGAACGGAGCGGCGTCGATGAACCACGGGTCTTGATGCGTTCCCATTAAACCCGCGAATTGGCCCGGAATCACGCGGCCGCTCCGATGCACCAATCGCTCGGGCAACACCACGGCGGGCGGCAGGTTGTTCGGCGGTTGCATGACGGTGTTTGCAATCGCCGCGATGGATGGCCAATCGGATGGCTTGGGAGTCGAACGATTGAAACCGGGAGGCAGCATGCTGCGGCCGGTCATCATCACGAGATGACCATCGGAATGCTCGTTGTAAGGATGCGTCAGCGAGCGAACCAGCGCCCACTGCTCGCTCCGCTGGGCCAACATCGGCAGATGCTCGCAAATTTGCAGACCGGGTGTTTGAGTCGCGATCGGTTTGAATTCGCCGCGGACATCGTCCGGCGCGTCCGGTTTGGGATCGAAGCTATCGTGCTGAGCCAAACCGCCGGAAAGAAAGATGTAGATCACCGACTTGGCTCGCGCATAGCGTCCGCCGCCGACATCGGCCCCGCGCAAGGCGTCGACGTGATTCATGCCGAGCCCCAGCAGGCCGATCGAACCGGCTTGAATGGCGGCGCGGCGGGTGACTTGCGGATGATGCCAAGGCGGCGAGGCGAGCGAGCGGTTCATGTGGCTGTTTCCGTTTTTGCGGAGTCCGTGTCCGAGCCCATCTTTAACAGGTGAATTGGCGAATTGTTGCCCTCGTATTCGCCATC
>JAGQPF010000466.1 GCA_020426845.1 Planctomycetales bacterium
CGTCGCTAACCGCCCGTTGAAAAACACCCCACTGGCAATCGGCAACATCCAACATCCCGAAAATCTCTGTATCGATTGCCGGATCAAGTGTTTTTCAACGGCGTCGCCTACCGCCCGTTGAAAAACACCACTGGCAATCGGCAACATCCAACATCCCGAAAATCTCTGTATCGAAGTGGTGGAACGAATTCGCCGAGCCAGACCGCGCGCGGAATGTGCAGGGTTGCACAGAATATTGTCAAGCCCCCGCGGTACGGAATTCCATCCGAATGAAACGATTTACCGTCAGTACCGGGCTTTACCGCAGCCGCCGCCCGTCAGCGTCGCGAGAATGGCGAGTCCCCCACAAATTTAGCGACTTTGGCACTGCTTTTGCCACTATTGGAGGCGAGATGCAGGCCCACTGCAACTTCCCAACTCCATTTCCCCATCCGTAACACGAGGCAGAGATGAACCGAAACGAAGTAGAGCTGCAATGCCGAGTCAAAACTTGCCTGCAATCCAAGCGATTTGGGCTCGGGCGCCTACGAGTGGACGTGGATGGCGGCATCGTGAGTCTCAAGGGACATCTGCCATCCTTCTATCACAAACAGGTCGCCATCAGCTGTGCCCAGCACGTCCCCAACGTGATGCGAGTGATTGACTCGATTGTCGTTGACTCGCCGTCCATCGAGCATCGGGTTCCCGCCGAGATGGCTCGCTGATCGAAGAGCGGTTAATTAGATCGCCTGGCGACCGATGAGGCCTCCATCGCAGGCTGTGAGTCTGCGGCGGAATGGCATTGCTTGAATGAGCGGCAGGACCGCTGGCAGGGGACAATCCTCCCCTGTTTGATGTATGCTGCACGTTCGAGAAATGCCATTCCGCCCCACTCTGACGAACATCATGCGTAAATCAATGCTCCTCGCCGTCAGCCTGTCGGCTGGGCTGGCCATACTGTTGCCTGCCTCGCACTCTCACGCGGAGCTGCGGCTGCCAGCCGTCATCTCCGACCATATGGTGTTGCAGCAGGAGACCGAGAACGCCATTTGGGGCTGGGATTCGCCCGGCGCCACGGTCACCGTTCGTTGCCCCGTCGGAACGGTCTCAACCACGGCTGATAAGACGGGCCGGTGGCAGGTGCTGTTGCCGCCGCTCAAACCCGGCGAGCCGTTTTCGTTGGCGATCAGCGGCAGTTCGTCCCGCCGAGTGCAAGACGTGCTCGTCGGCGAGGTCTGGCTCGCTTCCGGGCAGTCCAACATGGCGATGCCGGTCCGAGGCGCCAAGAACGCGGAACAGGAGCAGGCGGCAGCCAACTTTCCGCAAATCCGCATGTTCCAGACAACTCGCATGTCCATCGACACGCCGCAGGACGACTGTCGTGGCCAGTGGCTCGTCTGCACACCACAAACGGTGGGTGGTTTCTCGGCAACTGCCTATTACTTCGGGCGCGAGTTGCACGAGCGATTGAACTGCCCCGTCGGGCTGCTGCATTCGTCGTGGGGCGGAACGGCCGTGGAGGCTTGGACCAGCCTCGAGGCGCAGGCCGCTCTGCCGAAGCTGGCGCCGGTGCTGAAGACCTGGGAGGAGCAGATTGCTGCGCACGATCCCGACGCGGCACGTGCTGATTACGAGCGCCAATTGGCGAAGTGGAAAGAGGCGTCGGCCCGCAACAAAATTGCCGGCAAGCCGGCGCCTCGCCGGCCCACGGCGCCCAGCGACCCTCGGTTGAACCAAAATCGGCCGGGCAATTTGTTTAACGGCATGATTGCGCCGCTCGTCCCCTACGGCATTCGCGGTGCGATCTGGTATCAAGGCGAGCGAAATCGTCGCGGGCCATCGCAGCTTTACGGCGATCAATTGCAGTGTCTCATCGCCGACTGGCGCGGCCGCTGGGAACGCGATGCGTTTCCGTTCCTCTACGTGCAACTCCCGAACTTCACTGCGCCGCAGACGATGCCGGTTGAAGAGGATGGCTGGGTTGACGTCCGTGTGGGCATGGACCGCACGCTGTCCGTGCCTCACACGGGAATGGCGGTCACGATCGACGTCGGCGAGGCGAACGACATCCACCCCAAGAACAAGCAGGACGTCGGCAAGCGGCTGGCACTGTGGGCGCTGGGCACGACCTACAACAAAGAGATCGTTTACTCCGGGCCGCGTGTGAAGTCGCACGCGTTCACCGGTGCCGACGCTAAGATCCAGTTCGACCACGTCGGTGGCGGATTGGAGTGCCGATCGGAGACCGGCAAGCTTGACGGATTTGCCATGGCGGGAGCAGACGGTGTGTTTCATTGGGCGGAGGCCAAGATTGTCGGCGACTCGGTGGAGGTCTCCTCGGCCGCGGTGGCGGAGCCTCGCGAGGTCCGTTACGCGTGGGCGCCCCATCCCAAATGCAGTCTCTACAATCGCGCCGGATTGCCCGCGGCCCCGTTTCAGATTGCCCCATGATCGGACGCATTTGGAGGCAGCTCATCTTCCTGCCGACGTTGGCGTGGAACGTGCTGCTCGGCCGGGTGCTCACGGTGCGCAAGTGGTGGCATCGAATCGATGACCACGTGGTGCTTGGTGCGTTGCCGTTTCAGCGCGACGTGCCGGCACTGGAGCAGCTGGGCGTGCGATCCGTGGTCAACACGTGCATCGAATACGCAGGCCCCGACGAGGCATACCGGCGACACGGCATTCGGCATTTGCGAGTGCCCACGGTGGACTTCGCGCCGCCCACGCTCGAGCACATCGACGCCAGTCTCGCTCTGATGCGCGAAACCGCGGCGGCGGGCCATTCAACCTACGTCCATTGCAAAGCGGGCCGAGGCCGCAGCGCCACGGTCGTGATGTGCTGGCTCATCGAACAGCATGGGATGACGCCCGCCGAGGCGCAGCGACAGCTCGAGGCCATCCGGCCTCATGTCAACCATCAACTCGATCAACGAAGCGTCGTGCGCGAGTTCTACCAACGTCACTTGCAACGGCAGGGCAGCTGATCACACCGTAAAGCGACAAGCATCCCGACCTGGACTCGAACCAGGACCAAGGCCATAGGAGGGCCCCATGCGTCCATTACACCATCGAGACGTGCGTTGTCCTTGAAGCCGATGAGTGAGGCAGTGTTTGAGGCGGATGTTTGAGGCGGATGTTGAAAGCGGAAGGAGAGGGAGTCGAACCCTCAAGGCCGCAAGGCTCACCCGGCTTCCAACCGGTTCCCGTCACCCATCGGGTTGCCCTTCCATTGCATGGCATTGCATTCGTTGCACTGCGAGGTGACACGTCTGCGTCAGTGGCCAGGGTGGGATTCGAACCCACAAAATCACAGGTTCTCGGCCTGCTCGCTTTTCCGGTTTGCGTACCTGGTCTTGGATTGGTCGGCCGGCACTTCATCCTTGTCGTTCCAAAATCGTCGGATTTACGGGCCGAATGCTGATTGAGTTGCCTTGGCGAAAATACGGGATGACGCGTGGCTCTGGAGTGACACGAGCGGGAGTCGAACCCGCAACCGCGAGGATTTAAAGCTCGCCGCTCTTCCATTGGCGCACCGTGCCCGAGCCGGCATCTCGCAAACCTGAGGCTAGCGTCGATCCACGCGTCGATTGAAGCGGCGAAACAAGCGGAAAGGGCGGGAGTCGAACCCGCAAGGCCGTAGCGGCTCGTCCCGGTTCGAGCGGGGTGCCATCGCCCATTGGCTTGCCTTTCCATCACCTGCCATCGCGACCATTCGTTCGGTCACGAAAAAACCGGCGTCATGGCGCCGGTTTGCGAAAGGAAACGATCCACGCAATCGTCGTCACCAACGCGAACGGCGCGAGCCAAGCGACTGCGAGCAAAGCTGGCGTCGCTGATCGGCAAGGCGAAGGGAACGAAGTAAGCGGTTCATGTTGATGTTGAATGTCGAGTTGGACGGATGTTGCCTCACAAACAATACAGACAGGCTCGCCCTGCTGAGGTTCACCAGGAATGGCCGGTCCGCTTGTAGGGGCGCCCGCTCCAAGCGGTGGCGCCGGTTCTTCCGACTGCGGCGCCTCTGACATGCGTTGATCGGGAAGATTGCGTTGCAAAAACGCAACAGTGGGGCAATCTGCGCCCGATGAGATAAGTTTTAGTGGCGTGATCCGCGCATGCGCTCGCATGCGCGCTGAGTGCGCAGCGGTGAGAGCGGGCACCGTTGCGCGGGCTGGCATGGCCTGGCTGAGACGCCGGAAGAACAGGCAACCGGGCATTCACCATGAAGCAGCACAATCCCAATCCGCAGGGGCTCGCCGCTCGACGTCCGCTTTGGGAAAGGATGGAAGACCGGCTTCTGTTTGACGCCGTTCCGGATACGGTGTTCCAAGTGCTGGCAGGCGCGGCTGCGTCGCTGCATGAACTTAATGCGGACATTGCCGACACCGCCGTCTCGGCCGAGGCTCGCTCCTCGGCCGGCCACGAGTTGGTGTTTGTCGACACGTCCGTTGAGAGCTTGGACACATTGCTTCAGGAGGTTTCGGCCTCCGGCTCCTACGAGGTGATCTTTCTCGATCCGACCCGAGACGGTTTGCGGCAAATTGCCGACGAGTTGCTCGGCAGACAAAACGTCGAAGCGCTGCACATTCTCTCGCACGGCGCCGGCGGCCGTCTGGCACTTGGCGACTCCGTGGTCGACATCCATTCGCTCGACCGGGATGCCGCGATCTGGAAAGCGATCGGCCAGTCGCTTGGGGACGGCGGTGACATTCTGTTCTACGGCTGCAATCTTGCCGAGTCCGAAGCTGGCCAGCATTTCGTTCAGCGGATCGCGGAGTTGACGAGCGCGGACGTGGCGGCCTCGGTGGACGCCACCGGCGCAGACGCCCTGGGCGGCGACTGGGACCTCGAGTATCAGTGGGGCGTCGTCGATGTCATGACGATGTCACTAGACGGCCTGTCGACAACGCTCGACCTGGAGATCACCCCGGCCGCCAACAACGGGGCGGTCCGCGGGCTGTTTGACAACCAACTGGTGGGCACGGGCGTGACCACCACGGGCTTTTCCCGCATCGGCTCGCGGGACCAGTTCGGCTCGTACACCAACGACGACGAGGGCCTCGGGGCTTCGCGAGTGCCTTTCAGCGACGGCGTCGTAATCGTCACCGGCAAAGTGACCAGCGCAGCCAGCCCGGCGGGCAACACCGTCGACACCACCGGCAGCGCAGGCATCTCCACCACTTCCAGCTCGAACCGTTCCGACTCGGACCTGCAAGCATTATCGGGCAACCAAATTTTCGACGCGGTTGGGTTCTCGTTCACCATGAACTCCACCACCGATCGAGTCGGCATCGTCTTCAGCTTCGCCTCGGACGAATTCCCCGAGTTTGTCGGCACGATTTTCAACGACGCTTTTGGGTTCTTCATCCAGGGAGGCACGGAGTTTCTCACCAAGACCAACGTGGCGCTCGTGCCGGGCAGCACGGATGGGGTCGCAGTGAACACCATCAACAATGGCCAGATGGGCGCCTGGGGCTTGGCCAATCCGGGATCGCAGGCGCCCTGGACCGGCGCTCATAGCGACCTGTTCATCCCCAACTCCATCCACGACCCGACAGACGGAACGGTTGGCCCCTATCTGGAATACGATGGCCTGACCGTTCCTCTACTGGTCGAGATCGATCTGACCCGTGCCGTGGACTACAGCCTGAAGATTGCGCTGGGCGACTCGGGGGACACACAGTGGGACTCCGCCGTGTTCTTCCAGACGAACGGCCTCTTTGCGCTGACATCCGCCACGGACAATGCCTACAGCGTGACAAACGCGCAAACGGTCGCGGGAAATCTGATCACCGACGACACGGGCGACAACATCGACGTTGACCCCGAGGATGGGCAGTCCACGCTCTCGGTAATTGAGATCGACGGAGTCGCCTTGACGGGAGGAGCCGTCACCTTGGCATCCGGAGCCACGTTGACCATCGCGGCGGACGGCACGTTTGACTACGATCCCACCACATCGTCGTCGCTGCTCTCGTTAGCGCCCGGCGCCTCTGCCATCGACACTTTCACCTACACGATCATCGACGACATCGGAGTAACTGACACGGCAACCGTGACGATGACGGTGACCGGAGTGGCTCGGCCCGTGATCGACCTCAATGGCGCCGACCAGGCGGGAATGGACTTCGCCACCGCCTTCGTGGAGGGCGGATCCGCCGTCGCCATCGCGGACCTGGACGCGACGGTATCCGATCTCGATGGCACGGAGCTTGCCGAGCTGACGATTGCCGTCAGCGGAGTGGCGGACGCCGGACAGGAGCTCGTCACCATTGCGGGTGTAAGCTTCGACCTCTCGGCCTCGGCGTCTCAGACGGTGACCGTTGGCGCTGCGAGCTTCTCGGTTAGCTTCGACAGTGGAGCCGGCGTGTTCACCATCACCGACGGCGGTGGCGGGAACATGGCCAACGCGGATGTCGAGGCGTTGCTGTCCGCCATCGCTTATCAAAACGCCTCGGTGTTGCCGACGGAAGGCAATCGTGGCTTCACCTTCATAGGCGTCGACGTGGACGGCCATTCGTCGACGGCGGCGGCAAGTTGGGTGTCCGTGACCCGCAGCGCGGAGGTTGGTGTTTGGAGCGTTTCGGGCGATAGCGCCGTGGACGAAGGCGCCGTCGCGCAGTATCTCGTGCAACTGTCCGGAGCAATGAGAGCGGACGAGACCGCATCCGTGCAACTGACGCTGGCTGAACAGACGACCAGCGCGGCGGACCATGCGGCCTGGACCACGGCGGTGGGGGCCGCCGTGCTTGCCTATAACAGCGGCGCGGGACCCGGCGCCTTGAATTGGGATGGCACGACGCTGACGTTTACCAGCGACGGGACCGGGGCGATGGCGCCATTGTCGGTTCAATTGAACATCATGGACGACACATTGGTGGAGGGCCCCGAGTCGCTCGTGGTCAATCTCGCCAGCGCCGGAACCACCACCGGGCAATCGATCTCCATCGACTCGCTGTCGGGCCAGGCCACCACCGAGATCGCTGACACGATTGGATCCGGAGGTCCGTTCGAGACGGCAACGTGGACACTGTCCGGCGACGCTTCGGTTGTCGAGGGCGGCAGCGCTCTGTACCAATTCTCCATGGTGGAGACGCTGCAAGACGGCGAGAGCGTCCAACTCACCTTGGCACTGAGCGGAGTCACCGCCGTTGCGGCCGACTACGGCGACCTAGATACAGTGGTAAGCGCAGCCGTCACAGCCTACAACAGTTCCGGCGCGCCCGGTTCGCTAAGCTACACGGCAGGAAACCTGACATTTCTCGGAGACGGATCGGGCCCCATGTCGACCTGGTCGTTCTCGCTGCCAACGGTGGACGACATCATCTTCGAGGGCGACGAGACCTATCGATTGGAACTGTCGAGTCCAACCAGCGCCACCGGCGCCGCTGTGGCCGTAAACATCAGTTCGCTGGACACGAGCATTCTCGACAACGACAGCGCGCCAACCGTGACAATTGGCGATGGCTCGGCCACGGAAGGCGATTGGGTTGTGTTTGACGTGACCTTGTCGAATCCAACGAGCGCAACCGTCTCGTTAGACCTGGCGCTGTCCGGAACCGCGTCGGCCGGCGCCGACTACCTTGCTGCCTTGGATTACAGCGCCGACGGAGTGAACTGGCTGCCGGCGACGAGCGACACGATCGTTGAGTTTGCACCGGGCGAGGTGTCCCTTGACGTGCGGCTGCCGACGTTGAATGACTTGGTTGTGGAGGAATCCGAATTCGTTGCCGTCACGGTGAACGCCGTAGTAAGCGGTTCCGTGGGCGGGACTTCGGACACCGGCTCGTTGCAAATCACGGACAACGACGCGGGGCTGGTCGAGGTGTCGGCAAGCGACCCCACTGCGGCGGAGCCCAGCGAAAACGGACAGTTCACGGTCACACTCTCCGCCGCTTCATCGACGTCGACCACCGTCGCCTACACGGTGAGCGGGTCGGCAACTCCCGGCGCGGACTTCTCGCCCCTGAGCGGCACGGTGACCATCGCCGCCGGAGCCACCTCCGCGACCATCGATGTCTCCGTGCTCGACGACAGCGTGCTGGAGAGCAGCGAAACCGTCGTAGTCACGTTGACCACCATCGCGTCGGGTGACGCGGACTTTGCC
>JAGQPF010000467.1 GCA_020426845.1 Planctomycetales bacterium
CGTGGCTAACGTCTGTCGCCCCTTGCGGGGCTGTGCGCGCGACGCGCGGCAGCAACGCACCGAAGGCCAAAGGCCTTCTTCAACGTAGCCCGGGGCAACGCCCCGGGTGCCTCCGCGATTCTCCTCGCCGTCTCGACGCGCGCGTCACCGCGCGGCAACAACGCACTGAAGGCCGAAGGCCTTCTTCAACGTAGCCCGGGGCAACGCCCCGGGTGCCCCCGCGACGACCGTTGTCATCTCGACGCGCGAGTCACCTCGCAGCAACAATGCACCGAAGGCTGAAAGCCTTCCTCAACGTTGCCCAGGCAACGCTTCGGGAGCTCTTCGGCCATTAATAATCTCTCGGTACGCCGCGCGTTCCTCATCGCCGGCCGTCGAATTCGCCCTCCTCCATTTCTTCCGAGTTGACCGATGCCCAGCCCCAAACGGCGCCACTTGACGTTTTCGTTGACCATCGCGGCAATTACTTGGATCGCTGCTACTTCGGCGCCCGTGTCCCGCGGACAAGAGCCGAGTGCGCCCCGTGTCTATCACAACACGCTGACGCCGCTCCAAAATCCCCAGCCTCTGTTGGCCGAATATCCGGAATTCGTGCAGCCGATCAGCGAAATGCGTCGCTTCGAGGCGCCCATCTTAATCGACGATAACGACGCCAACCTGAGCGTCCGCGCCTGGCGATTTTCATACAACGCCCGGGGAATCATCGAGATTCCCAATCGCCTGAACGCTTCCAAGACCGCCGTGATCATGGTGCATCCTTGGGGCGTCGATGACGGGCAAGGCTGGCGCACACCTCAGCCCGCCGGCGCCGCCGACTTCTGCACCGAGGAGAAGAATCACCTGGCGGGCAAACACACTCGAGAAGTGATCGACCCGCTGCTCAAGCGTCTGCGACCACAAGTGGGACTCGTTATGTACAGCCTCATCGGCTCCGTCGATCCGATTCGCAAGCGTCTTTACCGCACGATCGACTACCGCCCCACTGCCCAAGAGCGTGCGGACGCCGCCAAGGAGCTGAAAGCGAAGTTGAACGACTTCGACTATCGCGGCAAGCCGCTTCCCAAGCAGTTCCCGATATCCTCGGACCACCCTGTCGGCGATTATTTCAAACAGTTTCCCGGATTGACGGCCGGAGACGAATTCAACGGCAAAGGATTCTGGAGTCAGCCCGTTCCGATTCACAGCAGCGTCACGGTCGAGCCGGAGGATGTGCTGATCTTTGACGTCGAAGGCTACGAAAAACTAAAGAAGTTTCTCCAGCAGCAAGGCATCCGGCATGTGTTGCTCACCGGCTACGCCACGGACATGTGCTTTTGCCGGACGACCGCTGGCTACGAAAATCTGTCTCGAGACTTTAATGTGTTCCTGGTTGGTGACGCCACGCTGGCGACATTCCCGGCCAACGCAACGCCCCGGTACGCAACCAACGCCCACATCTCCTTCGCGTCGCTCAATCAGCTGGTCACGCAGGTGTCGTGGATCAAGGAGATCGGGAATAAGTAGAGGACATTTCAAAAATCTTCCCTGGCGCAATCGAAGGCAGTTTTCTGCTGGTTTTATCACCCCGATTGTCGATCGCTGAAGTTTTTAAAAGGCGTTGTAGAAGGAACGCAACGGATCCCCGAACCGGACAGGAGTTCCGCCACGAAACGAAAAAACGGAAACTCGCACCTTGGCCGATTACTCCGGCTTTGTGCTCGGCGGGCCGAACGAATCGCGAATCACTCGCATCACGTTGCCGCCAAGCACCTTGCGAATCACGTCATCCGCATGGCCTCGCTGCACCATTCCCACCGTGAACAGCGGCCAGTTGGTCCAAGCCACGCTCTCGGTCATGCTTGGCGTCGTCTTGAAATCATCGCTGGGCCAGAGCATGCGAAATTCCTCCCGGCGTTTGCCTTGCCGCGGCACCTTGGCGTTCTCGACGCCGGAGGCCTGTGACATATAGGCGACATCCGTGCCGATCGCGACCGCGTCGGGTCCGAATTTTCGGATCCCATAGTCGATGTGATCCAGCAACGCTCGAATGTCTCCGGTGCCGCGCAGGTAGCGAGGAATACAACAAATGCCGATGAATCCGCCCGAGTCGACAATCGCGCGAATCACCTCATCGGGCTTGCTGCGGATGTGTGGATAAATGGCGCCGCACGTGGAGTGGCTGGCGACCACGGGCCGCGACGAGTGTTTTGCCGCCTCGAGAGACGTCCGCCAGCCGCTGTGGGCACAATCGGGAATCACACCGATGCGATTCATCTCGTCAATCGCTGCACGTCCGAAGTCACTGAGGCCGGCGTCGCTCTTCTCGCCGCTGCCGTCGCCGATCATGTTCCTGCGCTGATACGTCAGATGCATCATGCGAATGCCGAGTTGATAGAACACCCGCACGTAGCGCAGCTCGTCTTCTACCGAGACCCACTGCTGTGTAAGCGGCACGCCGTTGCCGGTCAAATAGTAGCAGTATCGTCCTTGTTGCTTGGCCCGCTCCACGTCATCCGGCGTCGCAGCCTTGAACACGAATTCGCGCATCAAATCGGTGGAATAGGTGTGTCGGGCCAGCCGCTTGATCAATCGCAGCGGATCCTGCCCCTCCTCGCCCGCATTGTTGAAGACGCAGGTCACACCCGAAGCTCGCCACGCCTCGCGAAACTCCTGCTGTTCGACCGCATCGGAGACGAACCGAGTCATCGTCATCTCCTCGCGAAGATCCTTGAGCTCGATGTCCGATGCCCCCGCTTCGGCCGCCTTTGCCAGCGCATCTCCATCCACCGCTGCCCGAGGGCCGAACCCGTAGGCGTCAAACACCACCGACTCGGCATGCAGCTTCAAGCCTCGTTCCAGTTCGGCGGCCGAGGGCTTCAGCAGCTTGAGCGCCTCGTCGCGCGAGCGTTGAATCTTCGGGTTTAAACGCTCAGAAAGTGCGGACGGTCCGGCGGGCGCCTGCGCACAGGCCAATGCCGGGGCCGCCACGGCGCCAGCGAGTGATTGAAGACAGAGGCGGCGATTGAACATGCAGAACGACTCACTTTCGCGCTGGGGAAACAAAGTTGAGGTCAATCGAGTGTACATCGATGACGCCGGGCCCCGGAGCGTGAGTGGCGTCGAGCTTCAACTGACCGCGTCCTTCCGACAGCTGAAGCTTCCCTAGCGTCAAGGGACGAAAGTCCTTGACGAAGTAGTGCGAGTCGGCGACGCGTTCCTTGGACTTGTCGTACAGGGGAGGATCGAACGCCGTCTCGACCGTCGCCTCGGCCGGCTCGGCGTCACCGCAACCGATCCGAACCCGCGCACCCACATTGCCGGGCGGGCAAGTGTAACGCACGACGACCTCGTAGACTCCGCTCCGCTGCACATCCACATCCCAAGTGATGTAACCTTCCCGTGAACTCCACTTCGTAAAGAAAGAGTTGTTCGGCGCCTTGGAGCTGCGCTGAATTCCGCCGTGAGGCTCGCCATCTCGAGCGGGCAGCATCGTTGCCTCCGCATACCCAACGGGAAAGGGACGATCGAGATTGCGGGAAAACGCGATGGCCATCTGCTCGCCATGCTCTCGAGCCAGCTTCGTCAACTGCCGCGCCTCGTCGGGGTGCTCAGCGGACACGTCGTGCCGCTGTCCAGGATCCGCGTTCACATCAAAGACCCGACTGGTTGCATCCAAGCGAAACCGCTGGCTGCGCACACTGACTTGAGGACGACCGCCAGGTTTGCCTACTTTGCAGGAATAGATCACGCGGTCAGCATTGCCGCCCGCGTCGCCGCCGGTTAGCCAACTGGCCGTACTGATACCGTCGAGCGGCTTGGCGACGTTGAGAGAAACGGAGGCGAGTTCGGCGAGCGTTGGCAGCAGGTCGATAGCGCCGGCGATCGACTTCAATTCAGCTCCGGCGGCAACTCGCCCCGGCCATCGCACCAAGCACGGCGAGCGGACACCGCCCTCGTCCAGCGAGCCTTTCCGCCCCTTCATGCCCCCGTTCCAACGGTAGGAGTTAGGACCATTGTCGGAGAAGTAGACCACGATCGTCCGCTCACGCAGCCCCAACTCATCGAGGCCGCGAAGCAAACGGCCAACGTTCCAGTCGAGGTTCTCGCACAGCGCGAGCGCCGCGCGAGTCATCATCACGTCCTCCAGCTTGGGGTCGCGATGCTGCATCTTCATCTCGGCGCCGTCGAACTTTTCGTAAAAACGGTCCGGCACCATCATCGGCGAGTGAGGAGTGTTAAACGGCACATAACAGAAGAACGGCCGCTCGCGGTTGGCGCGAATAAACTCCAGCGCATGGGAAGTCAGATCGTCCGGCAGAAACCCTTTTCCGCGCACGCGCTGCCCGTTCTTGTCCAGCGGTGGGCTGAAGTAATGCCCCCAATGCCCCGACGTGAACCCATAAAACTCATCGAAGCCACGAAAGTTCGGATGGTACGGCGGCTGGGTGCCGTTGTGCCACTTGCCAAAGCACCCCGTGGCGTACCCCGCCTTTTGAAACACCTGAGCGATGGTGGTCTCATCGGCGTTCAGCCGTTCTTCGCCACGCGTCACACCGCTGACGCCCGTCCGCGGATAATAGCGTCCGGTGAGAAACTCCGCCCGCGTCGGCGCGCACACTTGGCAGACATAAAAATGCCGAAACGACGCGCCGTCCTTCGCCAGCGAGTCGATGTTCGGAGTCGCCAGATTTGAATTTCCGTTCAGGCTGAGATCGCCCCAACCCTGATCGTCGGCCAACAACACCAGCACGTTCGGCCGCTGCTCCGTTGTTTGCCCTACGCATGGAGCGTTCAATATGCCCATCGCCGCCATTGCCGCCAGAAGCATCCATCCCTGGCAGAGCCAACCAAGCAAGCGACGATGCCGGTGGAAGGAACGCTGCATACGATCATCGTTCGCAAGCGCCAGCGGTGAAACGTGAATCATGGAGGCTCCGAGTCCGTTGCACAGGCTGCCAGCGCTGCCGGGTTGTAACGATTGTGGTTTTGGCCGCCGGTTGCAGGCTGGCAGCCTGCACCACGACGAGTTCTCACCGTTTTCTACACGAGCACTTCCCGAATCACCCGTCCATGAACGTCGGTGAGTCGCTGATCGCGCCCGCCATGCCGGAACACGAGTCGCTCGTGGTCGACTCCCAGCAGATGTAGAATTGTGGCGTGAATGTCGTGGATGTCGACCGCATTCTCGACGACCTGATTGCCGAACTCGTCGGTCACCCCGTACGCCATGCCGCCCCGCACGCCGCCGCCGGCCATAAATGTTGACAGTTCAACCATTTCAACCACTGGAGCTTAAAATGTTCAAGATTACCCTGAAGCGTGGCAATCAGGATGATTTTCATTCGCATCGCAGTTGCTGATATTGATCCGAAACCAGGGGGCGGCGTCGCTGTTCCGGAACTGATGCAGATTGTCGGCGGCGATTTCCGGAAGTGCGCGCAGCGTGTTTTCAATCCGCTCTCCAGGAAGGCTTTGCGAATAGTGCGCATCACTCCCTATCTGGATGTAGCGATACACGGGCGCTCTAACCGTCTCTCTTGAAAGTCTCGTGGGCGATCGAAGTTTCTCGGGGATCGTCGATGTTGATCCGGGCGATGAATCCCGTCTCGCCATACGCCTCAATCGTTCGGCCATCCATTTCGGCGCGAATGATCGGATTGGAGTTGGTGAAAAACATGCTCCAGTTCAGGTTGTTGTCCGACGATACCGACGCGACATAACCTTCATTTCCCATACCCCCATCACCGAAGACGATCTTCTGCCCGTCGAATTCGAGCGGATGACGGAAGATATCGACCTCGGTCCAGATGTCGTCATTGTATCTGAGAAGCGATTCGAGTGTCGTGTCGCACAGCGGTGTCCAGTAGAGTGTGGTTTCGTGCGTGTTCGGATCATAAGCGCTGTACGAATTCGCAAAAACGATCTGTCCGTCACCAAACGCAATGCAGTCGTATCCGACGACAAAGCCTTCGCGCCATTTTTTCTGGAGTGTTGGGTTCATTTTATCTGCCATGTTCCGAGAGCGTTTCCCCAAAATGTCCGGAGACTTTCAAGCCAGCGCGCATTAAAATCGTCTTGTTCAGACACGCTTGAAACCTGATCGGCATTGCACGGTTCAAAATTGCTCGCCAGGTCCGCATTGAGACCGGGTTCTCGAGTGTCAAGCGATACGCCACTTCACCTTCTCCCATTCGAGCGTTCCAGGGCGAGGGATCAACGTTCAGACAGCTTCGCATACATGCCATCGATATGCCCTCGCTCGCCAATTGTCCCCTGAGGTTCTGCCGGGCGAAGAAAAATCCGTCCTCCGATTGTGCGATGATTGCACGATCCTCGACTTCAAGAGTGAGCTGCGTTGCCTCTTCATTGTGCGAGTGACTCGATCCATGGTCTCAACAGACCTTGTAGCTGTCGGGCGCTCTCCACGACCGTGACGCGAGAGCGCCCAGACTCATTGATGCGCATGGCACGCCCCACCCATTGTTCCGCCAAAGCGTTGCTGAAGTCAGGCATTGCTTTTTGTCTTGCATCAGGCGCTCGCAAATACGCGGCTCAAAGTCAAAATAAGATCCGATGTCATGCGCACGGTCAGACCTTCGGGGCGCTTTGACAAAATGAAAAACCCCTCTTAGATCTGCCGCTAGTCGCTCACCCAGTGTCTGCCATGCTTGTGTCACATCCGAGGGAGTGTCACCCGGCGATTCCGGCGCCCCGGCAGCCTTCGCTTTCCCGGGTGACGCAGCGAGCGATGCCAACAGCCAGCCCGGCGAGTACTCGGCCGACGACTTGAGCTGCTCCGCTTGACGCTCTGCCCATGCGCGAAGCGTTGCGGGCGAGACGAGCGGCGTAACCGTCCCCGGGTCGGCGGGGTCGAATTGGCATTGCCAGACCACGCCCAACTCCCGACGAATCTCTCCGCGGAGCCGCCGCAGCTCACGGGCAACCACGTCGTGCTTGTCCTCCGCGTCAATCGGCCTCGTCGCCCACCGTGGAGTCATTAGCACTCCCGCCAGCGCGTAATAATCGGCCTGCGAGATCGCGTCCAGCTTGTGGTCGTGGCATCTTGCGCAGGCCACGGTCATCCCCAGAAACGCCTTCGAAAAGGCGTCGATCTTGTTGTGGATCATCTCCTGGTGGATGCCGTTGAATGCCAGGCTGCTGCCATGCCGATGCTCCCCGAAGTGATAGAACATCGGACCGATCAGACTTTCGTTCAGCTTTCGTTGCTCGTCGATCCTCGGCTGCGGCAACAGATCGCCCGCAATCTGCTCGCGCACCAGTTGGTCAAACGGCACATCGGCATTGAATGCCCGAGTCAGATAGTCGCGATACTCCCACGAGCCCTTGGCAGAAATATCCCATTCGTAGCCGTAGGTGTCCGTGTACCGCACGACATCCATCCAATGCCGCGCCATTCGCTCGCCGAATGCTGGGGACGCCAAGAGCGCATCGACGAGTTGCCGGTAGGCCTGCTTTGAGTCGCGTCGGTCGGCCTCCAGAAACTGCGCGACTTGCTCTTCGGTGGGCGGCAATCCGGTCAGCACGAAACACAGTCGGCGGAGCAGCACCGACGCATTGGCGGCCGGAGCGAGCTGCAGGTTCTCGCGTTGAAGACGTTCGACGACAAAGCCATCGACTGCCCGTGTTGGATGAGCCTGCCGGCGAGGCTGCAGGCTCCACCACTCGCTGCGCTCGCGGAACTCGGCCTGCCATGATGCCGCCGACGCCTGTTCCGCAGTTGGCGGCTGATCGCGCGGGTCGACGGCGCCGTGCTCGATCCAGTATTGAAAGTCGGCGATGGTCGAAGCAGGCAACTGCTTGCCCGGCGGCATCTCGAACGACTCGTGCCGCAGCGCGTCCAGCAGCAGGCTCTCGGCCGGCTTGCCAGGCACGACCGCAGGTCCCGACTCGCCCCCGCGACGAATGGCGGCGCGCGAGTCCAAACGCAGCCCGCCCTTTGGCGACTCGATCGCCGACGAGTGGCACGCGTAGCATTGCCGGACCAATACGGGGCGAATGCGCGTCTCGAAGAACTCTGAATCGGCGGGGGATTGGCTATGCCCAAGCTGCGGCGCCAACATCATCGCCAACGATGCCGTCCCCAAGGCCAGTCCCCTCCGGTCGCCGTTCCGCAACAGGTTGCATACTGCGAGCAGCATCGAAAAAACCTCGGGGCCATTTAGCAGAATATAACGAGTGGGTCTCACGGGTCGCCTGCGATGGTGGCCGGGCCTCACAAGGGTCCCCTGCGATGGAGGCCCTAATAATCCACGGGCCTCGCAAGGGTCGCCTGCGATGGAGGCCCGACCAGTCACGGTCGCGGAGACCAAGCCGGGGGCAGCATGCGGTCGTTCAGCTCCTGCCAGCGCCGTGTTAGTTCCGCCAGTTGCTCAGGATTGGTTGCCGACCGGTCGCGCGACTCTGCCAGGTCGTCCGCCAGATCGTAAAGCTCCCATGAACTGTCACTCCCCGCCCTGCCCCGTTTGCGGACGATCTTCCAATCGCCATGGCGAAGTGCTGTCTGCGTTCCGGCTCGCCAGTAAAGCGTCTGGTGAGGCGCGGACTTGCGTTCGCCACTGAGAAACGGCAATAGGTCGACACCGTCGAATTGCTCGCCCGCAACGGTCGCCTGAGCGGCGTTGGCGATCGTGGGAAACAGATCCAGCGAGATCACCGGCTGGCGATAGACGCCGGGCTGCAAAACACCGGGCCACTGAATCAAAAACGGCACTCGCAATCCACCTTCGTACATCGATCCTTTCTCACCGCGCAGTGGCGCATTGCTCGACGTCAGCTCGCGAGTCGGTCCACCATTGTCGCTCAGAAAAATTACAATCGTCCGCTCGCTCAATTGATGGCGCCGCAGGCAATCCAGGACTTTGCCAACGCTGTCGTCGAGATTTGCGAGCATCGCCGCGAAGATCCGTCGCTGAACATCATCGATGTGCTCGAACCGCCGCATGTAGTCGTCCGCGCCCTGCATCGGGCTATGAACGGCGTTGTACGCTAGATAGAGGAAAAAAGGGCGGTCTGCATTGCGGTCGATAAAGTCGACCGCCTCGCGAGTCAGCGCATCGGTGAGGTACTCGCGTTCCTCCACGGGCTGCCCACCGCGATAGAGCGGGTTGTCTGCGTCGTAATCGGGCTCGTTGTATCCCAGGTGTGTTGAGTAAACCAGCTTGCCGTCCGTCGACGTCCAGCGGCCCTTCCCGCCGCCCGGCAGCGTCTTGCGGCGCAGCCATGTGGTTGCGCCACGATAGGGAGGCGGCAAGAAGTAATGCCCCTCGTGGAGAAACCCAAAGAACTCATCGAAGCCGCGGCGGAAAGGATGATATTTGGCGGTGCCGCCCAAATGCCACTTACCGATCAAGCCGGTCGTGTAGCCGGCATCGACGAGATGATCCGCCAACGTCCGCTCCGTTACGGGCAACCCCGCCGCCGGGTCCTCGTTGTGAGCGCCAATTGGATTGAACTCGTAGCCGAAGCGGGTCTGATATCGCCCCGTCAACAAGCCCGCTCGCGACGCGCTGCAGAACGGCGCCGTGACATAACCCTGCGTGAAGCGAACACCGCCCGCGGCGATCGAGTCGATGTGAGGCGTCGGAATCTCCCGGTTGCCCTGACAGCCGGTCTCGCCATAGCCCAGGTCATCGGCCAACAGCAACACCACGTTCGGAGCAGCTCGGTCAACGGCTTGGGCCGAGGGCAGACAGACAGCAATGTATAGCGCTGCCGCAACGGCCCGGAGCAGACGGCCTCGCCAACGCAACTTGATGCAATTTCCCCAACAGTCGGTCACAGGCGTGGCCTCCAAGGTCTCAATTCATCGCGAGTCTTGATCGTAGCACAGATTCATCGCGTTCATCGCTTCGATCGCACACTCGAACGCAGGTGATGGGGCCTCGGTCAATCCGACCTGCGGGACCGTGAGAAAGTGGCAGCGCCGGCGATTGGGTTAACGGGTCGGGCCTCCAGCGCAGGCGACCCATGTGAGTCCCGGTTATCATGGTGGAATGAATACGACACGCACGCATGCCGGTCTTCATCTCGGCATCATTTTACTTCGCAATCGTTGGCGCTCGCTGGTCGCGCTATGCATGGCCTGGTCGATGTGCGCCCACTTGGCGTGCGCCCAGCTGCCGGCCGCCGAGGTGCAGTTTGACCGCGACGTTTTGCCGGTTCTCCGCAAGCATTGCCTCGACTGCCACGGCCCCGGGAGCCGCAAGGACGCCGAAGGAAGCCTGCAACTCGACACCATGCTGGGCGCATTGCGAGGTGGCGACTCGGGCGAGCCGGTCATCGTGCCCGGCGCCGCCGACAAGAGCCATCTGCTCACCAGGGTCACCGCCGAGACGGCCGCCGACCGGATGCCGCCCGACAAGCCTCCGTTGGCCCCACACGAGATCGAGCTGTTGCGGGGGTGGATCGCGGACGCCTCGCAGTGGAAGTCCGCCAAGGAAACACTCGCCGCCGAGACGGTGGACCATTGGGCGTTTCAGCCCGTCAGCCGCCCCGCCCTTCCCGAAGCGACCTCGGCCAACTCGGCGATTGATGCGTTGGTATTCGCGAAGCTGCGCGAGCATGGCCTCGAGCCGTCTCCCACGGCCGACCGTCGCAGCTTGATTCGGCGCCTGTTTCTTGTCATGCACGGACTGCCGCCCACACCGGAGCGAGTGGAGCAGTTTGTTCGCGACGAGCGGGTCGACGCCTGGGAGCGGCTCGTGGATGAAGTGCTGGAGAGCCCGCGATACGGCGAGCAGTGGGCCAGCTATTGGCTCGACTTGGTTCGGTTCGGCGAGACGCACGGCTTCGAGACCAACCGCGAACGGCCCAATGCTTGGCGATACCGCGACTGGGTCATCGACGCCCTCAACCGCGACTTGCCGTACGACCGCTTCATTCTTGATCAGCTGGCCGGTGACGCGCGGGGCGCGGATGTGGCGACCGGATTCCTGGTGGCCGGTCCGTACGACCTGGTGAAGGGGCAGGACAAGAATCTGCAATTGATGCAACGTCAGGATGAGCTGGCGGACATGGTCGACACCACGGGCGCCGCTCTGCTGGGACTCACCATCGGCTGCGCACGCTGCCACAATCACAAATTCGATCCGATCACACAGACCGACTATTACGCCATGCAAGCCGTGTTCGCGGGCGTGCAGCACGGAGACCGGTCGCTGCCGCCGTCCACTGACGCTGCGGCGCGACTTGCGGAGATCGACGCGGAACTACAGTCGCTGCGATCGCGATTGGCGCCCTACCTGCGAGTCGACGGGCTCGCTCATCGTTTGATCGACGAACAACAGCCGCCGGGCGAGACGGGCGTCGGCGCCGAGTTCCTGCAAACGCCGCGCGGCAAGGGCATGAACCCCGCCGGCAATGAGCCGGGCTTCGCAAACGATCCCGGCGACCGTCGCCGTTCGCCGAATGTCAGCGGCGGCGAGTACACCTGGTGGGCCAATCAGCCGGGACAAGACTTCGTCGTTTACCGTCCCCACGCCGCGGGCTCATTCCGTGTTTGGCTTTCCTGGGGCGCCGGGTTCCCCAGCCACACCTCCGCGGCGCATTATCTCTGGGACGCTGACGGCGACCTGACCACGACCGAGGACCAACAGCCGCTCGCCACGATCGACCAACGTCTTGCGGCGGCCGAGCAATCTGCGCCCGCCGGGGAATTGGCAAAGCAGCCGCTCTGGAGTGGCTTTTTCGACGCGGGCGTGCACGAGCTCACCGGCAGCGGAGCGATCCTGCTACGAGGCGGCGACACGGGCGAGGCGATCACTGCGGACGTCGTGTTGCTTGAGCCAACAAGTGACAAGAACGCGTCATCACCCGCGCGGCCCCGGCTCCGCCAAGCAGTCGCGGCCGAGCACAACATCGAACGGTTTCCGCCGACGCCGGCTCGCTTCGTGCGTTTCACGATCCTGCGATCCAATTCCGCTCAGCCTTGCATCGACGAGCTGGAGGTCTACAGCGGGCCGGCCAACGTGGGCCTGGCGTCCAATGGCGCCAAGGCGACCTCCTCGGGAGATTTTGTGCACGCCCTGCACAAGCTCGAGCACATCAATGACGGCCGGCACGGCAACCCTCGCAGCTGGATCGCCGCCGCAGCGACCGGCTGGGTGCAACTGGAGCTGGCCGACGTGGCCGAGCTGGACCGGATCGAATGGGGCCGCGATCGTGACGGGCGATACCGAGATCGCATCCCCGTTGAGTACCGCGTCGAGCTTTCGTTGGACGGTGAGCAATGGCAACTCGTCGCGTCGCACGCGGATCGACTGCCTTATCGCGCCGACGAATCAGCTCAGCCGCTGGAGTACGACTTCAGCGCGGCAGCGGAAGATGCCGCCGCACAGGGCGAGCGCGACCTGTCGCGACTCCACGAGCTGACCGAGTCGCGCAAGCAGTTAACCGCGCCGGTCATGGCGTATGCGGGCACCTTCGCTCAACCGGGGCCCACGCACCGATTGTACCGCGGCGAATTTCAGAATCCTCGCGAGCAAGTGGCACCGGGCTCGCTGGAGAGCCTGCGGTTTCAGCGACTCCAGTTGGGCGAGGACTCGCCCGAGCGCGAGCGGCGGCTCGGCATCGCCCAATGGATCGCTCATCCCGCCAATCCGCTCACCGCGCGAGTGATTGTCAACCGGCTTTGGCAGCATCACTTCGGCGCGGGACTAGCGGACACGCCGAGCGACTTCGGCGCCAACGGCGTGCCGCCCTCGCACCCGGAGCTGCTCGACTGGCTGGCCGCCGAGTTGCTCGACAACAATTGGTCGCTGAAGCATCTCCATCGCCAGATCTTGACGTCGCGCACCTGGCGCCAAGACAGCGCGCCTCGCGCCGAGGCGCTGGCCAAAGACGCCTCCACGCGGCTGTGGTGGCGATTCCCTCCGCGGCGTTTGCGGGCGGAGCCGATTCGAGACGGCATGCTCGCCGTGTCCGGAACGCTGGATCTGACCATGGGCGGCCCCGGCTTCAGCGCCTTCGAGATCGACGCGGAAAATGTGCGGCACTATCACCCCAAACAAAGCTACGGCCCCGCCGACTGGCGGCGGATGATTTACATGACACGAGTGCGTCAGGAGCGTGACTCGGTGTTTGGCGCCTTCGATTGCCCCGACTTCAGCCAAGCGGTGCCCAAACGCAGCCGCTCGACCACGCCCTTGCAGGCACTGAACCTGCTCAATAGCGCCTTCGTGTTGCAACAGTCGGAGCACTTTGCCAAGCGGCTGGCCATGGAGTGCGACAGCGACGAGCAGCGCGTGTCGCGGGCTTATGCGTTGTGCTACGGACGCCCAGCCGCGGCCGAGGAGATCACTGCCGCGCTAGAGCTGGTCGCCGCCACCAACTGGACTCAATTCGCCCGCGCGTTGCTCAACTCCAACGAGTTCGTATTCATTCCCTGACCATCACGGGACAACAGAGACACGTTTCCATGCTGCATCGAAGACAACTGTTGCTGAACACCGCCTGTGGTTTGGGCGGAATTGCGCTGACCGCGTTGTTGCAGCAGCAGGGTCTGCTGGCCGAGGAGCCCGGCGGGCCCGTCCGCCCGGAGATCGATCCGGGACGCCCCTTCGCGGCTCGACCGCCGCACTTTCCGCCGCGCGCCAAGAACGTGCTGATGATCTTCTGCTCAGGCGCCTGCAGCCAAATCGACACGTTCGACTACAAGCCCGAGCTGGTGAAACGACACGGCCAGCCGATGCCCGGCGCCGAGGGGCTGGTGACGTTTCAGGGCAAGCAAGGCAACCTCACTCGCAGCCCGTGGGAGTTTCGTCCCCGCGGCGAATCCGGCAAGCAAGTCTCCGAACTGGTGCCGATGCTGGGCGAGCTGGCCGACGAGCTCTGCTTTATCCACTCGCTGACGAGCAAGACCAACACGCACGGGCCCGGCGAGAACTTCATGTCCACGGGATTCACCCTGGACGGCTTTCCCAGCATGGGAGCCTGGGTCACCTGGGCGTTGGGCACCGAGAGCCAGGAGCTGCCGGCGTACGTGGCCATACCGGACCCGCGCGGCACTCCGCAATCCAGCGTCAACAACTGGGGACCGGGATTCCTGCCGGCAGCCTATCAAGGCACCGACTTCAACGCCGCCCAGCCGCTACGCAATCTGACTCGGCCCGCCGGGGTCGACGCGGACACCGACCGCCGGACTCGGGAGTTCCTGCAGGCGCTGAATCAACGCCATCTGCGCAGCTTCGACGGTGACACCGAAATGTCAGCACGCATCGCGAGCTACGAGCTGGCGGCAAAGATGCAGCTGAGCGTCCCAGACGTCAGCAATCTGGCCACCGAGACGGCGGAGACGCTGCGGCTTTACGGCGCGGACGACAGCCAGAACCCGCTCAAGGCCGCCTATGCCCGCAACTGCATCCTCGCTCGGCGGTTGGTCGAGCAAGGCGTACGGTTCGTGCAAGTGTTCAACGGCGCGTACCAAACGGGCGGAGAGGGCGTCAGCAATTGGGACGGGCATAAGAAATTGCACGAGCAGTACAGCAAGCACGGCCCGGTGCTGGACCAGCCAACCGCCGCTCTGCTCCGCGATCTGAAGCGACGCGGAATGCTGCGAGACACGCTGGTGATCTGGTGCACCGAGTTCGGTCGCATGCCAACTTTCCAGTCCGGGGCCAGCGGGCGGGACCACAACCCCGAAGGGTTCACCGCATGGCTGGCGGGCGCGGGAGTGAAGACGCCTTTCACCTACGGCGCCACCGACGAGTTCGGCTATCGCGCTGTCGAAAACGTCGCCTCCGTGCACGACCTGCACGCCACCATCCTCCACCTGCTCGGGCTGAACCACGAGCGGCTCACCTTCTATCACAACGGTCTCGAACGCCGCCTGACGAACGTCCACGGCGACGTGATCCGCGACGTGCTCGCGTCGTAGGTCATCGTCGAACTGTTTCGGCCCGCAACATCTGCGAGACGTCCGTGCGCAGCGAGCAGCTGCATGGATCGTCCGTGGCATGGGCGCCCTCGCCCGTGCGCGGCGAGCAAGCGCGAGGCGCCGCTCATGCCCCAGGCTTGGGCATCTCGCTTGAGGTACCCACCCGCAAGGACGCATTAAGACACGTAAAGGCATCCATGCTGCCCGGAAACGTGTTCATGGGGTTGCGCAGTTCTGCACGGGCGAGGGCGCCCATGCTACGCGCGAAGCGTATCGGCTGGCGCGGTGGGGCTGCGCAGTTCTGCACGGGCGAGGGCGCCCATGGTACGCGCGAAGCGTATCGGCTGGCGCGGTGGGGCTGCGCAGTTCTGCACGGGCGAGGGCGCCCATGGTACGCGCGAAGCGTATCGGCTGACGCGGTGGGGCTGCA
>JAGQPF010000468.1 GCA_020426845.1 Planctomycetales bacterium
CACGAAATGCTGGAGCGGCGAGAGCTGTTTGCGGCGGACTTGGTGGGAATCGCGCGGGGAGCGAACCAGATCCTGCTGAATACGGACAACGACTCCGCCCACGAGATCGACCAGTCGTTCGGCGTCGCAGGTGACATGCATCTGGCGGGTGACTGGAACGGAACGGGGCACGACAACGTCGGTGTCGTGAGGAACGGGGCGGATGGCTTCAAACACTGGTATCTCGACACCAACACCGACCCGCTGCACGAGGTCGAATACCTGTTCGGCTTCAACAGCGACACGCCCGTGGTTGGCGACTGGGACGGCGTTGGCGGCGACAACGTCGGGATCGTGCGAAACGGTCGCGACGGACTGCTGCATTGGTATCTCGACACCAACGGCGATCCGAATTTCGAAGTGGAGTACGCCTTCGGCCTCATAGGCGACACGCCCGTCACCGGCGACTGGAACGGCGATGGCAAGACCGACGTCGGCGTGGTTCGCCCGGGCGCCGATGGCACGCTGCGCTGGCACATGAACTGGGACAACGATGTTTGGCCCGAGGACGGATACGCCTTCGGCCTGAATGGCGATCGTCCGGTCGTGGGCGATTGGGACGGCGACGGCAAGGATGATGTCGGAGCCGTTCGCACCAACCAGTGGGGATTTTTGAACTGGTATCTCAACACGGACCGCGACACGGCCCCCGAGCGGCAGATCGACTTCGGCGCGCGTCGAGACACTCCGCTCGTTGGCAAGTGGGACGCGCCGGAATTTCAGGCGTCGACGAGCCAACTGAGTTTCGGCTCCGTTGGCCAAAACGCCGGTCGCCCCCTGCAAAGCTTCACCATCACCAATGACGGAAACGCGACGTTGTACATTCGCCTCGCCGAAGTGCCGCAGGGATTTGAACTGGTGACGTCGCCTCCGAAGGCACTCGCGCCCGGGCAAAGTGCCCCGGTGACGGTGGCAATGAAGACGAACCGCGCGGGCAAGTTCTCGGGCAGCTTGGCCTTCCACACGAACGACGGCAATGAGATTCTCGCCAAGTTCGGTTTGCGAGGTGAGGTGACGAGCCCGCCCGCGGCCACGACGAGTTTCACTTCGCCTCAGCAATACCAGCGGGGGCCCGCAACCGGCGACACCTGCTCGGCCACGGACTTGCACCTCGGACAAATCGGCGACACGTCGAGTCCCGTGGCCGTTTCCGCGCCGATGGAAAATAGTGAGCCATTCGTTGTCTTCGAGTGCGACAATCCACTCGGCAGCTTTGTCGACAACGGGCAGGTTCAAGTCGCGCTTGCATCGCCCAAGGCGGTGTTCGAGTCCGAAGGGCACGCGTTCGCCCATCAGATTGGCCGCGCCGACGGGGACGGCTGGAGCGTCAACGTCACGGACCGCCCCAACCAATTCCTGTCCTATGGCCCCTATGCGATCGACGTGTCGCCGGGACGACGGACCGCATTGTTCAGTCTGCAGATCGACAACAACTCGGCGGACCAAAGCCACATCTTGACAATCGACGTGGTGGATGCGAGCTCGGGCCGCGTGCTGGCACAGCGCCAGATCCACCGCAACGAATTCAATGGCGCCTTTCAATATCAGGCCTTTTCGCTTAGCTTCGACGCCGCCCCTGGTCAGCGTCTCGAATTCCGCACGCTCTGGCACGGCGGCGCCTACGTGAAGCAGGACAAAGTGGTCATCCTGTGACTCGGGTTTCCTTTCAGAGTTCCGTACGACGGACTTCCAGTCCGTCGTCGTGATCAGAAGGCTCTCGACGGACTGGAAGTCCGTCGTACGGTTTATCCCTCGCGCACGCTTCGGGTTTCCTTCTTGGCCACGGTGCTTGAATCGGAATTCGAGCCTATACTTCCTGTCAAAGTCGGTCTCTTGAATCCTTGGAGGCTCCCATGCTGCGATCGAAACGGCTTGGACTTGTACTCATGGCGATGGTCGCGGCCTTGAGCGTGAACGTGGTTGGCAACGCGGTCGAGACGGGCCCGAGTCTCGGGATCAATCTCGCCGGGCCGGCGGATTGGAATACCGAGTTGCCGCTGCGCGATGCCTTTCGCTTTTCGCGCACGTGGATTAGTCAGCGGCAAGGCGCCGGTTGGGGAGCAGGCCCTGAATTGAAGTTGGACGAGCGCGGCTGGGTCAGGCGTTTGGAGCCCGGCTGCTGGGCCGAGACGCCCTTGCTGACGAACTGCGCGGGGGCAGTGCCGATCGGCGAGTGGACCGTTCTCTACGATGGCGTCGGCACGATTGAGTTGTGGGGCGAGAAGGTCTCGTCGCGTCCCGATGGCCCCGGTCGAATCCTGCTCACACTCCGGGAGTCGAACGGCTTCTTTCTGCGTTTGACCGCAACGGATCCCGCGAATTACGTCCGCAATATTCGTGTGCTGCCTCCCGGTGTCACGCCCGAGCAGGTTGCCGAGCAGCCTTGGAATCCAAACTTTCTCCGTCGCTGGAAGGGTGTGCGATGCCTGCGATTCATGGACTTCATGCATACCAATAATAGCGACGTCCGTTCTTGGGGACAGCGGCCGCTCGTGGCAGACGCCAGTTGGTCACAAGGGCTTCCGCTCGAGCTGATGTGTGACTTGGCCAATCGACTGCACGCCGACCCGTGGTTCTGCATTCCGCATCAAGCGGACGACGACTACGTGCGTCAGTTCGCCAAGCAGGCAAAGGAGTTGCTCGAACCGCAGCGGACGGTGTGGATCGAGTACTCGAATGAGGTCTGGAACAGCCAGTTTGAACAACACCGTTATGCCGCGGAGCAGGGTCGGAAGCTGGGCTTTGCGGATAAGCCCTGGGAGGCGGCGTGGCGATTCACCTCCTACCGCTCGGTGCAGATATTCGATATCTGGGAGGAAGTCTTTGGTGGCTCCGAACGCTTGCAGCGTGTGCTAGCCTCCCAGGCCGCCAATGCTTATGTCAGCGAGCAAATCTGTGAATTTCGGGCCGCCTATAAGCACGCGGATGTGCTCGCGATCGCGCCGTACGTCTCGTTCAATGTTCGCGCCGATGAGGCGGAGCGCGTGGTGGCACTCGGGCTCGACGCGGCGCTGCGCCGGATGGAGCAGCAGAGCTTGCCGGAGTGCATCGAATGGATGCGAGCGCAAAAGTCGAGTGCCGACCGCTGGAAGCTGCGACTGGTGGCCTACGAAGGCGGGCAACATATGGTGGGAATTGGAGGCGCGGAGAATAACGAGGCGCTGACGAAGATGTTGCACGCCGCCAATCGGGACAAACGGATGGGGGGCATCTACCGCCAGTACCTCCAGGCGTGGACGGATGCCGGAGGCGACCTCTTTTGCGCATTCAGTTCGGTCGGCACCTGGTCGAAGTGGGGCAGCTGGGGGCTGATGCAGCGAGACGGCGAGAACCCCGGCGACTATCCAAAGTTCTTGGCGACCATGCAATGGGCCCGGTCCCTGGGGCAACCGGTCCGCCGGGCCTCACAAGGGTCGCCTGCGATGGAGGCCCGACCGGTCCAGGCACAACCATAGAAATTTTCGTGTAACGCTCGAGCGTTGTCCTTCTGTCAAGCCAATTGAGCCTTCACAGGAGCCACGAGATGTTCGAGTTGTTTCGCGAGTTTTTGGGTTTGGAAAGTCAACGGACGGGAAAAAGTTCGCAGCGAGGCGAGGCGCGAGGCGGGGCGCGAGGCCGTCGGCCGGCGCGAAGCAAGCAGCGGCCCCTGCGACACGAGATGCTCGAGCGGCGAGAGCTGTTTGCGGCGGACTTGGTGGGAATCGCCCGGGGAGCGGACCAGATCCTGCTGAACACGGACAACGACCCCGCCCACGAAATCGATCAGTCGTTCGGCGTCGCGGGTGACATGCATCTGGCGGGAGACTGGACCGACACGGGCCATGACAACGTGGGTGTCGTGCGCAATGGCTCGGACGGCTTCAAACACTGGTATCTCGACACCAACGGCGACCCGCTGCACGAAATCGAATACCTGTTCGGCTTCAACAGCGACACGCCCGTGGTGGGCGACTGGGATGGTGTCGGCGGCGACAACGTCGGGATCGTGCGAAACGGTCGCGACGGACTGCTGCACTGGTATCTCGACACCAATGGCGATCCGAATTTCGAGGTCGAGTACGCCTTCGGCCTCATTGGTGACACGCCCGTCACCGGCGACTGGAACGGCGACGGCAAAACCGACGTCGGCGTGGTTCGCCAGGGCGCCGATGGCCTGCTGCATTGGCACCTGAATTGGGACAACGACGTTTGGCCGGAGGATGGGTACACCTTTGGCCTCAACGGAGACCGGCCCGTGGTGGGCGACTGGAACGGCGACGGCAGGGACGATGTTGGCGCCGTTCGCACCAACCAGTGGGGATTCTTGAACTGGTACCTCAATACCGATCGCGACACGGCCCCCGAGCAGCAAGTCGACTTCGGCGGACGTGGTGACACGCCGTTGGTTGGCAAGTGGCAAGCGTCCGAAGTCAGTGTGTCTGTCTCCTACCTGGACTTCGGCGGCGCACGGGCCGGCGACGTGGAGCCGGTTCGTACGTTCACCATCGCCAACGAAGGCAATGCGGTGCTGAAACTCGGCCCCTCCCAACTGCCCGCCGGATTCCGTTTCACAACCGCTCCGCCGTCCGAGGTGCAGCCCGGCGCCCGGGCAATCGTCTCCCTTGCCATGCAAACAGGGGCGTCGGGCTCTCGCTCGGGACAACTGACGATCGTGACCAACGACGGCAACGAGTCGCCGGTCTCGATTGAGCTCCACGGCTGGGTGAACAATCTTGTGGAAATCGGCCAGTCAAACACTTCGCCGTCGAATGACAGCACTTCGTCATCGAATGACAGCACTTCGTCATCGAATACCGTCCCCGTCCCGATCGTCGATGTGCTTCCTCAGCCGGAAATCGAAGTGTTTTATACGAAGGGCCTGCCCGGCGCGTTTGGGCCGCTTCCGCTCGTCGGCCCCTCGGCTGCGTCTTTGGAGAGCATCCAGGACGGGCAAGCAAAGGTGGTGGATCTCGGACGCCGCGTACTGGGTCAAACCGTGTCGTTGAACAAGGATCTGCTGATCGTAACGAACAAGGGCGACGCTGCCCTCGAGTTGTCCAGCATCTCCGTGCCCAAGGGGTTCCGCATCGTCGGCGCGGTTGGCTCGGTCCAGCCGGGGCAGATGGCGGTGCTCGAAATCGTCCCCACGGCGACAACGGTCGGCGTCTACCGCGGAGAGGTGACGATTAACAACAATGATGCTGACGAATCCGAATTCAATTTCTCCGTCGCCTTGCTCATGGAAGCTCCGGCGCCGGCGGATCTTGCGGTTTCCTACTCGGGACCATACGTCAAGGACGGGACGATCGACTTCAATGGTCTGGCGTCCGATGCCTATCCGACTCAAACGCTCACCATTCACAACCACGGCCAACAGAACCTGATGATCTCCGGGCTGCAAATGGTGGCGGGGTATCAGATCGTCGGCATTCGCAACGGGCAGCAGATCGCCCCGGGCGGACAAATCACGGTGTCCATCACGCCTGACAGCAGCCTCGGCGAGAAAATCGGGACGTTCCGGTTCACCACCAACGATTCGACCGAGGGAGCGTTCTCGGTTGACCTGCGAGCCAAGCGTTTCCCGGCGAACCTGCCCCAAACGCCGACGACGACCGTCAATCTGCTTCGCGACGTTGCCGTGGAGAAAGAGTACCTGACCCGCAACGCGTTGCGAATCGAGATCACCCCGGCCCACGGAAAAACCACCCGGGGCACCGCCTATCTGATTACGGTTCACACTCGCTCCGGCGCCAACACTTGGCAATACAGTGGACGACTGCTCCAACTGCGTTTGCTGGGCGAGAACGCTCAAACCATTCCGGTCGAGAATTGGACCGCAGTCCAAGTGCAGCGAGGTTAGGCCGCCGCCCCTTCGAGAACTGCTGACGAACACCTGGCATCTCGAACACCTATTCCGGCAATCGGCGCCGTGTTGGACCTGTGACATTGGCGGCTCCGATTGCCAGTTGGGTGTTCTTCAATCGCCTGTTTTCCGCCGGCGTTGAAGAACACCTATTCCGGCAATCGGCGCCGTGTTGGACCTGTGACATTGGCGGCTCCGATTGCAAGTTGGGTGTTCTTCAATCGCCTGGTTTCCGACGGCGTTGAAGAACACCTATTCCGGCAATCGGCGCCGTGTTGGACCTGTGACATTGGCGGCTCCGATTGCCAGTTGGGTGTTCTTCAATCGCCTGTTAGACTACCGCCTTGCGATGCTTTATCCGATTTGTCCGCGGGCGGAAACATGGACCACGAGCCGACGTCTACATCTCTTGTTCTCTTGCTTCGCGAACAGAGTCCCGCCGGGTGGAGGCGATTCACCGAACAGTACAGTCCGATCATCTACGGCTGGTGCCGAATGCGGAGACTGGACGAAGCGGCTGCGGGCGATGTGGCGCAGGAAGTATTTCTCTCGGTGGTCCGCAGCATCGCCGGGTTTCGCAAGGAGCGTCAGGAAGACACACTGCGGGGCTGGTTGTGGATGATCACGCAGAACAAGATCCGCGACCATTTTCGTCGCCTCGCTCGTGCGGAGCAGGCAGCAGGTGGCAGCACGGCTCAGTTGATGCTTGCTCAGATCGCGAACGACGAATCGCTGACTGCGTGCGACATCCGCACGGGCCATGATGCGGAATTAGCAAAAGCGTTGGAGACTATTCAATCCGAAGTCCAACCCTCGACTTGGTCCGCTTTCTGGCGCACCACCATCGATGGCGTCGACTCTGCCACTATCGCCGAGGAGCTGGGAATCTCAACGGGCGCAGCCCGAGTCAATCGCTTTCGGGTGTTGAAGCGGCTGCGTGAACTGCTCACCCCTTATGCCCTCGATCAGGCTGGCCTGAACTAACCTCCTGCGCCGACGTCCATGAACGCTCCACGTGATGATTGCCCGTTTCCGGACCGCTGCCCCAGCGACGACGAGCTTTGCGGTGTGTTGATCGGCAGCTTGCCCGGGGACCGCAGCGAAACGGTGCTCACTTGTTGCGAAACATGCGTTCACTGCGGGGAGCGGCTGGAGCAACTGGATGACGTGCGCAAAGAGTCGCTCGCTGGCCAGCATGAAGCAACCGTGGATGCGTTCGCCGTCGAGGACGGTTGCCAGCGATTACAGCGGCAGCTCGAGGCCGTCGAGGACACAAGATTGATGCGTCTGGGAGATACCTCCCGAGTCAGCACGTTGCCTCGGATCTCCACGGACCGGGGCGCTGTCCGCGACAATGTATTTGGTCAGTATCTGCTGTTGGACGAGGTGGCCCGAGGCGGGATGGGCGTTGTTTATCGAGCGACGCAGCTGAACGCGGACCGGATTGTGGCCTTGAAGGTCGTCAGGTCGACCGACCCGGGGCGTCAGGCACTCGAGCGCTTTCAGGTGGAGGCTCGCGCGGCCGCTCAGCTCGATCACCCGCACATCGTGCCGGTCTATGACGTGGGCGAAATTGACGGCTCGCCCTACTTCACGATGAAGTTAATCGAAGGGGAGAGCCTCGCCCATCGATTGGATGAGGCGCCGCTCACGAATCGAGCGACCGCAGCATTGATGCGGCAAGTGGCAGATGCCATTCAGTACTCCCATGAGCGGAAGATCCTGCATCGAGACATCAAGCCCGGCAATATCCTGCTCGACGCGAATGGACAGGCGCATGTCACTGACTTCGGATTGGCCAAGGCGATCGACAGCGGTCCCGAGTTGACTGGCGAAGGAAACGCCGTTGGCACGCCAGCCTATATGTCGCCCGAGCAGGCGGCGGGCAAGATGACCTTGGTCGACGGGCGCAGCGACGTTTATGCGTTGGGCGCCGTGTTGTACTGTTGCCTCACCGGCCGCCCGCCGTTTCGCGCCGCTTCAGCCGCGGCCACGATCATGCAGGTGATTAGTGAAGAGCCTGTGCCGCCCCGTCAGCTCAACGGCGAGATTGATATCGACCTGGAGACCATCACGCTCAAGTGCCTCGAGAAAGATCCGTTACAACGGTACCCATCGGCTCGGGAGGTCGCGGCTGAGCTGCAACGATACTTGAACGGCGAGCCAATTCACGCTCGACCTGCAGGGCGTCTGGAGCGACTGTGGAAGTGGACTCGCCGTCATCCCGCCAAAGCTACGGCAACCCTGACTTCGTGCTGCCTGCTGCTGGCAATCGGCATGCTCGCCGCCGGCCTGCGATATAGCGGCCGGCTGTCGGAATCGCTGGATGCGACCCAGCAAGCCAAGCTCGTCATCGAGCAGCGCGAGGAACAAACCGCTGCCGCGCTGGCCGAGGCCGTCACGGCCAACCAGCGCGCAGACCGCGAAGCCTACTTTCGCACGGTTGCGCTGGCCAAGGCCGGCATTGACGATGGCGACTTTCGCTCCGCCTGGAAATACGTGGAACAGCTGCCCCGAGATAACACCCCCTGGGAGACAAACTATCTGCGTCGCATGGTCCACGATAAGCATCGAAAGGACATCCCGTCGGAAGGCGCGAGCGGCACTTGGTCCATGGCCGTCAATCAGGCCGGTGACGAGGCCGTGTTCGTGAGAACCGACGCAGCGGGAACGCTCGTGTTTTTCGATCCGCTGACCGGAGCCGTGAAACGCCAAGTGGCGAGAGACACGCTCCATACCCATGCAGTCTTCAACGGTGACCTGTCTCGAATGTTGGCCGTAAGCGTTGTGGAGAATGCCGTCCACAACTGCGAGCTGTGGGATGCGACGAGGGGGAAACGGCTGTCGCCAATCGCACTGGAAGGGCAAACCGAGCAAAGCGAAGTTGTGGGGAACCGACAACTGACCTGGGCGGTGATGTCATCGTCGGGTGTCATCACGATGCAGATTGGCGGTGTGACTGCGATTGACGTGCCGTCGGGACGCAGTCTGTTGCTGCCGGACACCAATGAATGGGTGGTCGTGGACGCGGCGTTTCCATCGAGTGACGACGTCGCCATTCTCGTTCTGAACGACCTGGCGCGAAGCCGTTGCGAGCTCCGCCGATATTCGCTTCCCGGTTGGGAACTGCTTCAGCGGCACTCGCCCAAATTCTGCATATCAGCTGTAGTGCTGGCGGAACAGAGCAACGAACTGATCGTGGCCGCAACGAATCAGCGGGTCCATCGCTTGAACGCGGACACGCTCGAGGTGCTCGGTAGCACCGACGCGCTCGGTTACGAAATCAACGACTTGGACGTCTCGCGAGACGAAACGCGGATCGCTGTCGCTGGACTGACGGGAATGGTCGAAGAGCTGGATCGGCAGACGATGTCTCGAGAAGCCCGGCACTTTGGCGCTCACTACCAGGTGTTGCAAGTCAAGTACGCCCGGGACAGCATGCTCTGGTCCTGCGGCCTCGACGGCCGTGTGATTGGCTGGCCGGTGGGGCGAGATTCTGAAAAACAAGTCCTGGACGCGGGCGCCCCTGTCAGTCGTCTGGCCTTCAGTTCCGATTCAGCTCAGCTCGCGGTCGCCGTCGACGACTCAACGGGGGTGCAGATGTTTGACGTGCCAACCGGTCGGCTCGTGCGGAGTTGCGATTCCCCCAGGTCACCCGAAGGCGCGCACGCCGGACACGACGCGGGTGTCACGTACGTCGCCTTTTGTGATCAAGACAACAAGTTGGTCACGCTCGGCTGGGACCGAACCTTGTGCTTGTGGGATGCCGCCACGGGCGAACTCATCCAGCGACTGGAAAGCACTCACACCGACGGAATTCACTCCGGCGCCATCAGCCCCGATCGCCGGTATGCGTTTTCAGCATGCCTTGACGGCACGGTGGGTGTCTGGGACCTTCGGGAGCGGAAGTTCCAACGACGCCTGGAAGGCAAGTCGCCGCTGTATGCTTGCGGCATTTCACCCGATGGTCAAACGCTGGTGGCTGGGGGCCAGAATTACGTTCACAACACGATGGTGTGCGACTTTTCCAAGGGAATGGAGCATGCCACCGTGGATGACTCGCAAAACGTCGCGCCGCTGCACGGCGCGTTTTTTTCGTTTGCGTTCTCTCCCGACGGCCAGCACTTGGCGATCGGCGACGTCTTCAACCGCATCAGCGTGGTGCGATCCGGCACCTGGGAACTGGTCTGGCAACAACTCTCTAACTTGGATTCCGTCGCTCACATCTCCTTTTCACCGGACGGCACACGCGTCGTCTCATGCAGTGGCGGCGGACGCGTGATCTTGTGGGATGCAGAGACTGGGCAGGAAATCTTGCGTCTCAAGGGACATCGGGGAGCGGTGCGAGCTGTTGAATTCAGCCCCGATGGCAAAACCATCGCCACAGGCGGCGAGGACGGCAAAATCATGTTGTGGCAGTCGGAGTAAAACCACGAAGTCGAATGGCGAAGTGATTTGCCGTTTTAGGGTCGGCGATCTGAAGCTAAGGGAGTGTAGTCAAGCTCATCGGTGGGCGGCAGAGGGGAAGCTATGGGCCTGGAACCACGAACAAGGAACCACGAACAAGGAACCACGAAGAGCGCGAAGGCCACGAAGTGGGTGCCTACATTGGACCGACTCAGACAAAATTAAGAAAAAGGTCGGGTGGTGCGACCTGTCTCTGCCGATGGGCGGCGGTAGAATCCATCTTTGACGGCGTCCTAACCCGTCGTTTCCGATTTCCTCCTTGCTGGCACAATCTTTCCAGCTACGCCACAACGGATGACAGTTCGCGGCACTGCCGTGTCGACGCGTTTCCCTCACCCTGCAGGAAGATAGCGATGCGCCAACAACCAGCGTCTCGGCAACGACTCTCGCACGGATTGAATGGAGCCAATCCGCATGGCAGGCGCGTAACGAGGCGCTTGTTCGCGAAGTTGGCTGGCGCGATCACGCTGCTTGCCTTTCACTCGGGCTGCAACAACGCGACCACAGACACCACGCAAGTGGCCGCTCCGGCGACGCCAGACGCTACGGCCAGCGGCAACGCTGCCGTTCCCGAGCCGTCGCGCATCGAGCCCGCTGGCGGAACGCCGTCTCCCACGACTAAACCGTCGGCGGACAGCAGTGGCCCGCTTTCGGCTGGCGAGATCTTTGACCGGGCGGCATCCGGTGTGGTGCGCGTTGAGGCAATGACCGATGGCGGCAAGGCGATCAACTTCGGCAGCGGGTTCATCGTAGATGCCAAGGGTTGGGTCGCAACCAACTGGCACGTCATCTCGGCCGCATCCAGGGCGAAGCTGCATCTGCGGGGAGGCAAGGAGCTCGAGGTGGCGGGCATCCTCGCTCATGATGAAGGGCACGACCTCGCCATCGTCGCCGTGAAGAGTCCACCCGATAGCCTGATGCCGATGTCGCTGGCCACTGCGGAGCCCAAGCAAGGGGATGCCGTGTGGGCGATCGGACATCCGAAAGGGTTCAATTTCACCATCACCGAGGGCATCGTCAGCGGAGTGAGAAAGTCGTCGGAGTTGCCTGCAGAGTTCATCTCCTTGGCGGGCGCGGATCCCGACGCCACATGGATCCAGACCAGCGCTCCGATCGCGAGCGGCAGCAGCGGCGGTCCTCTCTTGGATGACCATGGCAACGTGCTCGGCATCAACACTTGGGTGGCTGGCGGAGACGGACTGGGATTCGCCGTCCATGCACGACATCTGCACGCTCTGCTCGCCAGCGCGAATGGCGAGTTGGCAAGCCTGCCCGGCGGCCTTCCCGTCGCGGAGATGGAGAATCCGTTTGTCGAATTTGACCCTCGCATCCAAGACATGATGGGCGAGTTCCAACAAGCCGCTCAACAACATCAGATTTCGATGTTCCAGGCGCAGCAGGCGGGAGATCGAGCGTCATTCGACAAGCTGATGAAAGAAGCTCCGGCTTCGAAGTACGCCGAGCGTTTCTATGAGCTTGCGGTCGCCAATCGCAACACGAAACTCGGGCTCCAGGCTCTTTGGCTTTGCTGCCAGCTAATCGACCCCAGCGGCGATGCTCCGCATTTGAAGCAAGCGACCGAGCGTCTGCTGGAGGACCACGCCAATGATCGCGGCCTGCATCATGGCCTGCCGAACATTTGCCAATCCGGCCACCCAGAATTGGTCGGCTTCCTGCGACAGCTCGTCGCCCGCAGCGAGCGCCCCACGACGCAAGGGGTCGCTTCGTTCTTTCTCGCCAACCTGTTGCTCGCGCACGACAAGCAGGGGGATAGCAACGCGGAAGTCACCGACGTCTTGAATCGTTGCGTACGTGAGTGGGGCGAGCAGAAACTCGGCGCCCATTCGCTAAAAGACGTGGTGGAGCCGTTGCTGTTTCGCGTCGAACATCTTTCGGTCGGCGTTCAGGCTGTTGACATCACCGGGACGGACGGGGCCGGCGAGCCGATGAAATTGAGCGACTTTGCCGGCAAGGCGGTGATGCTCGACTTCTTTGGCGATTGGTGCCCGCATTGCGTGGCCATGTACCCGCACGAACGCGAGCTCGTCGAAAAGTACGCGGACAAGCCGTTCGCGCTGCTGGGCGTCAACAATGATACTCCGGACACGCTGCGCCAAATCACCGCGAGTAAAAAAGTCACCTGGCGCTGCTGGGCCGACGGCCGCGACGGACCGATCGTGCCTCAGTGGCAGATCAGCGGATTTCCCACCGTCTATCTGATCGACCACACCGGCAAGATCCGCCATGTGATCTCCGGCCGTCCCGACCCCGAGACGCTCGACGCCGAAATCGAAAAGCTGGTGCAAGAGGCGATCGCCGCCAAAGGCCAGCAGTAGCTGATAACAACGCATTTTAAAATCTTCCCGATTGGCAATCGGGTTGATAAAACCAGCAGAAAAACTGCCTTCGATTGCGCCAGGGAAGGTTTCGAAATGCCCTCTAATCATCCGATGCCTTGAGGCTCTCGAGCTGTTGAAGCTCTTCTGCACGCGCGGCCCGCAGTTTCTTCAACAGTTCGGACACGCGTCGCTGGTGCTGCCATGTCCCCGACACCACCAGATAGGGCTTAACCGGCAACATTGCGCAATTGACCGTTAGAAGTCTGTCGTCCCCGGCGTTCAAGGCGTAGTTCACGGCCTGCTCGAAGTCGGACAGCTCCTCGGCCGAATGGATGATGTCGAAGATCGGCCAAACGATGGTGTGCGCATCCACCGAATCCCTCGTTGCCAGCAGAATCGCCTCGTCAACCACGTTGAAACGGAGGCCGTGTGGTCGCAACATTCTGTCCAACGCTGTCTCCAACGTTGCAGCTGGCCGCAGGGTGAACCGCAGCGGTGGCTGCATGGCGAACTTTTCTCGCGTGAGCGGATCGATAAGAAACGCCGTCTGAAGTTCTTTGACTAATTGGCGAAGTGCCGCATTGGCCTCCATGTCCCCGAAGGCAATGTCCGAGGGCCGCTCGAGCAGATCCCAAATCCGCTGCTCGAGCGGTTCAGCAAACACGGGAGCTGTCGAGGCAGACTGATTGGCCTTGCGGAAAGCTGTCAGGAGCTTTCGCACGTCGGCATCCAACTGGTCCGTCGCATTGAACAGCAAGGACCTGGAAAAAACGTGGATCGGCCCGGGGCCCGTCCCTTCAGGCCACAGGTCGGGACGGACGTGGCTGACCAGCAATTCGTTCAACGTGTCGTAGTCCGCGTTGGCTGAGTCCCGCGTGCGATGGGTCAAGTCGACGACCGGGTAGACTCGCGGCAGTTCTTTCTCGTCAACCGGGAAGTGAATCCGAATGCCTTCGCTTGTCGTCGAGCTGGTCAGGTGAACCGAGCGAAGGACATGTCGCAAGGCGCTGGGCCACGAAACATGTTCGATCGAGAACGTCACACGAGTGTCCAGCGAGACGGCCTGATTGCGAAGGCTATTATGGTCCAGCCGAACGGGCACCTTGCCAATCTGCTGGAATCGATTCGCCACGTCCTCGAGCGATGCGTTCTCAAACGCAACTTTCACCGACGGGATCGCCCTCGGTCGCTTTGCGTCGTTGACCTCGACTTTTTCCTTGGCTGCGTGTCCCCTGGATGTCGGCGAATCCTGGGCCGTAGAGAAGCTCGCCTCCCACGCGAGACTGCTCCACAATCCGACAATCAAGTAGATGGTAGATTTCGACACGACTTCGATTCCCAGAAGAGAGCCCGGCCCTCTGCATGGTAGCTTTGCGCGAGTGCGTGTGCCAAATCGGAACCAAGGACGTCCCAGAGCTTGGTGTCCTCGTGGCACAGGCTGCCAGCCTGTGATCAGTGAGTCAAACACAGGCTGGCAGCCTGGACCACATTAGGGGCGTGCGATCTTTAATGCTCGGAAGCTGACGCCCGAGTTGCCCCAGCTGTACAGGGCGACGCCTCCCGCGGAAATCGTCTCGTCGGTGGCTTGCAGCGTTTGTTCGCCGTCAACGAACACCTTGAGCGAACTTCCTTGGGCCTCGATGCGGACGTTGTGCCAGCGATTGGGAGTGTAGCCCATAGCGTTCTGGTCGAGGACTCGATACTTATTGCCGTCGCGCACCGCGAGCACTTGAAACTTTCGCTGCGCGTCCATCGCGAGCAGGTACAGTTTGTCCGGCGCGGCAACGCGAAACGCAAAGCCAATGCCGTCGTTGTCGGTCGAGCGAATCTGGGCCGTGAACACGCCGTTGGCAAATGGCTTGTCGGGATCGCGGTAAATGCGCAGCGTCCCGTCGCGACGGTCGGTGGGCTTTCCCGCCCCGCTATCGCCCTCGTGAATGTTGGAGCTCTGGGTGACTTCATGGTTCGTCGCCTTCCAGACGCTCGGCGCCTCCTTCAACTGCGGGCCGGCCGTGTCCCAGGTTGACCAATGCGATCCCGTGAGCGGCAAGAAGTTGGGGTCGATTTCAAATTGGCCCGTGGCCACGGGGCCTCCGCTGCCGTCCTCGTAGAACGAACGCGCCTTGAGCGTGGCGGTTTGACCGATCGTCAATGGCGACTCGTAAATAGACGCACTAGCGTCCGGAGTGGAGCCATCCAGCGTGTAGCGGACTGCTGTCGCATCGGGATCGGGTTCGATGGTCACTTGGAGGGGCGCGTTCGAAGGGCCGCCGTCGGGCTTGAGCACCGGCTCGACCCGCGTGTCGCTGTCCAGCGCAAACCAGGCCTTGTTCAGGTAGCTGCATTGGCATCCGGACGAGGCGTCGGGAACCATCACGATCCCGCCGGCGGGAATCGCGTTGATCCAACAGCCGGGCCGGACGCCGCCGAAATTCTCCGTGGTTTCTTTGCCGCCGACGTTGAAGTAGCCCAGCGTCGCGGAGCGGAACAGCATCATGTGCTTGCTGCCGGCCAGCACTCCGCAGCCGTAGGACCGCGTGAAGTCGAAAGGCCGCGGCTTGCCAGTGAGCAACTCCCAGGTGCCCCCTTGGGCGTAAACCAAGTCGCCGTTAATCATCGGCCGAGATTGGTACTCGGCCTTGATGTCCCAACGACGCTTGCCGGTCCGAGCGTCGAAGGCCGCCATCCGGCCGCCGAACTCCGAGTCGAGACGGAAACGCGTTGGCTGGTAGCTCATCAGCAGCGTCTCGTGGTCGGGACTGTAGCTGAGCAGCGTGCCGTAGATGTCCTGATCGTTCCGCCACAACTCCTTGCCCGTTGTCGTGTCGATGCAGACCAAGGAGCCCGTGGGGTGAGGCTTTTCGGCTGGCTTCTTTTCCCGATCGAACAAGGCCTGCGGTCGGTCGATCAGGAAGACTCGGCCATTCGCAATCGCGATGGCGTTGTGTCGAATCGAGTCTTTGGCGTCGTAGCGCCACTTCAAATCTCCGCTGTCGCCATCGGTGGCGAACAAGCTCAAGGACTCGGTCAGCAGCTGATTCATATTGCCGCCGCGGTTGACGTAGCGATAGGTCACCACATGCTCGCGATCCGCCAGCGAGCCGAACAGCAAGCCGTCGACTGCGGCGACATAGCCCCACGTTCCCGGCTTGCCATCGGCCATCGTCGGCGCCGAAAACGTGTTGCGAACTCGGCCATCGGTCACGTCCAACTGCAGGCAATGGCCTTCGTCGCGAACGTAGAGGCTGTCGCCCTCCACGCAGAAGTTGCTGCCGGTCCCCGCCGTCCCCATCAGCTCGTCGCCATCGTAGGCGTCGAGCAGCCCTTTGATCTCGCGCCGCCAGAGCTCGCGGCCGTTGTACGCGTCGACCGCGACCACGCCATCGAGGCCGGCGTGGAACAATCGCCCGTTCGAGTAAAGCGGCGCCGGCGCGCGGCCATGTCGCTGGGGAATGTCGAACGACACGTCGCGATACCAGAGCATGCTGAGGCGCCCGCGGATGCGATCGTCGCCGCTATTCAGCGTGTTGGAGGCCGACGAGTATTGATGTGTCCAATCGCCGGCGCCGGGCAACGGGCCTCGGACATCGGTGACGATGCTCTCGTTCGCGACGCGACAGACAACACCGCCGCACGGACGTTGCATGCGCTGCACTTGAGTGACGGGCAGCTCGAATTTCGGTTCCGTGGCCTGTCGCCCGGAGACGATCAAATCGGCGAAGTATTTAGGATATCCCGTGGCATCCAGCGGACGCGTGTGGACAATCACCTGGCCATACACGCCGGCTTGCGTGAGTTTCTCGCGAGCAGCCTTCGCGAGTTCGGGATCGGATTCGACCGCGTAGATTCGCAGCTTGCTGAGCCGGGCCAGATGATAGGACAACGCTCCGTCGCCACAGCCGAGATCGACGCAGTAGGCGTCGGTGAGATCGGCATCGGCCAGGTCGCGATGCGCGAGAATCCGTTGCGCGATGTTGGCCATGGGGCCAGTCACATCGTAGGGCGATTGGATGGGTGTGGCCGTTGCGAGTTGGCTCGGCCGGTCGTCGCCAAAACAGTAGATCCGCCCTTCGCTGGTCGAGACGAGCAGCCGGCCTTGAAGCACGGCCAAACCGTAGGCGATCCCCCGCACATCGGTGGACCAACGCGGTTTGCGGCTGACGCGGTCGATCACCGTCACTTTGCCTTCGCCGCCAGAGATGATGTCCTCGCCGGCGACCATCAGTGCCGATCCGCCGGCGATTCCGGCCAGCTCCCAAACCGCCTCCAGCGTGGGTTTCGCTTGCGGGTTGCCTCGGCGGTCGAACGTCTTTCCTTCAATCCATCGATAGGCCGTCACCTTGCCGGCAAGGTGGCGAACGAGGCCCTCGGGAGTCGCGGCGATCTGCCCGCCGGAGATGGCATCGATTTTTTCTCCACTGGCGGCGTTGAAACTCA
>JAGQPF010000469.1 GCA_020426845.1 Planctomycetales bacterium
AGTCGAACTTCAGCTCCTGGTTGGGCACAAGCCCGTCCAGCTCGATGTTCGTGTTCACTTCTTGAAGCGTTTGTCGCGCGTGACTCTCGGTGTTGATATGAAACACCTTGACGATCAGCTGCTTCACGTTCTTGACATTCACGTCCAGCGAAACCGCCTCTTCGGTGTGAAACCGCGGCCGATTGCGAGGGTCGAAGTCCAGATCAATCCGCTCCTTCAACGCCTGGTAGGCCGCCGGTGTCAGCAGCGAAGCCCATTGCTCGGGATTGCCGAGCCCGTTGACGACTTTGGCCTCGGCAAACACCTGCTTCACATAGTCGGTCTGGACCAAGGGCAGGTATGGGTCGTAGCTGTCCTCCGTCCGGAAAAAGTGCAGGAAGACGTCGCGAACGAGCGGCTCGTCATTGCCCACCGCCGGCAGCAGCGTGTAGTTGAACTCCTGTCCCAATTGGGCGACAAACTGCCGATGCTCCTCGCGCCGGACGTAGTCCGGGTTGATGTACGAGCAGTTGCGGGGCAGTTGCAGATAGGCGAGGAAGCGCTCCTTGTCGAACTCGCCCCGCGAGCGGTCGAATTCGATGCGGTGATAGAGCACGTGGGCCTTCAGCGAGTTTTGGACCGGCCCCAGCCGTTGAGCGAACGCCCACAGGCGATCCAGATACTCCGTCTGAGTCTTGGTGTCATTCCGCCAATCCTCGTCATCATTGGGCTGCAGCTTCGCCACGTAGGCGGCGACATAGTTGCCGTGATTCAACAGCTCGGGCATGCGCCGCGCCAGATCATCCAATTGCTCGAGCGTCAGTCGAGCGTGAATCGGCAGCGAGCCGAGGCCGCCGCTGTTGGACGTGCGCAAGTCGCGCTGAATCAAGTCGAGCAGGTTGTCGTAGTCGGGACGTTGCAGCCGCTGCAGCAGGTCGCGCAGCCGACGATCATCCAGCTTCTCGTTCCGCAGCCACTCCAGCGCTGAATCTTCAAAGCCAGACAGCGTCGGGCTCTCGCCCATGGCCCGAGCCATCAGCTGCGCTCGCGAGATCGCCGCCGGGTCCAGAGCGTTGGGCAAGTTCGGCTTCTCACCGATCCGCTCGCGCTGGTGATCGAATCGCAGGTTGAGCTTGTTGGAGATGTGGCGCAGGGCTTGGTCGGAATTGACGCCGTAGGTGAGCAGACGCTGCCGATTCTCCATGAGTTGGTAGCGGGCCGTTGCGCGATGCCGGCCGAGCCAGTCCTTCAGCACGCGCTCGGCGGCGTCGAACTGCTGGGTGTTCTGATAGTGCAGGCAGTGGAAAAAGTAGTAGTCCTCGGTGCCCGGAATCAACTGCTTCAGCGTCTCCGCGCGATTGTCCGACCACGCGAAGTCCTCAAGAAAGCCGACCTCGCCGGCAGCCCCGGTCGAACCGAACAACAACAGCAGCACACATAGAAACGGGCGATGTCGCATGGGGGGTCACCACGAGATAGGAAGGTGCCGCATTGGGCAGTTGGCAATCGGGGAGGAGGTCGCCAGCACTACGTTGAACCATCCCATTGACGGTTCGCCGCGACCTTCGACAAGTGTAGCACGGCACAAGTCTCCTCAAGAACGACGAGCTCTCCCGGACCCCGGTTTCTTGCTCGCCCCGAATTCCGCCCCCGAGGCACCGCCCAGGTGCCCCTGGTTGGGGCTGCTGGTTGGGGCTCGGGTGCCCACGGGCGCCGTCCATCGCCCGGTCGTGGATTGGTGAAATCCACCACGTCGAGAAGGTAAATCCCTCGCTATTGGGGCGAGCGGAAATTCCGGAAAATTCTTTCTTGAAAGAGGAGATTGCGTCCGCACAGCCAAGCGAAGCCATCAGCCATGACGATCGGAGGACGAACCATGAACAACACACGCAAAAAAGGGAAGCAATTTCCCCGGGCTGGGCAGCGTCGAGTCCCGACGCTCAGGAAGTCCCAAAGCCGGCGGCACATGCTGGAGATGCTGGAGCTCCGGACCATGTTGGCGGCCAATCCGATCGCCCCGCAATTCGTCGTCAATGAAGCCACCGCCCTGGAGGAAACCCCGCCGGCGGTAGCAGTCATCGAAGGCAGCGGCGCCTACGTCGCGACCTGGAGCAGCTTCGAGCAGCCCGGCGGGGACGAAAGCGGTCTCGGCGTCTACGCCCAAACGTTCCTCGCCGATGGCACGCCGGACAGCTCGCCAATCCTGGTCAACACCTCCCAGACCGACGGCGACCAGTTTGCGGCGGACGTCGCCGTCAATGCGGCCGGCAACTTTGTCGTGGTCTGGCAAGGACAGGATGTGGACGGCATGGGCGTCTTTGCCCAGCGCTACCTCGCCGACGGCACGCCGCAGGGCGCCGCCGTCGCCCTGAACACGGTCACGACGGGCGACCAGCACGCGCCCACCGTGGCCATGGACAATGCGGGCAACTACGTCGTGGCTTGGCAGAGCGAAGGCCAGGATGGCGACGGCAGCGGCATTTACGCTCGACGCTATGACTCGGGCGGCGTCGCCGCGGAGGCCGTAGAGTTTCTGGTCAACACAACCACCACCGGCAACCAAGCGGCACCCACCGCCGCAGCCGCTCGCGACAACGGCAACTTCGTCATCGCCTGGGAGGGTGATGTCGAGGCCGAGCACGCCAGCGTGGAGATCTTTGCCCAACTCTACACCGCGGCCGGAGCAACCATTGGCGGCGAATTCCAAGTCAATTCCGAAACCGCTCGCGATCAAGTCAACCCCGACGCGACCATGGACGCCGACGGCGACGTGGTGGTGACCTGGACGTCCGAAGGCATTCCGGGCAGCGGTTCCGACGTGTTTGCCCAGACCGTCGACGCCACGGGCGTGGTCGGCGGCGTGGACTTTCGGGTGAACGAAACAACACTTCAGGGGCAAGTGAACTCCGTCGTCGCCATGGACGAGGACGGCGACTTCTTTGTCACCTGGCAAAGCAGCCACCAGGACGAATTCAGTTGGGGAATTTTTGGGCGAGCCTACGACGCCGCCGGCGACCCGTTGATCGACGAGCAACAGGTCAACACATTTGCCGAGGAGCCACAGACCTTGCCCGCCGTCGGCAGCAACACCGATGGCAACGTCGTGGCACTATGGCTTGGCTTGGACGCGGACCACGCCTCCGCCATCCACGCGCAACGCTATCAGCTGCCGACGACCAGCGTCGACTTCTCCACGGTCGGCACGGAAGTGGTGATCGCCAACTACCTGGGGCTCGAGGACTCCTCGGCCGCGGCGGCGGTCGACGCCAACCGGAACTTCCTGGTCGTCTGGCAGAGCTACGGCAACGACGGTAGCGGACTGTCGATTGTCGGCCGCAGGCTGGACAGCATGGGCGACCCACTGGCCGATGCGTTCGTCGTCAACACCACGTTTGACGGGAATCAGCTGAATCCCGATGTAGCGATGGACAACGCGGGCAACGCGGTCGTGGTCTGGGAGTCCGCCGACCAGGACACCGACGGCCATGGCATCTATGCCCAGCGGTTCGACACCGCCGGCAATGCAGTCGGCCCCGAGTTCTTGGTGAACACCACGGTCGCCGGGCACCAGACCCAGCCGACCGTGGCGATGAATCGCGTGACGGGCGACTTCGTGGTGGCTTGGCAAAGCGACGACGGCGACGGCCAAGGCATTTTCGCCCAGCGATTTGACGCCGCGGGAACCGCCGTGGGCGCCGAGTTCGCCGTGAATGCCGAGACCGACCTGGCACAGGTCAGTCCTGCCGCCTCGATGAACGCCGCGGGTGAATTCGCGATCACCTGGGTCAGCGACCATCGCCTACTGATCGACCCCGATAACGACTCGGAGAAGAGCATCTTTGTGCAATGGTATGACGCGACCGGAACGGCGACCGGCGACGAGCAGCTCGTGCACACGATCATCAAGGACTTCGAAGCCCAAGAGTATCCCGACGTCGCTCTTGACGATAAGGGCGACATGATCATCGTCTGGCAGAGCATTCTGCAGGACGGCAGCGCCTGGGGTGTGTTCGGACGGCAACTGCGGGCCGACAAGACGCCCGTGCAGCCCGCCGAATTCCAGATCAATCAGACCACGGCCGAGAACCAGCGCCGCGCGACCGTCGTGTCCGACCCGGACGGCAACTTCACGGTCAGCTGGCAAAGCGATCTCCAGGATCAAAGCGCCACGGCCATTGTCAGTCGCCAGTACAACGCCAACGGCACGCCCGAAACCGACGAAATGGTCGTCAACACTTGGGAGCTGGGGCCGCAAATCCTGCCGGTGATGGCAATGACTCCGGCGGGCGACTTCGGCGTCTTCTGGAACGGCCAAGGCGACCGACGAGTGGAAGGCGTGCATGGGCGGATCTTCGAGGAAGGCTTCGTGCCGCCCGAGCCGCATATCCACGTCGAGCCGATCGGCGACCAATGGCTGGTGGGCGAAGCGTCGTCGCTGGCGCAGAGCTTCCCCGCTGTGGGCGTCTTCGAGTCGACCGGCAATTATGTGGCCGCTTGGACCAGCTTTGAGCAGGCCGACGGCGACACCAGCGGACTGGGAGTGTACGCCCAACTCTACGCACCCAATGGCACTCCGCTAGTCGATCCGTTCCTCGTCAATACGGGCTACACCACCGACGACCAAACCAATCCGACGGTGGCGGTGGCTGCGGACGGCAGTTTCCTCGTCGCCTGGCAGAGCATGGGCGAGGACGGTGACGGAAACGGCATCTTCGCGCAACGCTATCTTGCCGACGGCACGCCCAACGGCGTCGCCTTCCAGGTCAACACGGAATCGGCCGGCGACCAATCCCTGCCAACTGCCGCGATGGACAATACGGGCAACGCGATTGTCGCTTGGCAAAGCGAGGGCCAGGACACCGACGGCTCCGGCATCTACGCGCGACGATATGACGCCACGGGCGCCGCGCTCGACGCCGCCGACGTGCTGGTGAACACCACCGTCGCCGGCAATCAAACCGATCCCTCGGTGTCGCGCGACCGCGTGGGCGGCGACTACGTGATCGCTTGGCAAAGCGAGACATTGGGTG
>JAGQPF010000470.1 GCA_020426845.1 Planctomycetales bacterium
CGCTTGCGCCCCGCATCGGGTATCCGTGTCACGCAGACCCCATCGGCCAGTCCCGCTAGATCGACCTTCTCCCCGAATACCCGCTGGAGCGACCCTGGTTTGGCGTTCGTCCGAAAGCTGAACAGCAACCCGATATTGGCGAGGAAATCCTCGTCCTCCTGCATGAAGTCGTCCGGCGATTGCGAGATCAGCATCACCGCCCCGCCCTTCGACCGTGACATGCGGACGATTTCGATCAGCGACGGCTGGCCATAGCCCAGAATGCGCCGTGCCTCGTCGATCGCCAGCACCGTGCGCAGGCCCCGATGGCTGCCGGCGTCGAGCGGTGCATCGGGTAGTTGCTTGAACCAAGCATCCAATGCATCGAACAGCAGGAACGCCACCAGCCGCTGCGCCGTCTCCGGTGCGTCGTGAAGGTCGATGATCCAAGACTGCCGAAAGAACGCGTCCGGCGCCATGGTCGGCTCGAACAGGGTGAACCGGCAGAGATCGTCGAACGTCGCCGTGATCGAATCCTGCTTTTGCTCCGTCTCCTCGTAGAGATCGAGCAGCGCCGCCTGCATGTCGTCGAGCCGTGTCGGCCGTTGCCGACCCAACGCCCGCCGTGCTGCCTCGGTCAGCGCCGATTGCTGCTTGGCACCGGGCTTGCTCGCACACACCCGGACGAACGATTCGCGAAACCGCAGCGCCGCCACGTCCACCGCCTGCTGATCCGCCGCCATCACCCTGAGCACATCGAGCGGAATCGGCTCGCGCGGTGGGCGCACCACCTTCGCCCCGAGCGACTGCGCGATCGCCGGATTCTCCGAAAGATCACCCTTGAAATCGAACGCCAGGATGGCGCAGCCGCTCTGCTCGCGGAGCTGCTGCAGCAACCCCATGCCGATCCGCGTCTTGCCGGTGCCAAGCGTGCCCATGGCAGCAATATGCGGGCTCCGGCCCGGCGCATTGATCGCCCAGGTAACTTCCTCACCAGTCGAAAGGTCTGTCCCCGGCTCACCGAGCCGCAGCACCACCGGCCGGGCTGTCGTATCGACCACAGGAGCGCCGCCGCCACCGCCCGCCACTGGCGACCCGTCCTCGTCGCCGATCCCACCGCTCCGCCTGAGTCCGGCTCGATCGCAGAGCAACATCACGAACCGCGCATAGTCACCGCCCACCTCCTGCCAGTCGTTCTTCAGGAGTTGCGCACCCCGGTGCCAGTGCGCCGCCACGTGCCGCTGCAGGTCCACCTTGTCCAAAATCGCATCTGCATGCTCGTTGATCAACGCTGCCCAGGCACCGATCTCCGACCCGCTGCCGAACAGGGGATCGCCGCGAATAACCTTGCCCGGCTCCTCCCGGTCCTCCGACTCCAACGGCGGTGGCTCCGCGACGGCGAGCGAGCGCGCGATAGCCAGACGTGCAGGTCCGTAGCGATGCCGCATCCCGAGATGGCGGCGCAATTCATCATTGATCGTATCGCCGCTGGCTGTCGTCTTGAATGAGGCTTGGGCAATGTCTGTCAGCGTCAGGGGCATGGCTCAGCCACCGTTGCCGGGGAAATAGCCAGGTACGATCCGAGACCGTCCGATGCTGCCGGTGATTTCGTGCTCGACATGAAAGGTCGCCGCCAGCCGCGGCTCGACGAGTTCCTTATAACGGCCCACCACCTCCGTATCGGTCGACAGCATGATCACCTGGCTCGGACGATTGGTGAAGTGACGCAAGACACCTTCTCGATGCGCGTCGTCCAGTCTTCCGAGTGGCGTATCGACGATAATCGGAAAGTCACGCTGCGAGACTTCGGCAATGGCCGCGATCAAAGCTTGTGCAAAAATCTGTTGCTCGCCCGCCGATAACGCGAATTCACGTACGTCGCGCCCCGTTGCCGACAGCAACTTGACCGAACAATCACTGTCAATCTCGACACGTTCCACAATGCCTTTGTGGGACATTGCTCGGAATGCCCTCGTCATCGCCTCGGCCACAGTGTCGATCTGTCCGGGTACCGCGTCACGGACGATTGCCTCGATCGCGTCAGATACCTTGTCTGCCCAGTTGGCTCGTCTCAAGCTGGGACCGGCGCGGTTGATCGCTTCGGCATATCTCGCCAAATCTCTCCGCTTATCATTGAGCTGTTGCGTCAGCGTTTCCGTCTCTCGCTCGAAACGGCCCCGCTCGGACGCCAGCTTGTCGATTTCTTTGTTCAAATCACGAAGCTCGTTGGCTTTGGTCTCGAGCTGCGGACTGATGCCTTCGAGAGCCGCGATCTCGTTCTCCAACCGTTGTTGGCTCTTGGCCTTCGCGGCAATGTCCTCCACAAGTAGGCCAATGTCGTTTACCGAAACCTCTCCAATCCGGCGCAACAGCTGGATCGCCGCATCGCGATCGGCTCCGCGCAGATAACCGTGGCGAAACCCCGGCGCACAGCCGTTGGGCGCTGGATGCCATAGCTCGTCCCAGCGTAACCGGATCACTTCCGCAACGCCGGCAGACTGGGCATCGACGAGTGGTGGCGATACGGTCTGCAAACTGTTCGTAACCGATGCTACAAAACGTTCAAGGCCCGCCTCGCTTTGCCGTCGCCCGGCCTCCCAGTCTTCTCTTATGGCTTCAGCAGTCAGTCGTTCAACGCAACTTCTCCTGAGAGCGTGTGAAGGAATGCAGGGCCATGCTGTATTTCGGCTTGGACTTGGCGCCTGGCCGCGATTTTGGTGCGCCAGCGGGAGAGGGCTGGAGGCGGTGGGAG
>JAGQPF010000471.1 GCA_020426845.1 Planctomycetales bacterium
GCGCGGCCTCTGCGGCCAACACGCTGCATCGCTCGGCTGCCAGCGTGGCGCCCACGACACCGCCGGCCATCGCCCCCAGAAACGTTCGACGTCGGATCATCGCGCCGCACCTCCCTTGCTCATCTGTCGTCAATTCTGCGTCTCCGGCTCCGCAGCGCCGCCGCACATTTCGCTCCACCGCCGCTGCATCTCCTCGGGCGTCACTTCCTCAATCGGCGAGCCGAGCAGCCACTCGTGGCCGAACGGATCGCGGAGCTTCGCGGCACGCTCGCCGTAGAACATGTCGACCGGCGCCATCACGACCACGGCGCCGGCGGCCTCCGCCTGAGCCGTCATCGCGTCGACATCCTCGACGTGCAGATGGACGGAAGATCCCGTTCCGCCAAACGCCTGCGGGCCCTGAATGCCGTACTCGGGATACTCGTCCGAGACCATCACCAGCGACGGCCCGAACCGCAGCTCCGCATGTCCGATGCGTCCGCTCGGCTCGCTCAGCCGAAACTTCTCCTCGGCGCCGAATGCCTGCTTGTAGAACTCGATCGCCGCCGCGCAGTCGCGCACGCGCAGATAGGGGAACAACTCACGTATGCCGCTGCTCATGATCGCGTCTCCTTCACTCGTTTGGGGTAATTTATGTATCCCTGGCGATCAACCGACGTGATTTGCCCGTGGCCGCTCGCTGCGATACTGGACCACTTTCCGTTGGCGCAACGCCGGTTCGGTTTGGTGTGTCAGCTCCAGCGAGACGTCTTTACCGAACAAGTCGAGCAACTCGCCGCGGATCGCGTCCGCAAGTTGTCCGTCCGTTGCATCGCGAGAGCGTCCGCATGCCGATCCGCGCCAAGTAAACGTCAGTCGCCCGTCGGCGGCCTGCCACAGCGAGTACTGCGCCAGCGGATAGGTGCGCATCGCGCGCGACACCTGCATGCTATGCACCACGCCTCCATCGGGCGCGGCAAACAGCACCGGGTCGCGTCCCTCCAGGTCGCAAAGATACAGCTCGTCGTCCTCCCAGCGAAGCGAGGCGAAGTCTCCCGTGCGATATCGCAGCAATGGGCAGAACGGATTGCGGCCGCCGGTCAACGTCACTTCACCACGGACACCGGGAGGACAAGCCCGATCGTGCTCGTCGAGTATCTCCACATAGAGATCGCCCGGCACAATGCGGTGGCCCGGGCCTGCTTTGACTGCGACAATCCCCGCTTCCGTCATCGCATACAGATCGAGCACCGGACAGCCAAAACGCTCGCGCAGTCGCTCCGTCAAACCGTCTGTCAACGTCGCGATGCTGGAGACAATCGCGCGAGGCGGATAGCCGAGGCCATGTCGAGTCAGTGAGTCCAACGCCACGGGGTCGCTCAACAGAACAGCGCCTCGCCAGGCGTCGAGAAACCCGCGGGAGTCGCCCGCCGCCTTCCAGGCGTCCGGTTGCAGATTAACGCGAATGTAGCCAGCCTCGTCCAAGTAGGAGATCAGATTGGCGGTCGAGTACGCTCCGGGATAGTCCGTGATGCTGGCGATCGCCACGTCGTCCGAGCCACGTGGAAATCGGACGCCGACATCTGCAAGCACTCGCTCCAGCAGCGGCACACCGCAGGCGGCGGCGACCGGGTGTGTCGGCAACTGAGCCGGGTGCCCGGTGGTGCCCGAGCTACTGAAAACGATCAGCCGATCAAGCGGCTGAGAGTCCGGCACAAAGTCCCAAGGAGCGTTGGCGAGGTCGTCGCGCGTGCAACTGGGCAGCTCGTCGAACGCCGTGCCGGCCTTGGCGTGCCGGCGATAGAACGGCACCGCCTCAAGACAGAATTCGACCAAGCTCGGCAGCCACGGCGGCTGGGCAGTGTGATCTTGCGCAGCAGTGTAATCTTGCGCAGCAGTGTGATCTAGCGAGGCGGCGAATTGGCGCACCTGATCGAGCCCCGCCTCGTCCAGTTGCTCGCCGTTCGGCCAATTCCAAATCGGCGCCTGCGGATGCTCGCGCAGCGCGTGCAGCAACTCTCGACCCGACGGCGTGAGCAGCGGGAATCGCTCGGCATCGCTGATTTGAGGGTAGTTCGGCAGCTGATTCATCGTGGGCTACTCGCCATAGCGGTTCGCCGACTCTTGCGCCGCGGCGCGAGCCATCGCCTCGCGTATCTGGCGAGCGCGCGCCTCGGCTTTGGCCGCGGCCTGCAACACGCGGCGGCGCTCGGCCGTGTCCAGCGCCTGCAGCCGGTCCGCGGCTTGGGCCTCCGATTCGCCCGCGGGTCGCAACGCAAGCTCCGCCAACAACGTGCGAAGTAGCTCTTCTCGCCGGTCGCCGTCGTTCAACAACCGATCTGCGCGGAGATACTGCGCCCAGATTCCCGTCGCATGCACCAACAGGCGCCGTGCTCCCTCATCTAATCCGCCGTGCCTGCAAAACCATTCGTCCGCCAGCAGCCAACAACAGATCAGCACCAGCCGCAACCTGTTCTGCTCCCCTTTCGACGACGGATCTTGTGGTCGCAACGAGGCAATATCGTCGAATGCGAGCGGCTCTCCGCCCAGATCTCGAACCACGTCCCAGGCAACGGCGGCGACGTCGACCTGGCCCTGCTCGCCGATCAGTGGCTCGGCCAGAAAGTCCGGCGGCGTCTCCGCCAGGCGACGCATCAATCCTTCCAGCGATGGCCCGTCATGCGACATTTAAACGCCCTCGGAATCGGTTTTGGTGATTGCTCATTCTTGCCGATCTTTCGGCCAATCGCCAGCGTTATCAGAAAGCAAAGAACGCACCCGCGAAGCCATCGAAAAATTGGCGGCTATCCATCAAAATCAAAGCGACGACGGCTGAACTCGCGAGCAAACGGCGGCAGGTCATCCATGCCGTGAACCACCTGCAAATCCCAGCCTTGCTCGTGCAGTTGCACCAATCCCGGGTCGTCGGCCCAGTCCCGCCACAAGTTGAGCACCATCGTCCCGCCACCGCGAGCCGCCTGCAGCGCCGCGGCGCTGATCTCCGCGCCACTTGTGCCTCGCTCATCCTTGTTCAACATCGTGGTGACGCCATCGTCCGAAATGACCAACAGATGCACGGCGCGATCCGTCACCTTTCGTCCCGCATAGGTGTCTCTGAGTATATGCAACGGGAAGGCCGTGCCGCCGCCGATAAAGCCGGTCAGCACTCGCAGCACTCGGTCGGTGTTGCGCACAAAGCCGTTGGTGGTCTCAAACTGCCTCGCGCCGCTCCAGAGCGTCACCTGCACGGCCGAGCCGACGCGGAGCGCCGAAAGTGCGATGATCGCGCCTGCCAGCGCCACGGGCGACAGTTGCCGCTGTGGATTCGGCATCGATCCGGAGCAGTCGACATAAAGGTCGAGGTCAATCGGTCGCGTCCCCGGGTCGGCGCCTTCCGCGACGCCCCAGACCCGTTGCTTGGTGGTCACCCCGGGGACGATAACGGGGCTGGTCAGCACCGTTGCATTCCAATCGATTTCGCCCAACGCACCGCCGAACTCCCAGGTCTCGAGCCCCTCGGGCAGCGGCTCGGTGGATTGAGGCATCTGTTTGACGGGGAACCGCACGAGGTGCGGCAAGGCCCGTTCGCGATAGTACCGCACGGCGATGTCGTGATCGGTCAGGTCGAGTCCAAGCGCTCTCAGGATTTGGCCATACTCGAACGGTTCGCGACACTGCCCCGGTGAACCGCCCAACTTGTCCGATTGGTTGACGGCGCCGATGCGCCCCATGCCGTCCATGTCGGCGTCGATATCGACGCCGGCGATATCCGGGTCAAACATCGGATGCAAAATGCCGGCCGCTTCATCGGCGTCGATGTCAACCAGCCCGGCCGGCGCCTCCGAGGCATTCTTGCCCGAGCTGACCGTATCGCACCAGCCGCCCAGGACATACACCAGCGACTTGCTCATGGACTCATCCAAGAGATAGGTCAGGCAGAGCACGGCATAGCGGCCGGCGCCCTCGAGCCATTCGCCGGCAAAGCTGCGGACGACGCGCGCGGCGAGCGACGCGTCGGCCTGAATCTCGGGCGTTACGATCGATTCGGTGGCCGCGTGCGATTCCGACTTTTGCGGCGCGTGCGACTCCGACTTCGCATCCGAACTCTCCGCTGCCGGCTGAGTCAACGTGCCGGAGGGCAGGCTCCACAAGATCTCGTAGGTGCGCAAATAAAACGTCCAGAGCGGGCTTTGATCCTTGCGTCCCAGGCGTTGGTAAACACCGGCCATGTCGAGGCCCGCGTCGCGCTGGAGCCGGTCGTTGATCAGCAGATCGGCGTAGAGGTTGGCAATCAGCGGCGCCCATTGCTCGCGATTGGGCAGCCCTCGCCGGATCCGCGCCAGCATGCGGCCGTGGTCCAACAGATTGGCTGGCACGTAGATGTGATGGCCGATTTCATGAGCGAGCACCTCGGTGGCAAACGCCTCGAGGCCGTCTTCGATCGCCTGTCGCAGACTGACGACCACCGCTTGATCGGAGAGGCGAATCATTGCAAACGAATCGGCCAGGCCCTCTTGCCGTTCGTCGCTGACCGTGAAGCACCAGCGAGGCGGAGTCAGCTTGGTGAAGCGGCTCCAAATGGCCAAGGCATCCGGCCACGCAGCTTCCCACTGCGATCGCAGTTGCTCAAGCTGTGCCGAGTCCTCCGACGACTTGGTCATGCAAGCGCCTCGCCAACCAGGAACACGCGATGCGAATGCGGCAACGTGACCGCCAATGTGTCGTCGGTCGCCGCCGAGCTTTGTGACGAGGCCAGGCATGCGAACTTGCAGCGGCCATCGGGCCCACTCACCACCCCCGCGCGATTCACTGCGTAGGCGCCGCGCGACTTGTGGCCAGCGTCGGGAGACGGCGAGCTTGGCCGAGCGACGCGGTGAAACGTCGCGCCAAACGCGTCCGCCGTCAACAACCAATGCGCATCGCCATCGCGAACCAGGAAGTCGGCGCCATCCACCTCCACCAACGGCGGCCGCAGAAACTCGCCTCCCAGTCCACGAAAGCCGCCGGCCTCCGCCACAATCGCCAGACCCGCCTGCGCGGGCTCGGCGTCCGGTCGATACCAGCGCCGGCTTGCCAGACGATCGACAACTCCGGCGAGACGCTCGTCGTTTGCCTCCAACTGCAGCAAACTGGCAAGCACGGCCGCCGGCATCGCTCGAGCCAGCTCCAGCGCTGGCGCGCGGTAGTGCGCCATTCCACAGATCCATGCGCAGACCTGGCCCGCGGCCCGCAATTCCGCCGCATCGGCGCAATGTTCGGCGGCGGCGCCGACGCGTTTGACCCACTGCCCAATGCGACACCTGGAGGTGACGGTCAAATTGTAGGCAGCGTTCGATAGCGGTCCGACCAGCGCGGGCAATTCGGCGCCGTGCCGCCGCGCGACCGCCATCAACAGCTCGGACCAATGTGGTTCGAACTCCGGAAATCGTGACTGCCGTCCCGCAAAGCCGCGTTGCAGCAACTCGATGCCGATCAGGAAGCAGGCATCGACAACAGCGGCCACCGTAGTTGCATCGGGACAGGCGTTGGCGGCGATGTCCACGATCGGATCGACGCGACGGCGCAGAAAGTCGACGAACTCGTCGGCGTCCAGCCGAGGCGAGTTTCGTCGCGCCTGGGCAAACAGAGCGTTGTAGCGATCCCGGCCGGCCTCCAGGACGCCGGCAAAGGCAGAGCCGATCAGCCTCTCCATGCGAGCCACCTCAGATAATTGGTGTATCGCTGGTGCAGATATTTCAACTTGACGACGTCGTCGTAAACGTGGCCGTACAGTTTGCGGCCCTTTGCCCATTGACGCAGCAGACGCTCGATATCGGCCAGCCGCTTCCGCACAACCTTTTCGTCGAGACCCTCCAGGCCCTGTTCAAATTCCGCGTTCATCGCAGCAACCGGATCGTCGCGGTCAAGATTGAGCCGGTCGTACTCGGCACACGAGAGGTCAAACAGCCGCCGAATCCAGCTGATTCGATCGACCCGGTAGATGCTGTTCGACTCCGCTTCGAAGAACGGCGACTCCGGGTCTTGCACTAATTTGTCGTGCAACACGAACGGCAACACCTGCCGCAAATCCTCCATCTCCACCGCATCGTTGCCGCGAAACCAGGCCATCGCTTTGACGAAGCTCAGCGCCGTCAGCAGTGCGCGGACCGAGAGGCCATTCTTGGATTGGCTGCCGAGGTCCTTGATGCGATCGCGGCCAGTGTCAGCCGCCGCCAACAGCGCCAGATCGCCGCCGGAAACCTTGACCGTGTCCTTGGTCTTGTACTCCAGCTGCTCGCCGCCGCTATCGAAGAACTCGAAGTGGCTGGCAAAGAACTCGAACCTCCGCCGCAGCTCGGCGGGAAACCGGACGCGGCGGATGGCAAGGTCCATCTGCTCCAGCTGATCGTTGTTGAACACAATCTCTTTCGGCACGACATGCTCGGGGCTGTACCCCTCCTCGATTCGCTCGAGCAGCGACTTGAGGAATCGAGTGTTGAAGCTCAGCGCCTTGACCACGACATCAATGCGATCGCGCAGCGCCTCGATCACCTGATAGGTTCCGCCACCGGCGTCGTCGTTGGCCGTCAAGTACCATGCGGCGTCCGGGCATTCGTAGATCTGGTCAAGCAGCTCGGCGTAGTTATCCGCCATGATCGTCAGCAGCGCCGACTGCGTGCGTGTGGGGATTCGATTGTATTCGTCGATGATCTTGACTCGCATGGAGAGCCAGCGGCGCCAGGCAATGTGAATGCCGTCCATGCTGCGGGCCGCGACGAGGTCGGCGGGCAGCGGATTCCCGATCAAATCCGCAATCGTCATCTGCGGCTGGCCATGCTGGATGGCCCGCTTCACCTCGGTGAGGCTATAGCCCGCCAGCAGCCCCATCAGCACGGCGCTGGCCGTCTTGCCACGACCGGGCCCGCCCACCAACAAGCAGCGGCGCCGAACCGCAAAGTTCAGCAGCGGCAGCAGCACGAAGCTCGAGTAACACTGTCCCGTGGGCAACCGCACGGTCGCATTGGCCGAGCCGAACTGAACGGCGGGCGGAGGCTCCTCGTTGTACTCAATGTCGTAGTGCGGACTGATGATGGCGTTGTTTACGATCCAGAAATACGCTTGGCGCAGCCGCTCGTCCAACGTCGTCTCGGCAACAACCGACTCCTCCACAGCGAGCGGGCCGCGATACAGGTCGGCGACATCGAACCGCCGCGGCTCGCCTTCGCGGTGCGGATTGGTGGGCGCCTCGGAGACTCGCTTGACATCTCGCCGCACGCTCATGAATCGCCATCCTCATTCGTCGATCGTTAAGGAACCGGGGAATGATCGGCGCATCGACATGCAACCGGCAATTCCTGATACAACACACCATCTGCCCCAAAAATCATCTCGCGTCACTTCGACAGTTACATCGTGTCTAATCTCGAGATTATCGCCGTCGTCCTGGGGCTGCTGTGCGTCTACCTGACTATCCGGCAGCATATTGGCTGCTGGCCGACCGGACTGGCGATGGTGACGTTGTACATTTTCATCTTTTACGATGCCAAACTGTACTCCGACATGCTCTTGCAGGTCATCTACATCTTTCTGCAACTGTACGGGTGGCACGCCTGGCTTCACGGAGGCCCACGCCAGTCGCGGTTGAACGTGACAAGCGTCGCGCCGCGCCATGCCGCCGCATGGCTGGCCGTCTGCCTGGGCGGCTCAGCGGCCTGGGGCGCGCTGATGCATCATAACACGGACGCGTCCTTCCCCTATCTCGACGCCTTCACAACCGTCTCGAGCCTGATCGCCCAATGGCTCATGGGGAGAAAGAAGCTCGAGTCCTGGCTAGTGTGGATTGTCGTCGACATGGTCTCGGTCGGTTTGTACCTTGCCAAAGACTTGCACCTCACGGCCGGACTGTACGGCGTGTTCCTGATCATGGCCATCTTCGGTTACTTCACATGGAAGCACGACAAACGCGTGGCGTTGGCATGATCCTGGGGAAGTTTTTGCCGCCGCATGCCGGCCATCAGCACCTGGTGCAGTTCGGGTTGAACTTCGCCAAGCGACTGCATCTGCTCGTCTGCACACTCGACCGCGAGCCGATCCCCGGAGAGCTGCGACGCGACTGGATGAGTGAACTGTTTCCGCAAGCCCAGCTGCATCACATTACGGCGGACTTGCCACAAGAGCCGTCCGAACACCCGCAGTTTTGGGACATCTGGCGCGAGACCGTGCAAGCGGCCGTGGGCGAGCCGATCGACTACGTGTTCGCCTCCGAGGACTACGGACGCCGCTTGGCCGACGAGCTCGGCGCACAATTCATCCCGGTCGACGTCGCTCGCAGCGGCGTGCCGATCTCCGGAACCGCCATTCGCGAGGCGCCGCTGCGGCATTGGGAACACCTACCCACCTGCGTTCGTCCCTACTACGCCAAACGAGTCTGCGTGTTCGGCCCGGAGTCCACCGGCAAATCCACGCTCGCCCGCGATCTCGCCGCGCACTTTCACACCGTCCACGTGCCCGAGTTTGCGCGCGGTCTGCTGGATCCGAAGCAAGGCGAGTGCGACTACGACGACATCGCAGTGATCGCTCGCGGCCAAGCGGCGGCGGAAGATTCGCTAGCGCGACGAGCCAACCGCGTGCTGCTGTGCGACACCGATCTCTGGCTGACCACCATCTGGAGCGACGTGCTGTTCGGCAAGTGCCCAACCTGGATCGCCGCCGAGGCTGCTCGTCGCAAGTACGACCTCTACCTACTGCTCGATGTCGACGTCCCCTGGGTCGACGACGCGCAACGCTACCTGCCGCACAAGCGACAAGAGTTCTTCAATCGCTGCCACGAGTTGCTCAAGCGACATCGCCTGCCCTACCAAATCATACGCGGAGACTGGCAACAACGCTTCGAGTCGGCGAGAGACGCTGTCAGCCGCTTGCTGCAGGAATCCAGATGCGTCAGCGAGGGATAGCCTCGCGAGACGGCAGGCGTTAGCAAGTCGGCCCGGACATTGGTACGACGGACTTCCAGTCCGTCGCCAATAGTCCTATTAAACGTTAAACGTTAAAGGAATCCATCGAAAAGAAGATCGGCGGGCGTCCAATTCGTTATCCATCGTCTACCGACGACCCTCGACGGACTGGAAGTCCGTCGTACTGGCTCTGCGTCGCGGCTCTGCCACGTCTCGCCGGCTCAATAACGCTGATCCCTCGCTTACGCTTCGGGCTTCCTTTAAGGAATCTGAACGGCAAATTCGCCGAGTTCACTGGTCTTCCCGGACTGGGCTTGGAACTCTTTCAGAATCTGCAGCTTTCCGTCCACGATCGCCTCGAGGCGGTACGTCGCGCCGGGGATGAGCGCGGGGAATTCGATCCAGCCGTTGGCGTCGGTCTTTAGCTCTCCATGGTTTCGCCGGTCGACGTTGGCAGCAAAGTCTTCGTCCGCGATCGGATCGCCGCGGTGAAATGCCTCCGCGTCAAACCGCGGCGCGCCGGGGGTGACGACCAGATGCAAACCGTAGCCGACCTTGTTCGCCACCGGTTTGCCGTCCGGATTCGTCAAGCGAGCCTTGGCAACGCCGCACGCCTTTAGCGTGATGGTCGGCTTGAGGTCGGCCGTGGAGAGCTTCACCGTCGCTCCGAGCCGCCGCGTCGCCGAAAGCACGTAAGCCTCATACTGCTCGCCGTCGGCCAAACCTAGAATGGTCATCGTGGGCGGCGTCATGTTGCCGCGCCAATTCGGCGAGAGAGGTGAGATGTTCAGCCGCGAGACCGCATAGGCGTCGCCCATCGGTTTGCCGGCTTCGTCAATGGCTCGTAGCTCAGCCGTCTTGCCGGGCGTTAGGCGAATGGTCAGCGACTCCGGTTGTTGCTCCGACTCGGGGTCGATGCTCTCAAACGCATGAGCGTAGAGACGCTGCCCGCCCTGCTTGCCGTCGAGCTCGCCCTCCGTGGTCGAGCGGATCACATAGCTGCCTCCGCCGGGCGCGTGCACGACGAGCGTGCCCGGGCCGCGGTATACACTGATGCTGAACTTGCCCTGAGCGTCCGTGCGCTGCACTCCCTGCCAGCCCGTCACCACATCCGAGTTGACATTCGTGTTGCGTGCGCGATTGGGGTAGTACTGCACGAAAGCGCCGGCCAGCGGTTGCCCGCTGACGCCATCCACAACGACGCCCGCCGCCGTCGCGCCGCGTTTCAATTGAACTTCGATTCGCTTCGATGCCTCGGGGTCCCAGCTGAACTCGCGAAGTTTGCCGATCTGCAGCCCGCTGCCCGCGGGCGGCTTTACCATCAAGCTGAAGCGAACCCCCGGCATCGCGTTGATGCGAAACCGACCGGCTTCGTCGGTGCTCCCGCTGACGCTCGACCAAGATCCCGGCGTAACTTCCTGAGTCGAGGAGATGGACACGTCCGCTCCACTTACCGGCTTGCCGCCGGCCAGCACCACGCCCTCGAAGAAACGAGCTGGCTCCAGAGTCAGTTGCCCGATCTCGCCCGCCTTCATGTTTCGCACCAGCGGCCGATAGGTTGCGTCTCGCTCGCCACGCTCCTCGGAGATGCCGGTGTTCAAGGCCAATTCCTGGGGACTGAATCGCTCATCCCCGGCAAAATCCAAGATCACCCCCTGCCCTGCCGACAGGCCCGCGATGGTGAGCATGCCGTTGTCGTCCGTGCGGCAAACACCGAACTCCGGCAACTCTTTCAGTCGGAGATCCCCCCAGCCAACTCCGTCGCGAAGCGAGTTCAAAATGGAGCGCAGCCGAAATGTCAGGCCGCTGGCAGCTCGCCCCTCGGCGTCGACCAGTTTCAAACGAATGAGTTGCTCCGCTTTGAGCTCTAAGTCAATGGCTGTGGCATCAACTTGATCGCCAAGCATTTTCACGACGCTGCCTTTGCCACTGGCCAGCGCGATCAGCGTCAGCGCTCGGTGCGGCGCCTTCGAGCCGCTCGGAATCGAGAGCCGATACTGGCCGTCGGCGCCCACGCGCTGCTCGGCGAGAATTTGGAAGCTCGCGGGGCTGCCGGGTGAGAGCCGCGTTTCCACCACGGCCACGATCGCGCCGGCGGCAGGCCGTGTCGGCTGTTGAGAGGCGTCGGAAACTTTGCCCTGAAGGGTCAGCGCGGCGTCGACCTGTGCCGTCGGCTGCGGCAGTTGGAGCTCGGCATCGGTCGCCCGAGTCTCGAGCTTGCTGCTGCGAGTGGCAATTGTCGTCGACGAAGTGGTCGAGGTAGCAGTGGCCACGGACGCGGTGCTCAGCGCTGCGAGAATTCCCAGGCCGGCCGTGGCCGTGGCAATCGCGACCATCGCCATGCCGCTGGCGCGGGTCGCGCGACTGCGGCGCTGATCCAACAAGCCAGCCACGCGATCCTCCAAACGCCAACGTGACGTAAACAACCCCATCGCCCCCGCTGGCACTTGCTCTGATCGGTGGGCGTGCGAAAGTTTCAGCAAGGTGCGGCTGTACGTGGGCGCATCGGCGGCGGCCAACACGTAGTTGTCACACACCTCCTCGCGCGCCTGCCCCAAGGCGCGTTGCAGCGAGCGAACGGGTGGAAGCAGCCAGTAAATCGCCTCGACGAAGTGCTGCAACAACGTGACCACTTGATCTCCCCGAGCCACATGCGCGGCCTCGTGAAGCAGGATCGATCGCAATTGTTGGTCGTCCAGCGTGTTCGGCAAGGAAGCAGGCAGCAAGATGCAAGGCTTGCGCATTCCGGCCGCGACCGGCCCTCGAACCCGTGAGGAGAACACCAACTGAGGCGCAGAGCGATCGGCCGTGGCGAGCTCACGCCAAATGGATCGCAGCATGTCCGTCGCGCGCTGCAGGTGCGGTCCGCTGTCGACGGAGGCCGCGCGGGCCTGGCGAAGCAGTTGAGCGAGTCGGCGGCTGGCCACCAGCAAACGCACCAACTTGATGGCGACACCGGCGAACCACACAACCAGCAAGACCGCTCCAGCGCGGCGCAGCCCATGGAGAGAACGGCCATGACGCGACGGTGGCTCGGTTGCCGCCACGTTCTCGGGCAATACCGATGATGACGCTGAAGGCGCCATCGTCACGGTGTGCGAGGCCTTCGCGGCGCCGGCCGCCAGTGTCAAAGGTGATTCGACGGACGGCGCGTAAACCGCGTCTGAGAAATTCGAATGTGCAGCGGGCTCCGGCGAAGCTTCGCCGACAGTTTGAGCTTGCCCCGCAATCGGCAATGTGAGCCAGCCGGCGCCGGTCGACTGCATCACCGCCGCCGCCAGCGGACATAGCAACAGCAGCCACAACGCAGCGTAGAGCGCGCTATAGCGAACCGCTGCGCGTCTCCGCAGCAAACTAGCACAGAGCAGAGCTACGCATGCGATCGCGCTCGCCTGCAACAACAGGTTCGCAGCCCAAACGAGCACCGCGTCCCCGAAAAGACCGAACAGCAAGTCCAGAACGTTCATGACTTCTTTCCTCGTTTGCGCTTGGTGGGTGGGGGAGCAGACTGCTTAGCCTCGGCTTCGTCGATCATGCGGCGAATTCGCTCCGCCTCGTCGGGTGACAGACCGCGGTACTCGATCAACGCGGTCATCAAGTCCTCGGGAGATCCGGCAAACAGCCGATCGACCATCTGGCTGACCTTGGCGCCGAGCGACGCGGCCCTGGGACGGGCCGCCGAATAGACAAAGGTGCGGCCCTGCTCGCGATGCCTCAGCCAGCCTCGCTCCTCGAGCCGCACCATCATGGTTTGCACGGTGTTGCGCGCCAGCTCTCGCTGCTGGCCGGCGAGCTCATCTCGCACTTCGGACACGGTCACCTCGCCGCGCGTCCATACCACCTGCATGATCTCCCGCTGCGCGTCGGTCAGCGGTGCGGAATCGTTCTCCATCGGCCTTCTCCTTGGTTGGGCGAACGCTTTTGCCTACAACATGTCGGCATTATGCCTACACAATGTAGGTGAGTCAAGCGGAACCCGAGGAAAACTTGGTCGGCGTGGTCGTGGTGCAGGCTGCCAGCCTGCAACTTGCGATCAAGACCACAAGAATCACAGGCTGGCAGCCTGTGCCACAGGTGAGGACGCGCGCCGCGGGCGGTGGTAGAATCGGATTAGTGCTGTTGGTGGCTCCGCCGGACGTTTTTCCATCACCTGACCGCGACTGCTCGTCGAGAGACTCACGTGCCACGAAGTTTTTTCCTGTTGCTGCCGATGCTCGCCCTGCTGACGGCGGGCCCCGGCGTCGCCGCCGAGCTGCCCGCGCCCATCGGCTCGGCGCTGCGAACTCACTGTCTGCGCTGCCACGGACCGCAGAAGGCCGAGGCGGGACTGCGAGTCGATCGGCTGACCGGCGAATTGGCAAACCGCGACAACGCCATCGCCTGGATCGAAATTCGCAATGCGATCAACCTTGGCGAGATGCCACCTGAAGGCGAGCCGCGCCTGCCGGTCGAGGCGATCGAGCAGACGTCGCGATGGGTCACGGCCGGGCTGCGGGCCGTCGAGCGAGCTCGCACCAACACGGGCGGTCGCGTGCTGCTGAGGCGGATGAATCGGCATGAGTACACCCACACAGTCGCCGACTTGTTGTCGATGAAGTTCCCCACCGGGGAGAGTCCGCTGGACGTGCTGCCTCCCGACGGCGCCGCCGAAGGCTTCGACAAAGTCAGCCATGCGCTGCTGCTGGATCCGTCGCTGATGTCGCAGTACTACCACGTCGCTCGGCGGATCGCGGACCGCGCGATTGTCTCTGGGCCGCCGGAGTACCCCACCGAGAAAATGCGGCTCGAGTTCGAGGACCTGCCCGACAGCATCGCCATCGGTTACTTGGTTCGCCGTCTTGGACTCAATCCGGTTCCTGGAGGACTGCAGCTGCTGGAGGGCAGCACGCGCTCCTTCGGCATGCTTCGCTATCCGGGACGACGTGACAACAATGTGGCGCCCGTGAACGGCTTCTACCGCTTCACAATTCGCGCCGGCGGCGCTCGGGGCGCCAACGGCGAGGCGCCGAGAATCCAGCTGACGCACGCCCATCCCGACGAGTCGATGCAAGTGATCCTCGAGGCCGATGTGACGGCGCCGTGGGACAAGCCCGCCGACTACTCCGTCGTCGTGCCGCGCGACACGCTAGGCGGCGAGCTGAGCATCAAGCTGCTCAATGAAGTGACGCTCTACATGGGCCAACGGCCGGGCGAGAACTTCATGCGACGCAACGACGACCTCGGCAAGGAGGGCAAATTCACCGAAGTGCTGCGGCTCGATGGCCGCAAGATCGCCGAAGGCTGGGGAGGCGATCGCTCCACGCCGGATCCCGACAAGCTGGATGTCAGCCGTCACCCGCAAGTGATGCTCGACTATCTGGAAGTCGAGGGCCCGTTATACGACCAATGGCCTCCCAAGAGCCACACCACGTTGCTGTTTCGCGGCGACGCAGCTGACGAAGGCAACGAGCTTGCTTACGCTCGCGAGATCTTCACTCGCCTACTGCCCCGCGCCTGGCGGCGCCCCATCGACCCGGACGAAGTTGAGCCGATTCTGAAAGTGGTGAAGACCGAGCTGGACAGCGGAGAGCCGTTTCACATCGCGATCCGAGTTGGCCTGGCTGCCGTGCTGACGTCCCCCAAGTTCTTGTTCCTCGTCGAGGCATCCGCCGCCGAGCCGCGCACGCTCGACGGCTTCGAAATTGCCTCGCGGCTCTCCTATTTCCTCTGGAGCTCGATGCCCGACGACGAGCTGTTCCGAGCCGCGCGGGACGGCAAGCTCAGCGATTCTCAAGAGCGGATGGCTCAGGTGGACCGCATGCTGTCGGATCCGAAGGCCGACCGGCTTGTCGATGGCTTCGCGCGACAGTGGCTGCGGACCGACACGTTTCTGAACTTCGCGCCCGACAAGAACCTCTATCGAGAATACGACGAGCGACTGGCGGAGGCGGTGGTCCGCGAGCCGCTGGAGTTCTTTCGCACGATCTTGCAAGACGACTTGAGCGCGTTGAGCTTCATCGACTCGGACTTCCTGGTCATCAACGATCGACTCGCCAAGCACTACGGAATCTCGGGAGTCGACGGCGAGCAGTTTCGCCGCGTGCCACGTCCCGAGGGCTCGCCGCGCGGCGGATTGCTGGCGATGGCCGGAGTGCACCAAGCCGGCTCCGACGGCATTCGCACCAAGCCGGTTTCTCGGGCGGTCTACATCCGGGAAGTTCTGTTCAACAACCCGCCTGATCCGCCGCCGCCGAATGCGGGCGAGGTGGAGCCGAACATCCGAGGCGAGCGGCTGACAGTTCGCGAGCGGCTGCTGCAGCATCAGGAGATTGCAGCCTGTGCCGCCTGCCATCGGTCGCTCGATCCGTACGGCTTGGCCTTGGAAAACTTCAACGCGATCGGCAGCTGGCGCGACCAGCAGGACGGCGAAGACTTTCGCGGCGACCGGCGACCGCCGATCGACGCCTCCGGACGCCTGCCCAACGGCCGCGAGTATCGCGACTTCGCCGAGTTCCGCAGCCTGTTGCTGGACCAGCAGGATCGCTTCCGCCGCTGCCTCACCGAGAAGTTGCTGCTCTATGCGCTCGGACGGCCGGCGGAGCCCAGTGACGACAGCACTCTCACTCAAGCCGTCACCGACATGCAAAACGGCGGTGACACGTTTCGGTCTCTGATCAAATCCCTGGTGGCCAGCAAAGCCTTCATCACGAAATGAACACATCCCAACCTACAACCATCGGGCCTCCATCGCGGCCCGGTGGGCCAATCCACCGTCGCGCCGTGCTCCGCGGCGCCGGCGCCTGCCTCGCCCTGCCCTGGCTCGAAGCGATGCTGCCTCGCACGGCGCGCGCGGCAACTCCGGCCGCCGTGCCTCGCATGGGCATGTTCTACTTCGGCACCGGCATGAACATGCGGCAGTTCTATCCGGACGGCTTCGGCCCGCAAGCCGGAATGTCGCGGATTCTGCAACCGTTGGAGAAGCATCGCGGTCAGTTCACGGTGCTCTCGGGCACGGCACTGGAGCACGGCGGCGGACACGACGGCGCCTATCCGTTCGCCACTTCGATCGCGCGGGGCGAGAAGCAGATCATCTCACCCGATCAACTGGTGGCCGAGCAACACGGCAAGCACACGCGATTCCCCTCGCTGCAGCTGTCGGTCAAGCGTGGGACGGGGTTCGGCAGCCAAGTGCTGGCCACAATCTCCTGGAATCGCCAGGGCGTGCCGCTGGCCGCCGAGAACGACCCGCAAACCGTCTTCAACCGGCTGTTTCGACCTGCCGACGAGCAACAGCGCGTCGAGCAGAGCGATGAGTTCCGCCAGCGCGGCAGTGTGCTCGACGCGGTGCTGGCCGACGCCAAGCAGCTGCAAACCAAGCTGGGACAAGCCGATCGCCAGCAGCTCGATCAGTACTTCCATTCGATTCGCGAAGTCGAGCTCGCCTTGCGCCGTGAGCTCGACTGGGCCGATCGGCCGAAGCCGACGCCCGATCTAAAGGGCTACGGTGATTACGAGCGCGCCGTCTCCCCCGAGGGCAACGGCAAGTTCCTCTACGACGCCTACGCGAAGCTAATGTACGACCTGATCGCACTTGCGTTTCAAACGGACTCAACGCGAGTGGTCTCGTATGTCGTCCGCACCGAGCTCGCCGGCGGCGTCTACCCCGAGTTCGGCGTGTCGAAGGGCTATCACGAGCTCACGCACCACGGCAACGACCCGAAGAATCTCGAGGAGCTGGCGAAGGTCGACACGATCTACATGCGCCATTGGAGCTACTTCCTGGATAGGCTCGCCGCGATTCGCGACGGCGAGGGCACGTTGCTCGACCACACCATGCTGGGCTTCTCCAGCGGCATGGGCATCGGCCATAGCAAGGACACCTTGCCCACCGTGCTTTCGGGCGGCAGCAAGCTGGGCATCCGCCACCAAACGCATCTGCAATTGAGCGAGAACACTCCACTCGCCTCACTTTGGCAGACCATGACCGAGCGGATGGGCGTCGATGTCTCCGGGCGGTTCCAAGACAGCCCCGGCGTCATCGGGGAGCTGCTGGGATGAACGGCATCACGATGCGTCGACTCGTCCGATTCGCCTGCTGCCTGACATTGGCGACATCCGCCTTCGCTCTTCGGCCCGTTCGGGCCTGCGCGGACGATGGCGCCAAGCCCGTGGTCAACTCGATCGGCATGAAGTTGGCGCACATCGCGGCGGGCGAGTATCAGCGCGGATTCGACACCTCCAATCGGCGCGATCACCGCTTTCACCTGGCGCACCCCTACAGCAACTCGCAGAATTTCAACCTCGAGTCGCCTGCGCATCGCGTGACGCTCGGCAAGCCGTTCGAGATCGGCGTCACCGAGGTCACTGTGGGGCAATTTCGCCAGTTCGTCGCGGCCACCGATTACAAGACCGATGCCGAGCGACTGGGTGGCGCGTTGGGTTGCTTTCCCGACGAGCGAGACTACGTGGATCGCTTTCACAAGTCTCCCGAGATCACTTGGAAGGCGCCGGGCTTTGCTCAAACCGATTCGCACCCGGTCGTCGCCGTGAGCTGGAACGACGCGCAAAAGTTCTGCGAGTGGCTGTCCAAGCGAGAAGCCGCTCGCTACCGTCTGCCCAGCGAGGCCGAGTGGGAGTACGCTTGTCGCGCCGGCACGACCACTTGGTACTCGTGGGGCGAGAAGCCGGACGACGCTTACCGGCACGCCAACGTGGCTGACGGCGCCTTGGAGGCGGCCCAGCCCAACACGACGAGGTTTCAGCGCGCGCTGCGACTCGGCGCCGACGAGGGCGATGGCGCGGTGTTCACTTCGCCGACGGCGAGCTACGCCGCCAATCCCTGGGGGCTCCACGACATGCACGGCAACGTGTGGGAATGGTGCCAGGATCGCTGGTCCGCGGACCTCTACGAACGATTCTTTGACGATGTCCCACGCCAGCAGCGCAAGGATGTTGTCGTTCGCGATCCCCTGTTTCTCGACAAGACCGACCAGCACCAATACGGCGACTGGCGGGTGATGCGAGGCGGCGCCTGGACGTGTGCCCCCGCCTCCGTTCGCTCGTCGATTCGCACTTTTGCCGAGGCGGCCGACGCTGCGGTCTACACTGGCTTCCGCGTCGTGCGAGAATCGCCATGAGCTCGCGCCGCCGCCTGACCCGTGCCGACGAGGCCGTGCAGTTGCTCGAGGCCCGCGGCGACTCGGAGTACGGGGGCGAGGCGGTGACGCAGCGAGAGCATGCGTTGCAGTGCGCCCTGCTGGCCGAGCAGGAGCACGCGTCACCCGAGTTGATCGTGGCCGCGCTGCTGCACGACCTGGGGCACATGCTGCATGAACTAGCTGATGACGCCCCGGACCAGGGCATCGATGACCGCCATGAGCACTCGGCCGCCGCGGCGCTGCAGGCATTGTTTCCGCCCGAGGTGACGGAGCCGATCCGACTGCATGTCGCCGCGAAGCGTTATCTTTGCGCCGTGGACCCGGACTATCTGGCGCAGCTCAGCCAGCCCTCCATCGTCAGTCTCGAGCTGCAAGGCGGGCCAATGACCAGCGATGAGGCGAACGCATTCGCCGCGAGTCCGCACGCAGACGACGCAGTGCGGCTCAGACGCTGGGATGACACCGCCAAGGCGCCCGGCTTGCCCACGCCGCCCCTGTCCCACTTCGCAGCCTACGTTAAGCAATCGGCCCGCCCGCGCCGCGACGAACATATGTAGTCCGGCAGAAAAATATCTCCGGAACGGCTGGAATCTCTTCACCCTCTGCATGGCGCGCTTTACACTGCGCTAAGCTGAAGGCCCTCTCTTCCTCTCCGGTTGCTTGCAAAGGGGACATTCGTCCACCCTCGCGGCCTCCGCCTCCTCCTCTTCACTATTGGACCGTCAAGACTTGGTTTTGGGGTTGGAAAACTCGCGAAGTCGTGGCAAGCCACGAGTTTGGGACGGCGGCCAACCCAACGTATTAGAGTTGACGGGCATTAGCCATGCGTTTTAAGTCCCTTCTCGTCTTGGTGATGCTGTCGATCGTCGCGGTCGCGGTCTACCGATCTCGAGTCGCTCTGCGCACACCCGGCTCCAACAACGGCGACGGCCCCAAAACGCCGGACGCGGCGCCGGTCGTCGCGCGACTGCCGCGACCGCCGGCGCCGACGGAGGGCTTTGTCGGCAGCAACGCCTGCCGCGAGTGCCACCCCAAGGTCGTCGACGAATATCTGTCGACGCACCCGATGGCTCGCTCGATGCAGGAGATTGGCGCAGGTGATCCAACCCAGGCGACAATACGGGTCGAACCGGAGGGCAGCGATCGCTATTACCAGATCAAACAAGACGCCTCGGGAGTTTGGCATCACGAAACGGTGCGAGACTCCGAGAGCGATGCGCTCCCCCTGAGCGACATTAAATATCAAGTGCGATTCGGAATTGGCTCGAGCGTCCGCGGTCGCACCTACTTGCTGCAGCGTGGCGAGCGACTGTTTCAATCTCCCATCTCGTGGTACGAGCATGGCCAGCAATGGGATCTGGCGCCGGGCTACCACGCGAAAGGGCATGCGCGATTCGATCGACTGATGGGCGAGTCATGTCTCGCCTGTCACGCGGGCCGCATGAACACCTTGCATCCCGGCGACAACCGATACGACCCGCAGACGCCGTTTGCCGAGATCTCGATCGGCTGCGAACGCTGTCACGGACCGGGACAGCCACATATCGACTTTCGCCGCCAGCTCGCCGCTTCCCAAGGCGCCAAGGCGGCTGCACTGGAGGCGGAGGCGGATCTGGCTGCGATTGATGGCGTGGGCGGCGCGGATCCGATCGTCAACCCCGCGAAGCTGCCACCCTCGCTTCGCGACAGCGTCTGCAACCAATGCCACTTGCAGGGCGACGCAGTCGTGCGGCGCTATGGCCGCGAGTTCGGTGACTTCCGGCCGGGCGATCACTTGGCCAACCACCAGTCGACCTTTGTGCACAGCGACGAGCACGCTTGGGACACCGTCGCCCAATATCTGCAGATGGTGTCGAGTCGCTGCTATCGGGAGAGCAACGGCGCGCTCGGCTGCATCTCCTGTCATGACCCACACTCCAAGCCCAGCGCCGAGCAGCGCGAGCCACACTTCAACCAGCGCTGCCAAACCTGCCACGCGGCGTCGGCCAACTCCGTCTGTTCGCTGTCCGCCGAGCAACAACAGGCAAAGGGCGGATCTTGCATCGCGTGCCACATGCCGCGCGGCGCAGCGTTCGACGTCCCGCACACGGCCGCCACGGACCATCGCGTGCCTCGCCGTCCCGAGGATGCCACTGAGTCGGCCAAGGACCAATCGGCTCCGTCGGAGATGGTGGATATCGACAGCACCACGCTGATTGGCGCCGACGAAGTCGACATGTCGCCGCGCGAGCGACGCCGCGCCTTGGGGCTGGCTCGAATGACTCAGGTCCGGCTCACGCAGAATCGCTCCGAGGCGTTGCTGGCCGTCGACGAGCTCAGTCCAGCGGCGGACTTTGCCGAATCACTGAATGCGCTGCATGACGACTACGTCGCGCTCGAGGCGCTCGGCTTGGCCTACGCGCTGACGATGCAAGAGACTCGAGCGGAGCAGTGCTGGCTGCAAGTCCTGCAGCACCGGCCTGACTACGATCCGGTCCACCGCTTCCTGGCCCAGATGTACTCGGGGCGTCGCGACTTATCACGCGCCCTCCAACATCTGGAGCAGTACTTGAACCGCAATGAGCATGAAGCGGACATGCAGTTTTTCAAAGCGATGCTGCTGTCGGACATGGGGGACATTCGCGGGGCCGTTGCCGCCGCCGAGCATGCCTCGCGGCTCGACCCCGCCAAACTTCAATTCCACCGCTGGTTAGCCGAGGTCTACACGACGATGGAAGACACGACTCGCGCGCGCCGTCATCAGCGGTTTATCGAACAGCTGGAACGCACGCTGGGACGCCGTTGAAAAAGGAAACCCGAAGCGTTAGAGCGTTAGCGAGGGATTGCATCGCCGATGGGCTGCGGCGGTGCGATCCCTCACCTCCTCGGTGGTCGATGGGGCCCAGCGGCGCGAACTCTCGCTGACGCTCTGACGCTTCGGGTTACCTTACCTTTCCCAAAGTTCACGGGAATACTGCTTGACCGTCGGGGATCAAGGTGCAGGCTCTGGTGCTTGAGCCAGCACTCGAAGTTTTCCAGCTTTCGCGTCTCACTTCCCGAGGAGATCGCCATGCGCCAGGTCGTTCCGGTATCGCGCGGCTTCCGTATCGCCAGCACGCTCGGTTGGCTGGGGCTGATCGCGGCGTCTTTGACGGGTTGCACTCGCTCCGAGTTCGATCTGCAACTCGAACCCAAGGGAGGTGAGCTGAGTCGGGAGCTGACGATTGCCGGCGGCGATCCGGGCTCGGCGCCAAGATTGACGGCGGACGAGGCGCAGCGGCTGGAAACGATCTATGGCAAGCGGCCGGGGGGCGGCGGTCCGTTTCAAGTTGCCAAGAGCTTTCGCCGCGACTTGCCGGACGACGTCGGAGGCAAGGGCGCCTACGTCTACTGGGAGTCATCGCTGGGCGGCCTCGCCATTTACGGTGAGCAATTCCGAGGCGAGGCCGACTACGCCGATCTGCTCGAGGCCCGACTCAAGACGGCCGACGCCGTGGCCGATTTGGTGCGAGATTGGGCGCTGGAGCAGGCCGCGGACAAACCGTCGCAAGCTCGCGTCCGCCAGTGGTTTGACGTCGACCTGCGGAAGGACCTGCGTGGGTTGACCGCACTGATGGCCATGAGCCATTTCGAATTGCATGCGGGGCGATCGAAAACGGTATTCTCGCGAGCGCTGATGTATCTCTGGGACCGCGGCTATGTGGATCCGGATCGATTGCCGAGCTGGCAGCGTGCGTTCGAGAGCGAGAATCCAGCGTCAGTGTTAGAGGCCGTTTGCGAAATACTCGATTGGCGCTTGCGGGCGGAGCCGGGAGTTCGCAACGCCCTGCCGGTGCTCGCCGACAGCGATGCCTTGAGAGGCTCTTTTTCCACGTACTTGGATGGCGCCGTCGAACGGCTGAGTTTGTTGCCCACAATGCGCCCGCCGAATCCCGAGAAGCCGACAAAGCCCGAGGAGTTGTTTGGAGCAGCGGTCGGGTTTGCCCTGCTCGGCCAGCCTTTGTTGCATTACCACGACAACATCCGCTCACAGCTCCGCCTCAAGCAAGCTCCACTGGCGACCAACGGCGAATGGGACCCGGCTGACAAGAAGGTGACATGGAACTGGCAGCTCTCCGTGCCCGGCGAGTACCTGCCCGAGTTGCGGCTGCCGAGCGGCCAGTTCGCCGCTTGGGTCGAGCCGAACGAAGCGTACCAAACCAAGCGGTTCGGCAAAGTGCTGCTCGATGGCGAGCCGCTCGCCAAATACGTCATGTGGCGACGGGGACTCACCGACGCGGAAGGGCGACTTTGGGACGCGTTTATGGATGGCCTTGCGCCAACGGACGATCTGGCCGCCCGCATCGGCGCCTTCGAGTTCCCGGGCGACTCGGATAGGAAGCTCATCGAACGCCCCAGGCAGTTGATGACCCAGTAGCGAGGGGCTGCTCGCCGCTCGCGGGCGAGGACGCCCACGCTACGGACGATCTTTGCGGCAGCTCACTGCTTCGCCAGATGTTTGGCGAGCATCAGCGTGATCTCCTCGGCGGCGTGCTGCTTCATCAGGCCGAGATTGTGGCCCACCTCGGGAATCGCGCGAAAGCCGTGCTCGAGCTTGAGCTGCTCGAGGTGCGGCAGCAGTTTCTTATGGGCCTCGAACAATCGATCGTCCTCGCCGACAACCATCATCAATCCCGTGCGACCGCGGATCTTGTCCGCGTTGGCGCGGCTGTAAGCCACGATCGTGTCATCGCCCTCGGCGCCCCAGTCGATGGCGGCCGAGAACGTCGCGGCCGCACAGAACATGTCCGGGTATTTGCAGACGAATCGCAGCGAGGCGTCACCTCCCATCGACCAGCCGCTCAAGGCCCTCCCGTCCCGGCGAGCGATCGTTCGGTAGGTGCGGTCGACGTGAGGAATCAACTCGCGAATCAAAAACGTCTCCGACTTGACGTTGCCGTCGGGCCAATCCCGATACTTGCTGAAGTGGCCGCCGTTGGGGTAGACGTAGATGACATCCGCGATCCGCCCGGCCGCGATCAATCGGCGGACCATGGAAGGGTCCGCGTCGGAACGCTCCGATCCGCCCGCCCCATGCAGGAAGTACACGACGGGATATCGCCTGTCGAGGCTTTGCTCATAGCTCGGTGGCAGGTAGATGTTGTAGCCGACATCGCGACGCATCGATTCGCTGCGGAGCGTATGGTGCGTTGTTCCCGGCGCCGCTTCATCGACAACCCATTGCCACTCTTCCGGCGGGGCATTCCAGCGGACTTTCCGCTGCGCCGACGCGGGGGAGACAATGGCAAGGATCGCCAGAGCCAATCCCATGGCAAGTAGGCAAGAGCAGGGTTTGACCGGCATGGGCGTCAATCTCGTGAAGGCAGTGTTGCTTGCCAAGGCGCCGGACGCCGAATATCGTCGGGGCGTCCGATGTACATCAACAGTCTTCTAGCTTAACGGGAGTGAATCGCGCATGCGACAACGGGTCTGGGATTGGAGAGCGTCCTGCGCACTCTTTTGCGCACTTTGTTTCCCATTGGGCGCCGCTTGGCTAGCGAGCGGGGCCGCAAAGCTCGCCGCACAGGAGTCCGTGACGCTCAACGAGAAGGCGGACGGCTATCGCGGCATCTGGTACATGAACCAGCCGTCCAACGACGAGTACGTCTATAAGTACAGCGGCGGCCTGGGGACTTACTGCGCCAAGCACAAGCCGTTTGCGATCTACTGCGAGGCGGTCGGCAAGACGTTTTTCTGCTACGGGGGCGCCACGGCGGAGAACAGCCGTCGCTTGCTGCACATGGTCTCCTACTTTGATCATGCGACCAAGAGCGTGCCACGCCCCACCGTGCTGCTCGATAAGCGAACCGACGACGCGCATGACAACCCCGTGATCTCCATTGACAACGACGGGCATCTTTGGATCTTCTCCACGTCGCATGGCAGGTCGCGGCCCTCCTATATTCATCGCAGCAAACGTCCGTACGATATCGACGAGTTCGAGCTCGTTCCGGCGACGCGAGCTGATGGCGACTCGCGAACCCCGATCACGAACTTTTCCTATATGCAAGTCTGGCATGCGCCTCGAGCAGGTTTTCAGGCTTTTTTCACTCGCTACAGCTACCCCGCCGCGCGCACCATCTGCTTCATGAACAGCCCGGACGGCCGCCAATGGAGCGAGTGGCAGCGAATCGCCGCCATTGAGCAGGGCCACTATCAAGTCACCGGCAGCGGCCGCGCAAAGTTGGGCTCGATGTTCAACTACCATCCCGATGGCAAAGGGCTGAACTGGCGCACCAATCTCTACTACGTTGAGTCAGCCGATTACGGCAAGAGCTGGCAGACCGTCGGCGGCAAGCCGCTGGAGCTTCCGCTGACCGACGTCCGCAACGATGCGCTGATTCGCGATTACGAGTCGGAGCAGCTCAACGTCTATCTCAAGGACTTACGATTCGACGAACAGGACCGGCCAGTGCTGCTGTACATCACCAGCAAGGGATATGAATCGGGGCCGAAGAATGACCCGCGCAGCTGGACCGTCGCTCGTTGGACGGGCGAGGCCGGTGACTCCGATGCGGACAATCCCGGAAGAGGAAAACGAGCGGGTTGGCGTTACTCGACAATCACCACCTCCGACAACAACTATGACATGGGCGAGTTGTGGCTGTTGAGCGACGATGATTGGCGCGTGATCGGCCCTACCGAACATGGCCCGCAGCCGTACAACCCGGGCGGCGAAGTTGCGATGTGGCAAAGCCGGAATCGAGGCGAGACATGGGCGCGGATGCGGCAACTCACTCGAAACAGCTCGATGAATCACACCTATGTCCGCCGTGTCTTGAACTCGCACCCGGATTTCATCGCGATCTGGGCGGACGGCCACGGTCGCCAGCCGTCCGAGTCGCGGCTGTACTTTGCCAATGCCAATGGCGATGTGTTTCGCTTGCCTCCGCAGATGGCAGGCGAAACCGCTCAGCCGACTCCCGTCCGGGAGGAACGCTGACATGTTGTCGTCAGTTTGGACTCATAGACGGTCTCGAAATGGGGTTTGCTGGACGGCGCTAACGATCGCATTGCCGCTGGCGGCAAGCTTGTGCGCCTCGTGCGGCAACGCCGCGGAGCGACCTGCCAATGTGGTGGTCTTTCTCGTCGACGATCTGGGTTGGCGCGATCTGGGATGTTATGGCAGCACGTTCTATGACACGCCGCACGCGGATCGCCTGGCAAAGCAAGGCGTGCAATTCACCGACGCCTATGCGGCCTGCCACGTTTGCTCACCAACGCGAGCGAGCATCATGACCGGCAAATACCCGGCGCGACTGGGCCTCACCGATTGGCTGCCGGGACGCAAGGACTTTCCGTTTCAGCGGCTGAAGAACGCGCCCGTCATTCAGCAGTTGCCGCTCGAGGAGGTGACGCTCGCCGAGGCATTTCGTTCGCATGGCTACGCGACGGGACATTTCGGCAAGTGGCACTTGGGGGAGGACCCGGCAGGGCCGCTCCAACAGGGCTTCGATGTGCAGGCGCCGCGATGGAACAAAGGCTGGCCGCGTGCAGGATATCATGCTCCCTTTCAACTCGAAGGCATCGCCGACCATCCCGGAGACTATCTGACGGATCGACTCACCGACGAGGCGTTGGCGTTCATCGATCGACATCAACAGCGGCCATTCTTCCTGTACCTTTCCCACTTCGCCGTGCACGATCCCATTCAGGGCCACCCGAAGCTGCTGGACAAGTACCGAGAACGATTGGCCGAACGAAGGTCTGTTGGGCCTCCATCGCAGGCGACCCTTGAGAAGGCGGGGCCAATCGCCAATCCATTCCGGCTCGAGGGCAATCCGGATGACGCGAGTCCCTTCAGCCGAGACGCTTTGGACGCGTTGCTCGACGATGATCCCTATCGAGCCTTCAAGGTCCTGCCCGGGAGGACGGTGAAGATCAAACAACGTCAGGACAACGTCGAGTTTGCGGCGATGGTCGAGTCGATGGACGAAAGCCTGGGGCGAGTGTTGGCCAAGCTCGATGAACTGGGATTGGACGACGATACCATCGTGGTCTTCTGTTCGGATAACGGCGGTATGGCCGCGGCGAACTTCGGTCGGCCGACCCGCGTGGTGCCGAGCGACCGGCTGGACACAGCCTATTCCACCTCGAATCTGCCGCTGCGCGGCGCCAAAGGCTGGCTCTACGAAGGCGGCATCCGCGTGCCGCTGATCGTCAAGTGGCCCGGCAAAGGCAGCGCGGGCGCGGTGTCACAACTGCCAGTGATCAGCTGCGACCTGTACCCGACCCTGCTGGAGATGGCGGGTTTGCCAGCGATGCCAAAACAGGCGCTGGATGGAGTCAGCTTTGCGGCCGCCGTGAAGGGCGAATCGGCCGCGACTAGGCCGCTGTATTGGCACTTCCCCCACTACAGCAACCACGGAATGCAAAGCCCCGGCGGCGCGGTCCGCTCGGGCGACTACAAACTGCTGGAGTACTTCGAGAACGGCACGGTCCAGCTGTTCCACCTCGGCAACGATCTCGCCGAACAACGCGATCTCGCGCAACAAGAGCCCGAAAAGGCTCGAGAGCTGCGGCAACTGTTGCACAACTGGCGTGAGGAAGTCGGGGCAAGGATGATGGCGCCCAATCCGGAGTTTATGCCGTAAGCGAGGCCGCATTCACAATGCAACCCCTCGCTGACGGAATGCGCCGCAGTCGGAATTCCGATCCCTCACTGACGCAGTGGACTTCCTTCGGAATGCGACCCATACTCGATTCAATCCCTCGCTTACGCGTCGGGTTTCCTATGTTCCGGATTCTCGATTCAATCCCTCGCTTACGCTTCGGGTTTCCTTTCTCGGCGTTACTCCGCCGCGATCACTTGCACCTCGGAGAACTCGGCGGAGCTGCGGCTTTGGCGGCCCCCCGCTTCGATCGAGATCATCCGTTGAGAGTTCTGCTTCGGTTGGGACTGGGCGATCTGTTTGCCGTCGATCAACAATGTGGCGGTTTCGCCGCGCACACGCACTTCAATCGCGTACTGCTGGCCGAACCGGAACGAAAACCGTTCTCCCTCCGCCTTCGGCCCGTGCAGGAAAAACTCCTGCCGGTCGCCCTCGTAGCCAAAGTGGAACGAGTCGAAGCGAATCCGAGGATTCGTCGGTCCGTTCACTTTGAGCTTGCAGCGAAATGTGACGTCGTTGGGAAATCGAGCTTTGCTATTGATGCGAGAGTTGCCGGACCCGATCAATCGACCTCGCTCCTCTTTCCACTCGCCACGGATCACTTCGAACTGATCGAGCCGGTCAAGCCGTATTGTGGATTGCTGCTGGGAATCGGTACTTGGCGGTTTCGCCGGCGTCGAAGTCACCGGCAACGTTGGCGTCGCCGCCATGTTGGCCGACGCCAGCAGTTCGGCGAGCGTCCACTTCACCACGGTCTTGTCTGTTCCGGCCGTGAAGAAGGATTTACCGTCCGGAGTGAACGCAACCGCCTGCACATCTTCGGTATGCACGGCAAGCGCCCCGGAAGCGATTGAATCGTTGTCCGGTTCGCGCGGGATCGCAATCGTCAGCTTGCCGCTGTCTGCGTTCCAGATGCGAATGTCGCGGGGATAGCCGACACCGATGAGCCACTTTCCATCGGGTGAGAAAGCAAGATCGCGTTGAAACTCCAATGCGGCGGGCAACTCGTGCAGTTGCTTGCGAGTTGCCAAATCCCACAGTGAAACCGACCGCTCTCGAGCGATCGCGAGGCGTTTCCCGTCGCGACTTGTGGCCACTGCTTGAATCGGCAATGGCTTCTCCAGCGCCGGCGGCGCGTTGGCGGGCGTCGGCAAGACAAGCTCGCCGGCCGACTCGCCAGCCATAGTCCAGAATCGCACGCGGCCATCTCGAGCCGCAGTGAGGAACGACTTTTCACCGGCCAACAGGGCAACGCCGGTCAAGCGATCCGCATGCGCTTCCACTTTGGCCACCACACGACCCGTCGTCAGATCAACCCACCATGCCCGCGTTGCGGCGCCCAACACGGCATGACGACCGTCATTGGCTACCGCCAGCTTGCCGACATCGGAGTCCTCGATCTCCCACTCGCCGAAAACTCGGCGACGGCGCATGTCCAAAACGGTCAATCGGGCGCGGCTATCTTGGCACACCAGAATCGGGGCGTTCGCGGCGAAGGCGATTCCGCCGGGAGGCGGCGAGCCAAGCGGCGCGGCGCCCGAAAGCTCCGGCTTGGGCAATTCCCACAACAACATCCGCATCGGATCGGAGCGTGAGATGGCGGAAAGAGACTTGCCGTCGTACGAAATGGACAGCGCCGAGATCTCACTGTCGCCCGTGTAGAACTTTGTCCACGGCTCCGCTGCGCGGACCGTCTGCAATGGTCCAGCGACTGCCAATGCCAGGACAAACAAGAGCCAATAACGCGAACGAATGGCAAGCGAACCGACGTGAATCATGCGGAACATCCTCAGACCTCCGGAACGAAGCAGGTCACCGAATCACCAAGAATACCGCAAGGAAACTCAAACGCCAGCATTGGATGCACCCGTAGTGGTCCCGCAATTTGACGCACCATGAGCTGAAACGCTACCTTTTATGAGGCTATTGAAGCTACCGATTGCAGCGTACGGCACAAGCGTTTCCGCATCCTGCGAGTCATTCTGCTTGGAGAAGTCGGCAAATGCACGACCCTATCGGTCTGTTAGAGGACCCACCGGCAATCGGAGCAGCCTTGATCGCGCGGCAGAACGCTGTGCGAATCGCCCGACTAGGCGTTTTTCGACGGCTGACGGTTCGCTGGCCGGCGGTTTGGCTGGTGTTGCTCGCCTGGCCGCATGTCTGCGTGGCGGCGCCGCCTCGGGCGGAACAAGCGTATTCGGCGATTCTCAGCGAGCACGATCCGGGGCGGCAATTGGAGCTCTGTCGCGCCTTCCTTCGAGCCCACCCTCGTTCACCCCGTACGGCAAGTGTACTTGCAGAGCTTGGCACGCTTCGACGGCAACAGGGCGCCTATGCGAAGGCGATCCTCACGTACCGCGCCGTGCTGGCGATGCCCTTCGAGCAGTCCGACATCTTCGCCTTTTTTGCCCGCGACGAGGCGCAGCTCGGAATCGCACATTGCTACTTTGCGCTGGGAAGCTACGAGCTAGCGGCGGAGGCGTTCGCCGACGCCGAGACCACCTACTCCGCCACCAGCGGCGACAGTTGCGTGACATGCTTTGAGGGCGAACTCGCCAACCGCCGGCTCTGGCAAGGGTATAGCTACGAGCAACTCGGACGTTTCGATTTAGCCGTGGCGACTTACCTCGATTTTGCGAGGCATGGATGGTACACGAACGAAGTCAAAGCGAGGCTGACAACGTTGTACCTCGAGGCGGGTCAACGTGACACACTCATCAAAGTGATGGATCGTCTGGATGCAGAATTCAACGCCCAACTTGCCCGCAACAATCTGCCCCCCACCGCTCCGTCACAAACGGCGACTCGGACGATGCGTCAGTTGCTGGCGCTGCACGATGCGGCGCACGACAAAAACTGGCAGGCTCTGATCGACACGTTTGATGATTCGGAATTCGCCAACGACTTGCCCGAATATGCAGAGAGCCGATCGACCAATCGGCCGATGATGACGGCGGTCGCGTTGCTCGCCAAACATCGCAACGTCACGGTCCCGCTGCTGATTGCCGAACTCCGGCGCCAGAACCCGCCGCCACCGCCCTTGCCGCCTGGCGGCGATCCGTTCGTAGGCGTCGCTGTTGCTCCCGATCCGTTCGCTCCCCCTGGTAGCCAGCCCGTCCCCCAAGCCCCGCCACACCAGCAGAAAGATTACAGCCGCTCGGTCGCTTGGCTGCGATATGCCTTGGGCTGCTGCGGAGGCAAAGAGGCGCTCGACGTGTTGCAGAACGAGCTGATGGCGGAGCACAACCGCCATTTCGTCACCGATCTAGTGCACGCGATTTCCGTTGCCGGTCCCGAGGGTCGGCGTCGCTTGAACCAACTTCCCTCTGATGACAACTACGATTTCGCCATCGAGAATTGGCAAAAAGGCGAACTCGTTGAGCCAAGCACGTTCGAGTTCCCTCAGCTGCCCGCGGGAAAAGGCCTGCCGGTTGATCCATTCCCGCGGTAGGTCAGATCGATCGAGACCTTACTCCGTGGTCTTCGCGTTCTTCGTGGCAACCAACACCGTCCACGAATCATCGCTTGACGTCTTCCTCCTTGCCTGAAGGCGCGTTACCCGAAGGGTCGTTGCTGTTTGGGGCTTTCAGTTTGACGCGTTCCAACCCCAGCTCGGCCTGCTCTAGTTCGCGGCGTGCCTGCAGAAGCTGCTCGTGCGGCGCGGCGCCTTGGTCCGCCAGTTTCTTCAAACGATCGAACGTCTCCTTGGCAGCGCGCACCTTTAGTTCGGCCTCCTGCACCTCCAGCAGATAGAGTTTCGCAAACAATTCGAGTTGCCGAAGACTGGCGGCATGACGGCCGACGTTCGGTGGGTCGACAGCGCCGGCCGCAGCCTGTGCCTCCAAAATCAACTTTGCGCGAGACACCGCCAGAGCTGCCTGCTCCACCTCGCGCCGCGTCGACAAGAGCTCTCCCGCCGTGACCGCTCCGGCCTCCGTCAGCTGCGCCGTGCGGCGATACGTCTCCTCCGCCGCCTTCAGGTTCATCTCGGCCTCCTGCAAGTTGAGCTGCCGCAACTTGAGAGCGGTCTCCTGGTCGACTTTTTCCGGCACAACGGAATCCGAGCTGGCATTGCTTGGCGTCGACGGCGTCAGCATGACTCGCTGCAGCTCCAATTCGGCTTGCCGGAGCTTCAACTCAGCTTGGTCCACCTGAAGCCGCGAGACAAAGTTCTTCTCCACGAGTTTCTTGGTTTGCTCCAACTCTTGCTCGGCGATCTTCACCTTTTGGCGGGCCACGTCGATTTCCAATTGCCGAATGCGTTCCGCCTCGCCTTGAAACGGAGCAACAATGCGCTTTGCCACGGCGGGATCGAACTTGCCGGTGATCACCGCGCGGGCGCCGACGCGAGCGCGGATCGCTGGAGCCGCAACAAGCTCCCCCTCGAGGAAGATGACGAGATGCTTGTTGAGATTTTTGCCGGTGGCCTCGCCCATGCGTTCGGCCGCCTCCTCCGAGAAAGTCAGGTCGATTGCCGCCTCATAAGGCGAATCCTCTTTGATTCGGGCTGCAATGACGTCCTTTATTGTCACAATCGGCTCGCGTTCCACAAACAGCGTTTGCGGCTGCTCTTTTCGGGAAACATAGATTCGTCCCGCACCGGGCCGGTCATGGGCCACATGTAGTGCCAACGGCTGTTTCCCCCAATGCCGCTCGAAGACCAATAGCAGTTGGTTCACCGATTGCGGTTTCGACTCCATCGCCGTCGGCACCTTGCCATCCACATTGGTGACGATCCGGAGCTGCTCGCCACGAAACTCGAAAAGTGCGTGCTTAATCACCTCTTCTCCCCCAACCAGCCGGCGGATCATCAGTGGCCGCACTCCGTCGGGCAGCGCATCGGCCAGCGAGTCCGGCAGCTCCACGCGTCCCGTGTACTTGGCGTGCTGCTCTTGGAACACGACTTGGTCCTCGTTGAAGTCGAGACTAAACTGCGCCGCCACGTCGGCGGCCACCGGCTGACCGTCTCTTGTCAGTGACAGGCACTGCCAGGCTCCCTGCAGGCGGTCAAGCGGGCCGACCGTGAGCGGCTTGAGTACGGGCGGAGCTGTCGCAGGAGCTGCCTCCGCTGGGGCGACTTCCTCAGGAGCCGCGGGCGGCGGCTGATTCTCGACCGTGGGCTCCTCCACGAAGCCAATCCCACGTGGCCGCAGCATCGACTCTCTGCGCTCCCACTGGTCCTTCATGCCAACATGGTGGCGCCGAAACTCTTCCACATGCCGTGGGTAAGGAGTCGTGTTGCTGGTCTTGAGCAAGCTCAGCCGCACTGACCACATGAGATAGACGGGTCCAGCTTCCGGACCAAAGTGCGAGATGATCTCTAGCTCCGCTCCGGGCGGCAGCGCCCGGTTGTCGGCGATCGCCTGCAAGGTGGCAAAGTCCTCGTTCGTAATGTCGAACTCCAAACGTCGCGACTTCCAAAGTCGAATGGCTGCGAGCAGCTCATGCTCGGTCACGGGAGGCATCGGGACGCCGTCCAGCACGCGATGCGCGCTGTTGAAGGTGCGCAGCGCCGCCGCCAGCGGCCGCCAACCGGCGGGGATTGCAGGCTTGGGCAACGCAACCGGGTCGCCTCGTTCACCGATTTGCCAAAGCAGTTGTTCACGCACGGGACGAGTGAATTTCGTGCCATCAGCATGCGTCAGCTGCAATGTCACGTTCCAGGCCGCGAAGCGTTCGGACTCGACGCCATGCACTTCGGTGACGACGTCCAACTTCCAATTGCGAGGGAATTTGCCCTGCTCGGCGATGCTACGCAGTGCCCGCTGCTCTTCAGCCGAAAGCAGATACTGGAAGTCGGGTCCGTTCATCATCCAGTGAATGCAGGTCGCCACCTCCTCCACCGTCAGCGGCGGCAGGCGTTTGCCGAGTGCATGCTGCTGCTGCCGCGAATTGAATTGGCGGACGGCAGCGGCCAATTCGGTATCTTTGGCTGGCTTGGCCGAGGGCTTCTCCGTCACTCCCGTGCTGGGCTCTTGTGCTGCGCGACGCCAATGCAGGTCCGTCAATCGCGGCGGGCCGGAATCGTCATCCGCCGGCTTCGACGTCGTGCGAGCGCCGCGGATTTCGCCTTCGCCATCCAATCGCAACGACAGCCGCCCAAATCGACCGTCGGGTGATTTCCATGTGCCGTTAAAGCGACGCTCCACGCGAGACCAGCGCAGCTGAAACTCGCCGCGCGAAGCGTCGCCCCGAAACAACCGAGACTGTTCCGGCAGTTTTTTCAGCAGCTCCGGCAGTTCACCCGTGAACTCGCCCTCGTATTGGTGCGGCGACTGGGACGACTCGCGAATGTCGATCTCGCTCCAGGCCTCGCCTTGCCAGCGCCCCGCCAGTGATGGCGGCGAAGTTACGACTAAAAACAACGTCGGCAGCAACACCGCGCCAACGGCGCCCAGCGCCATCAGCCCCGCGATCCCCCTCGGCTTGTCACCGCGTCTCAAGATGCCGGTGGACTTTTTCGTGGCGAGCTCCGGCGGCAGTGGAGCGGCTTGCGGATCCTGCACGTGAGCCAGACAGGCCTCGAGCAGCGCGGCCAATTGCTGGGCCGAGTCGTGGCGGTCGGCAGGGTCTTTTGCCATTAATCGCGCGATGATGGAGCACAGCCAAGCGGGAATTTCGGGATTCAACTCGCGGATCGGCCGCGGCTCCCGGTCGGTGATCAACCGCAGCACGCTGTGGCTCGAGTCGGCTCGGAACGGCGGCCTGCCGGTGCACATCGCGTACATGACGGCGCCGAGACTGAACAGGTCGCTGCGCCGATCCAAAGACTCGGCGCGGGCCTGCTCGGGAGACATGTACTGCGGCGTGCCCGCCAGCACGCCCGTCCGAGTGACGCTGGCGTCGTCGACGGCGCGAGCCAAACCGAAGTCCATCAGCTGCACGCGTTCGACGTTGTCGTCCAGAAAGATGTTGGCCGGCTTGACGTCGCGATGAATGATGCCTTGAGCATGGGACGCCGCCAGCCCTCGCGCCGCCTGCATCCCGATCCGCAGGATCTCCGCCAGCTTCAACGGCCCCTCGGCAGCCAGTCGCTTCTGCAGCGTGGCGCCGCGAGCGTACGGCATGACGAGATACGGAATCCCCTGCCATTCGGAGACGCTGTGGATCGCCATCACGTGATCATCGACGACCGCCGCCACGGCCTGCGCCTCGCGTGCAAAGCGTTTGCGCGCTGCGCCGGACGCCGCCAGCGTCGGGAGCAAGATCTTGATGGCGACGTAGCGATTCAACGAAGGATCCAGGCCCTTGAACACGGCGCCCATGCCGCCCTGGCCCAACAGCGCCACGACTTCATAGGGACCGATTCGCCCGAGCGAATGGGGATCATCGGTTGGCCCCAGCAGGTCGAGCAGCTGGCGCGACAACAACTCGCCTTCGCGCGTCGCCCCGTCAGCCGGAGCGTCAGCCGGCGAGTCGTTCTCGGGCCAGCAGAGTGACGCCGAAGCGTCATTCGAGCCGGCATCGCCAACCGTTTCGGTGATAACCAACGACTCGCGGACGTCGTCCCACCAACGATCGGGGCCAATGGCATGCTCGACCACCCGCCGGCAGGCGTCGCAGCAGGACAGATGAGACTCCACATCCGCCGTGCGTTCGTCGGACAACTCACCTGACAACAACGTCTCCACCTCTTCGGGGCGCAGACAGTCCAAGGATCGAATCATCGGCTCTCACTCCAGACTTCAGAAACTTCGTTTGCCTTTTCTCGCAGCCGCTGCACGACTCGATAGCGAGCCATGTAGACGGCGCCGGTTGATTTCCCCAGCGCCGCAGCGACTGCCTCCACCTCTATCCCCTGGAGAAAGGACTGCTCGAACATCGCCCAGGTGGCCTCGCTGAACTCCGCGCGGATCTGCTCCGCCGACCAGCGAATGGCCTGGCGGCGCGTTTCTCGCACCAGCTCGCACGTCGCCTCGCGGTCCGGCAGCTCCTGCATCGCCTGCTGCACGGTCGTTGAGCCGGCGCCCACGTCGGGACGACGGCGAGTGACCGCGTTGACGATCGCGTTGCGAGCAATCCGGCCCAGCCAGACGCGAAACGGCGGCAGCGAAGGCTCCGGCACCCAGCGTTCAATGGCCTGCGAGACCATCAGGAAGACGTGTTGCGACAAATCCTCCGCGTCGGCATGCTGCAAGCCTCGGCCGCGAGCCATCCGATAAACGACCGGCCGGTAGATCTCCATGAAGTCGGCCCAAGCGGCCGCATTCTGCGGATCTTTCACCTTGAGAATCAAGCTCTCGCGGGTCTCCGGCCAATTGTCCATGCATTTCCCTCCGTTAGTAACACACGGACGCGAGGGCTTCTTTTCGAGAATTTTTGAGAAAAAGACGGGGTGCCAGTTCCACGTCTTATGGTCATCGCATTGTTGTGGTGCAGGCCGCCAGCCTGCAGTCTGTGGCCGAAACCACTATCAGCTATGAGCATATGCCCGCGGCGCCCCGCCCGCCAGCGAATGAGGCTCAACCGCCGAGCGCGAACCTGTCGGACGCCAACGCAACTTGTTTAGAAGTATGCGGAAAGCCATTTCCCGGGAGCCACGCCATGCAACTGATTGAAATAGGGCAGTTGGGTGACTTAGCAGCCATCGTTGAGGACGATTTCATCGCCTCGGCAGTCGAGGCCACGCTCGAACACTATGGCCGAGTTGGGTTTGCTCCGCCCTGGATCGGCTATGTGGGCCTTCGCAATCAGACGCCGGTTGGTGTGTGCGGCTTCAAGGGGCGGCCCCGCGAGCAGCGCGTGGAAATCGCGTACGGGACCGCACCGGGACTCGAAGGCCAAGGGATCGCGACGGCGATGGCGCGCGAACTGGTGCGGATCGCACAAGTGGCTGATCCGCAGCTGACCATCCTGGCGCAGACGTTGCCCGTGGAGTCCGCCTCGACCACGATTCTGACGCGGCTGGGGTTTGAAAAGCGTCGCGTCGTCGACCATCCGGAGGATGGACCGGTATGGGAATGGGAGCTTCCCCCGCTGCCTTCCTGACAGCTCCCCGTCATCCCACTTCACCGACCTTTGCCTGCGGCGCCGTCGTAATCGGGGTTGGGCAACATTCTCTCGGCGTCAACGCTTTCGCGCCACGCTTGCAGCTCAGCTCGCAGCCGAGCGACTCGGTCAGGCTGCGAGGCGGCCAGCTCATGGGCCTCCTCGAGATCCTCCGCCAAATGATAAAGCTCCATGCGAGCCGGGTCGAACGACTCGATCAACTTCCAGCCGTCCTTGCGAATCACGCTGCACGGCACGCTGGACGGATGCGAGTTGTAATGTGGGTAGTGCCAGAACAATGAGCGAGACGCGATCGTTTCTCCTAGCAGCAGCGGGCGCAAGTTGACGCCGTCGAGATGCTGGTGTGGCTGCATCGGCAGGCCGGCGGCCGCCAGACAGGTGGGATACAAGTCGGTGCTCGTCACCGGCTCGCGGACGATGGCGCCGGCCCGCGTGACGCCGGGCCACTTGACGATCAGCGGCACTCGAATCCCGCCTTCGTAATAGGCGCCCTTGTTGGCTCGCAGTGGCGCGTTGCTGGTGGCGTTGGCGAAACCTCCGTTATCCGAAGTAAAAATAACGACCGTGTTCTCTTCCACACCGTGCTCGCGCAGCGCCGCGAGCACTCGCCCGACGCTATCGTCAATGCTCTGCACCATCGCGGCGTAAGCCGGCTTGCCCTGACGCCGCTCCGCCGGCACGGCCTCGTACTCGGCAACCACCTTCGGCTTCCCTTGCAGCGGCGCATGCACTCCATAGTGTGGAAAGTAGAGAAAGAACGGACGAGCGGCGTGCTCGCCAATCAAGCGGACCGCCGCGTCGGTGAGTTGATCGGTCAAATAATCTCCCGGCTTGCCAGCGGAGAGCGTGTTCCAGCGGGCGCGCAATCCGGTGGTGGGAATCAGCCAGTTGCCCTGATAGGGGAAGAAGTAACTTCCCGGCGCACCATGCGCGTTGCCGGCGACATTGAGATCGAAGCCGTGATGCTGCGGCAAGCTGAACGGTTCGCTGCCGAGATGCCACTTGCCAATGCTCGCGGTGTGATAACCCGCCTCGCGAAGCGACTCGGCCAGTGTGTGCTCCTCGGGAGGCAAACCACGCACTAGCCGTCCCTCACGAAGTTTAGCTTTGGGGTTCCACCGTCCCGATGGCAGCCAATCGGTGAGCAGCAATCGCGCCGGGTACTTTCCGGTCATGATCGCCGCACGAGTCGGGGAGCAGACAGCACATGCCGCGTAAGCGTCGGTGAAGCGAGCGCCAGCGGCAGCCAACGCGTCGATGTGAGGAGTGCGATAGTATTCGCTGCCTTGGCATGCCAGGTCTCGCCAGCCGAGATCGTCGATCAGAAACAAGACCACGTTCAACCGAGCGGGCTCGGCCGCGGACGCCGACGCCGCGATCATCGACAACCAGCCGAGCCCGAGCAGAAAGACAGTGCGAGGGCGTGAGAGCGAGAGTGGCTGCTTCATGGTGTCTTGACCGAAGGAGGTGCGTGCGACCGGAGCTGCCTTGGATTGTAACCACCGTGTGCCGGCGGAACCGGCGCCCTATTTGGATCTCCAGCCTCCGGCAGTTGCATTTTGTATCACAGTTGTGATACAGTGACACAAAGCCGAAATAGGCTGGCCCGCAACACCGGGGTAGAGCCGATGCATATCCAGATTTCGCTTCAGGACGGGGTGCCGATCTACCGGCAAATCGTCAATCAGATCAAGTATCTGATCGCGTCCGAACAGTTGGCGGCAGGAGCCGAGATCCCGGCGATTCGCGCGCTTGCCGAGCAGCTGAGTGTCACGCCCAACACGATCGTCAAGGCATACGCCGAGCTCGAGGCGATCGGGCTGCTGGTCAAGCGACGCGGAGCAGGCACGTTCGTCGCCGAGACGCCATCGCCTCTGGCTCGTCGTGAACAACGGCAGATCATGGCGGAGCGAGCCGACGCGCTGCTGGCCGAGGCCTCCCAGCTGGGCTTCAGCTACGAGGAGGTGCTGCAGCTGCTGCAGAAGCGGCACGAGACGCTGCTCAGAACCCAACAGGGGAGGCGCGGCCATGCCGGGTGAACCGCTCTCAAGCCAAGGCAGTGCGTCAGTGCCCGCGGCGGAGTCGCCGTTGGTCGAGGTGCGAGCGCTGTCCCGCATGTTCGGGAAAATTCGCGCACTGGCCGGCGTCGACTTGGACATTCCGACGGGCGTTGTCGTCGGACTCGTTGGCGCCAATGGCCACGGCAAAACTACGCTCATCAAACACCTGCTCGGACTGTTGCGTCCCCAGCACGGATCCGTGCGAGTGTTTGGCCTCGCCCCGGACGCACATCCCGCGGCGGTGCTCAGCCGTGTCGGCTATCTGTCGGAGCACCGCGACTTGCCCGAATGGATGCGGATCTCGGAGTATCTGCGCTACACGGCGGCGTTCTACCCGCGCTGGGACGACGCGTACGCCCGCGAGTTGCTCGCGACCTTCCGGCTCGACCCCACCCAGCGCATTAAGTCGCTCTCCAAGGGCATGCGAGCCCAGGTCGGCCTGATCGGCGCCGTCGCGCACCGCCCCGACCTGCTGGTGCTCGACGAGCCCTCCACGGGGCTCGACGCGGTTGTCCGCAAGGACATTCTCAACGCGATCGTCCGCGCGGTGGCGGAGGACGGCCGCACGGTGCTCTTTTCCTCTCACCTGCTGGACGAGGTTGAGATGATGTCGGATCGCGTGGTGATGATCAATCGCGGACGGGTCGTGCTCCAGGGCGATCTGGACGATGTCAAGTCGAATCATCTGTCGATTGCCGTCCGCTTCGACGCCACACCGAAGGCGTTTCCCCAGCTCGATGGACTCCTTGAGGCTACGCGCCAAGGCGAAGTGTGGCAGACGCTGTGGCAAGCGGACCAAGAGCTGACATGCGGGCGGCTGCAGCAGGTCGATGGGCGAGTGTTGTCGGCCCGGCACGCCTCGCTTCAGGAGATCTTCGTCGCCCGCGCCGGGCGCCGCGCGGCAAGCCTACTGGAGGGCTCCGAGGCCGAGGAAGCCAAGGAGCTGACATGATGATGTCATGGATTCGCGGACCTCGGACCGCCCTGCTCTGGGAAGTCTGGCGGCTCAGCCGCTGGGAGCTGCTCGCCCGACTCGGCTACGGCCTGCTATTCGTCACGTTGTTGGGATGGTTCGGCTCGCGCGGAGAGCACGGCATGCTCGAGCCCGCCGCCATCATGGCCATCCGCGGAACGATTCTGCCGATCACCATGGTGTTTGGCGTGACCTCCGCCAATTGGGCCAATTCCCTGTCATCCGAGCAGCAGGGGTTCGGCTTCGCGCGTGGGTTCGTGCACCCTGTAAGCACCGCCACGCTCGTCATCGTGCCGTTCGTGTTCCAAGTGGCGACGTCGCTGGCCTGCTTCGCGCTGCCGGCACTGCTGTTCGCCCGGATCACCGGCCAGCCCACCGCGCTGCTTGGTCCCGGCGCGATCGTCGCCACCGTGGTGACCTGTCTGATGGCCGCCTCCTGGTCCGCGACATCGCGTGCCGGGCGTGCCTGCGGCATCGGCCTGGTAGTCGCAGGGGTGGTGGCCGCGAGCTTTGCCTGGCGACAGACCGTCGACCGCGACACCCCTGTGTTATTCATCTTGGGACAGACCGACGCCTTTGATCTGCCGGCGACCGTGCTATTGACGTTGGCCACGATCACCGGCTTGGCGCTGTGGTTATCAATCGTCGCTGTGGGGCGACAGCGCCGAGGCGAGTCCCTGCGATTCACCACCTGGCGCGCGGCCCGGATGCGCCATCAGTCGCATCACCGTGACACACCGTCAGCTGCCACAACTCACGGGACCGAGCTCGCGAGACTGCGGGGGCCGGTGCACGCACAGTGCTGGCTGGAATTGAAGCGGGCCGGCATGGCGGTGCTGTCCGCCGCGATCGCGCTGGACATTTTATTGTTGGCAGGGAGTCTCATCCTTTCGCTCACTGACGGGCCGCCCTACGGCAAGCCCGTGATCTGGATCGCCGGGATCGGCTTCGGCATGTTGCTGTTTCAGGTGTTGGGAGCGGAGCGCGCCATCGGAATTCGAATGCGCGAGGGAGTCGCCGACCTGCCGGCCTACATCGCCGTGCTGCCCGTGCGAAACGATTGGCTAATCCTGGTCAAAGGCATGGCGGTGTCCCTGTTTACCCTGGCAGCCATCACTTTATTGGCCTCGACCGCGGCCATTGACGCGCTTACGACCGGCGCAGGGGAGTCATGGAGTCAAATTGCGCAACAACTCTCCCAGCCGCTGGCCTCCCTTCATTGGCGTCACGGCTTGCTAATTGCCTGCTTGATTCCTTGCGGCATTTGCTTGACCACGCTCGTGTGCTTCTCGCTAACTCTCTGGATGCCGTTGCGTGCTCGGCTGTTTGGCGCGTTGTGGAGCCTTGTTTTGGTGCACGGCTTTGGAGCCTTTGCGGCCCACCGGGCCGGTTGGTCGCTGACGCCATTGTGGCAACTCTATAGCTACGCGTCGCCGATGGTTGCGATTGCCCTCGCCGCATGGTTTACTTGGCGAGCGATCGCGCAAAGACAGATCGGCGCGGCGCCGCTGGCAATCGCCTCGATCCTCTGGCTGGCCACGGCGATTGGCGTTGTCTCGCTGGCGCGGGAGCTCGTCGCCGCGTTGCCCGCCGAACTCGTGCCGCCTCCCTGGCTCTTCTATTCACAGATCACGGCGGCCGTCATCGGTCCGTTTAGCTTCGTCTCACTGGCGCCATTGGGCTTGGCGGCGCATCGGCATGGACTGACAAGCTAGCTCGCGGAACCAGTCGGGCCTCCATCGCAGTCGGGCCTCCATCGCAGGAGACCCTTGTGAGGCCCGGTGACCAGTCGGGCCTCCATCGCAGGCGACCCTTGTGAGGCCCGGTGGACCGATCGCCGGATCTTACTCGTCGTCCACTTCGACAAACGCCAGGTGATGGTCGAACGTCTCATTCCGCTGCTGGCTCGCCAAACGCAGCCAATCCGCCTGCTCGTCGCATTCGAGGATACGAGGCATCGTTCGAGGCAATTCGTACGTGCTGGAAATCGGAAAGCCAAGCGTGCGCATCCTTGCGTAGCATTCCTCCCACTCCGACCAACTCGCGCACAACATTCCCATCAAGCAGGGCCGGACACGCTTTGATCGGGGCATCGCGCGAACCGCGCCAATGAATTCGCGCAACCGGTGTTTGTTGCGTTCCTGCACAACGTAGTGAAATGGAGTGCTCCCTGCTCGTTGCACCACCCAGACCGGCCGGTCCCAATTGGAGCGAGCGACCTCACTAGCGCGAGCGGCGGCCTTCCATTCCATGGCTCGCACAAAGCTGACACACGTGACGAAGGCGTTCGGCGAGGATTCGACGAGCAACTTCGAATGGAGCAGCGGGTGGCGTGAGAGCTTTCTCGCCTGCACAACAGCGTTGAGCTTCTGTGCTCGGAAATCGCACATCACCAGATCCATGTCCAGGCCAACTCGCTCGATCCAGTCCCGATCCACTCGGGAAGCGAGCTCCATCAGTTCGTCGCTCGCGGCAGCGTGCTCCCGAAGTAGCTGATCTTGCTGAAGTTCATCCAGGTCGGACCAAACGGCGCCGGGCGTTCGGGTGGCAAATTCCAGTTCGGCGCGGAGGTACTGCGCGCGCAAGTCGCCCCGCTCCTCTAGCCAATCGGCATAGATCAATCGTGCCGTTTCATCTTGCGGGTCCCGCTGAATTGCATCCAGCAAGCCGGCTTCCGATTCGTTCTCCATAGCGTCACGCGATTTGACACATGAGCGGTGAATTGTCCCGGCAAGTTTCGCTTTGCGACGGCCTGAACTTACAATAGACGCGAGCGGACGAACTGGGTTTCGCGCCTTTGCGTGATCCCTTGGGCAGCATCACATCCGCTGGCCTTGGCTAGGCAACATTCTCACGCAAAGTCGCAAAGACGCAAAGAGATTCACAGCAAGCATTTTTTGATTCTAGCTCCGTGTCTTTGTGCCTCCGTGAGAGACTAACGAAGGATGCAGCCGGTCCACCGGGCCTCACAAGGGTCGCCTGCGATGGAGGCCCGACCGGTCGAACGGCAGGAGGAACTCTTTCCCATTCATTCTTTGCGTCTTCGCGACTTTGCGTGATCCCTTGGGCAGCACCACATCCGCTGGCCTTGGCTAGGCAACATTCTGTCGTGGACCAAATCAAAATGACGCAGCCGCGTCACTTCGACTTGTCGGCGTCCCAGATCACGACGCCCATGTGGTAGTGGTCGCAGCGCTCGCTTGCTTTCGCGTAATAAGCAGTCACGATGCGGCCGTCGTCGCGCTGAACGCTGGAGGGATAGCCACAGTCGACATCCAGCGTATGAGCGAGCCGAATCGCGGGTCCCCAGCTCGCGCCGTCGTCGTCGCTGACTTTGGCCATGACACCAAACTGTCCCTTAACGCGATTGCCGTAGGCCAACACCAAACGGCCATCCTTCAGTCGCACCAGATGACCATTGATCTGATTCCGCGACGTAACTCGCGACGGCTCACCCCAAGTCTTGCCGTCATCGGTCGAAGGGAAGAGCTCCATGGCGTCGATGCGGGCGGCGGCAATCCAGCGTTTTCCACCGGCATGAAATAGCGCGGTCTCGTTGTGCCGAGCTCCGATCAGGCTCCCTCGCTGCCAAGTCTTGCCATCGTCGTCGCTGCGGAAATGCCACGACCGAAAGGCCTTAATCTTGGTGCTCTTGGAGGGGTCGGCGAAGTTGCCTTGATAGACGGAGACATGCAGTGCCCCGTCAGTCGCGACGATGATGTCGCCAAACGGGATGTAGTGCGACCAGCCTTGCTCGGGCGAGGGGAAATCTTCGTGATGCGTCCACGTTCGCCCGCCATCGCTCGAACGGCACGTCCAGCTCGACAGGATATCGTCGCGGAACGCGGCCTGCTTGGGACGCTCGGGCTGCTTCACGTCCGTCCACCCCGAACATAGCACCAGCAAGTCGCCATTCTTCGCCAAGCCAGCGGCGTGATTCATCCGCACCGTATGCGGCTGATGAGGGGCCGGGTTGCCGCGTTTCTCCCACTGCTCGCCATTGGCGCTTGCCCAGCACTCCAGCTCGCCCTCTCGCTGACCATGCGATGGCTGATTATGGATGATGGCCACCAGCGAACCATCAGGCATCCGCGTCAGGTTGGGCCATGCACAGACGTGCTCGACGGCGACCACGTGTTGTGCGCCCGCCAGCGTCGCCTCTTCGGGCGCCTCTTGGCCACAGAGCAACGAACCGGTCAGTCCCACGGCAACGAACGCGGTCCAAGCAACAACGGCGGAGGCAAAACGGGCGCACATGGGCAATTCTCGAGGTGTGTGTTTGATCAGGCAATCCTTGTGAGGCAAAAGGCCAGCACCCAGAGGATAGCAGAGCGGCATCACCGGAGCGCGAGGTTTTCGATAGCGCCGCCGCTAAGGCAGCGAATGACGGCGAATGACGGCGGCCGACAGCGGCCGACAGCGGCTGCCGAATCGCATCGCTCGCCGACAGTTTGCGTCGCTTGGCGGCCTTCGCACGTCGACGTGAAGCGGATTATGATAAATGCCCCCGCGTTTCTCCCACCTTTGAAGCTTTCTCTCATGGCACCGATGGCGACTGCAACCTGGGCGGCCGCGATCGTGGCGCTGATCACGGCAGTCGCAGAATTCCGTCACCAGCGGCGAATCGATGCCATGGCCCCGTTGGCGTTTGGCCCCGACGGCGCACGGAGTTGGACGCGCGGCGCGCCGGCAGCGCGAGTGCTCGCAGGCGCGGCGTTGGCCTGGGGACTGACTTTTCTGGCGGTGGCCGAGCCGCAAACGGTCGGAGCGTTGGGCGAACACACGGCGCCAATGGAAACCGAAGCCGACGAACATCTGCAACGCGTGCTGTTGGTGCTCGACATCTCGCCATCCATGAATGTCGAGGACTCGGGAACGGAGCAGAAGCTGCGCCGACGAGACCGCGTGTATGAAGTGGTCGAGAGCCTGCTGTCGCGAATCGCCTTGGGAAGAACCAAGTTCAGCGTCGTCGTGTTCTTCACCTCGGCGCGGCCCGTTGTGGTGGACGCCAGCGATGTCCAGGTGGTTCGCAACGTGCTGGACAATCTGCCGCTGGTCTGGTCGTTCGAGCCCGGCGAGACCCAGTTGCTGTCCGGAGTGCAGGCGGCCGCGGATTTGGCGCGAGACTGGCCAGCCAACAGCACCACCATGTTCCTCTGCACCGACGGCGACACCGTCGACTTCGAGAAGACGCCCGACCTTCCTCGCTCGATTCGGGCCGTCGAAGTGCTGGCGGTGGGCGATCCGCTCGTCGGCGCCCGCTCCAGCGGCCGCGACTCGCGACAACAGGCGGCCGTGCTGCGCCGACTGGCGGTCGAGTTGGGCGGCCGCTACCACGATGTGAACCGGGTCGGTTTACGCAGCGAAGTGCTGACCGATCTGGCACAGTTGCCGCCGCTTGGCGAGCAGCCGTGGGATCCGCGCGACGTCGCTCGCCTAGCCATTGTGCTCGGCGCAACGCTGCTGGTCGCGATTCCGATCGCATTGCAGCTTGCCGGCAGCGCATGGCGCCCCGATGCCGAACTGCCCATGCGCGCGCCCGCCGCGGCCTCCGCGGCCTCCGCGACCGGCCCCTCGCTCCCTTTGCCGGGAGAGTCGCCATGAAGAAGTGGCTCGTGTTGGTCTGGTTGTTGGCGCCAGTCGCGTTGCTCAGCTACCACTACGGCCCGGGGCAACAAGCCGTGGCTTGGCAAGCGGCGCGCCGACACTATGAGCGGGCACTGCGACTGGAGGCCGATGGCCGCTTCGACGAAGCGCAGGCCGCTTATCACGACTCGCAGCAAGCCCTGCCTCGAGGCGACGACGACGAAACCCCGACGCCGATCAAGACGGCAAGCAGCCAGTTGCGGTTGGCCGAAGCGCGGATGCAGCTTCGCCAAGGGCAGCTCGCCAACTCCTTGCAAGCCCTGCGCGGACTGCTATCCGATGTGCAACGCGAGCACGGCGAGTTGGCCCCCGTCACCCTCGAGACGCGCGAGCTACTGGGGGAGGCGCACTACAGCGCCATGGTGGCGTTGCGGCTGGAGGCGGCGGAGCGCGATGTCTGGATGCGCCATTGGGAGCTGGCCCGCCAACAGTATCGGCGTCTGGCCGAGCAATCGCCCGCGAGCCGCAATGCCCGCGACCGGGAAAATCTGGAGGTGGTCATCAAGTCGTTCCAGCGGCAAACGGTCAATACGCAAGCCGCCAGCGCGGCCACGAACGTCAATACAGCGGGGCTCGATGTCGCCCTGACTCCACCGCCTCCCGACGCCCCCGGCACGGGGCCGCCCGTTCTCAACGATGCCCGCCCCCGCCCTCCCTCGCCCGACGCGCCGACTCCTGTCGCCAACGAATTTGACCTCGGTAACTGAATCGCCATGCCCCAATTCCACTACACGACCCTGCGGCGGTCGCTGCTGACCTTGGCCATGTGTTGCAACATGGCCGTGCTGGCCCCTGCGCAAGACCCGCAGGACCCATCGTTGCGCAAGGATGTGGGCCAACTGCTTACGGACAAGTTCACCCGGACAGCGGAAGAGGCGTTCGCGGCGGCCGCGACGCTCGAGCGAGAAGACTGGGATGAAGCGACACGACTGCGTCACTGGGTGCGGGCCGGAAACTGGACAGCCATCGCCAAGCTGCTCGAGACATTCGAGGCTGAGACAGCGCGGCGCATTCACGGCAAGATCTGCGCGGACCTGGTGTTCTCACGTCCGCCCGCCGTGCTGCTGCCCGCGGATGTGCTGGCGCTGACGGACGCTTCGCCCGTCGAATTGGATGGCAAGCAGATCGTCCACGTCGGCAGTTTGATCAAAGCGGTGATGAACAACGCCGAGTCTCGCGCCGAATTGCTCAAACAACTGCGCCAGGGCACTCGCCGGCTAGGCGGCGCGGACGAGCGACAACGAGAGATCACGGCGCAAGTGCTCCGCCAGGCGCAGCTGCTCGAAGCCGCCAAGGAGTTCTCACCGCTGGCCGAGCTGACCATGAAGCCGACGGACGCTTCCGGCGCAGGCGCGAACTGGGAACAACTGCTAGCCGCATTGGACGTCGACCAACCAGCCGACGCGCCGCTGCAGGCCGAAGCCATGGAGGCGGTATTCGCCCGACTGTTGGAGCTCACGCCCGATCTGGCGAAGCAACGGCTGCAAGCGCTGTTGAAAGAAGAGTCCGACGAGACGATCGCACTGCGTGTCATCGCCGCCATCGGCACGAGCACCGCCAAGTCAAGCGTTGAGCCCGACATGTCGCTGCGGACGCGTCACTTGGAGCTGCAAGCGGCGGCGATGCGGCAGGTGTCGCAACTCGTGGACGCGCGGCGGCAGCGCGCTGCTTGGCAAACCCTGCTTCACTTGGCGGCGAACAATTGGCTCCAAGCGTCTCGCCACTCGCGCGAGATGTACCCGAATTGGCTACGCACGAGCGAAGCCGGGCGGCCACGATATGCGCATGTCTCGCACGAGTCGCTGATCAAGATGGCGCCGCGAGATGCCTGGCTTCGCCAACTGCCGCCACAGACCGCCGCGTTTGTCAACATTTCTCTGATTGAAGTGCTCTTGCAGACGGAGGACATACGCCGAGCGTTGCCGCTGATCGGCGAGCTGCAAAGCATCGACGAGGAGGCCGCCGGGCGGCTCGCCAATCAGTTCCTGGACAACTGGGCGCGGATGCACGCGCCCAATCTCTCGCCCGAGGTGCTCAAGCAGTACAAGCTCGATCCACAGGCGATCGTGCTGACGCGGGCCGAGCAAGAGGCCAGCTTGGCGGAGCTCGGCGAGCTGCTGCAAACGCTTTCCCCGGCGACACGAGGGCAATTGGACGAGTCGCGGCTGGCCGAGGCGTTTGACCACTGCCATAGCCGGGCCGAGATTCACACGCGGGAGCACATCGAGCTCGTGTTCGGCGACCTGCGCCAGCTTTCGCCGACACTCGCGCAGCGTCTGCTCGACACCATGCGAGGCAAGCTGGCAGGCCAATGGCGCGACGTGTCCGTGCAACGGGACGCCGCCACGCGACGGACATCGGCCGACATCTTCGAGCTTGTGCAACAAGGCTATCGGGAGGCGACCTCCACAGCGGACGCTTGGAGCGAGTCGCATCCCGACGACTGGCAGATCCATGCCATCACCGGCCTGCTCTATTCGGACTGGGCCGAGTTTCGCTACTTTCAAAGCGTCGCGGACGGCCAGAGCGACCGCTTCGGCGACTATTTGGATCACGGTCGCCGCGCCATGCAGCATTTTCAGCAAGGCGCCGCCGGCTATGCGGCCCAAGTGCCTCGGCTGAATCGAGCCGACTTTCAAATCGTGCAGTTCCATTTCTGGTTCCTCGGACTGCTCGGCATCAGTCAGGATCAGGGCATCAACCTGCGGAAGGGGGTCACGGACGACTCGCTGCATGAGCTGCGACAGGCGTTGCTCGACCTCCCCAACGGCGCCTCGCAGGTCCATCTCGAGATGTTCTCTCAGCTCGTCGCTGACAACATCGCGTCACAACGGATCGCCCCCGCGATGAAGTATCGCTACTTGTCGGCCGCGGTGAAGGTGATTGGCAGCCAGCCCACGCTGTATCCCGCCGAGGAAAAGATCGGCTACTACGAGTCGTTGCTGCACGAGCTGCGGCTGCACACGCAGGTGGACGGCAGCGAGCAGGTGCGGCCGGATCGCCCCTTCGGCGTCCTGGTCACGCTGCAGCACACGGCCGACGTCGCGAGGGAGAGCGGCGGCTTCGGCGACTACCTTCGCAATCAGACGCAGCGAGTCGTCTCCGGAAGGACGATCAATGAGGAGCCGCTCTACCGCGATCGTTTCGAGGAGTCGCTGCGGCTCGAGCTGGAGAGCTTCTTCCAAATCCACTCCATCGTGTTCGCCGATCCGGACTCGCCGCCGCGCGACATCGCGGCCCCGGCGGGCGTGCCCAGCCATGCAGAGCTGAGGCAATGGCAGGAAACTCCGCTGTGCTATCTGCTGTTGCAGCCGCAAGACAGCTCGGTCGACCGCGTCCCCTCGCTGTCGCTCGAGCTTGACTTCTTCGACCGCGACGGAAAGGTTGTCATTCCCGCCGAGTCGTTTCCGCTGCAGATTGCCGTGTCTCCCGACGCCGAGCCTCACCCGGCTAGCCAGGTTTCTGTCACTCAGATCGTCGACGCTCGCGAACTGAAAGATGGCAAGCTGAAACTGGACCTCGCCGTGAACGCCGATGGGCTCGCGCCCGACTGGAAGGAGCTGCTCGACGTCGATCGGTTTTCCTTGCCGATCCACGACGCGGCCCCGCTGGGAGGCCTGCAGGTCAAGCAACTGCGCTGGGATCAGCAACACGGCATGGTGGCGCAGACCGAGAACAGCTGGACCCTGCAGCTCGATCCACAGCCGTTGCTGCAAGGCGCCGGCGACCGAATTGCCTTCGACTTTCTGGCCGCGCGTTCGCCGCAGACCTCCATGGTGTATCTGCGGTACGAAGATGTCGATCCCGTTGAGGCGGCCGAGTCCATCACGTTGCTGGAGGGCGCCGAGGCAGGCGAGCTCACCGGTGTCGGCCGATACGTGTGGATCCTGCTGGCTCTGATTTCGCTCGCGGCGGCCGGCGCCGTTTTGCTGCTGCGTCGCAGCGGCGCCGCGTCTGTCGAGACAACTCCGCTGTTTGCGATGCCGCGCGAATCCACTCCGTTCTCGGTCGTCGCGCTGTTGCGACGGATTCGAGACAGCCAGCAGGTGCGTCTCTCCGACGAATTGCGAAGTGCTCTCGCGCAGGACGTCGACCGGATCGAGCGGCAGTCGTTCGCCAGAGCCGCCACGGACGTGGAAGCCGCCGCATTGGAGGCGACCGCCCGCCAGTGGCTCGACCGCGCCAACTCGAGCGCCGATGTCAGCGCCATGTCACCTTAAGATCGCCGCCTTCAGATCGTCGCCTGATCATTGACTCGAGATTCACTCCCCTCGCCAAGTGGCCCAGCGCCGCCCTGCTCCATGAACCATATCACTCCGTCCTCCGCTTCGCCGATCGACCCCGGTCTGCTGACCCAAATTCGCCAGCGCGTCGCCGATGTGGTCGTTGGCCAGCATGTCGTTGTCGAGCGAATCTTGATCGCGCTGCTCACCGGAGGACACTTGCTGTTGGAGGGCGTTCCGGGCCTCGCCAAGACGCTGTTGGTCAACACCGTCGCCAACACGATCGGCATGCGGTTCGGCCGCGTGCAGTTCACCATTGACATGCTGCCATCGGACGTGCTCGGCTCCGAAGTGCTGGACGTGTCAACCAACAGCTTCCGCGTGCACAAGGGGCCGATCTTCACCAATCTGCTGTTGGCCGACGAGATCAACCGCGCCGCTCCGAAAGTCCAGGGCTGCCTGCTCGAAGCGATGCAAGAGCGGAAAGTCACCCTGGGTAAGGAAACGTTCACGCTGCCCGCGCCGTTTCTGGTCATCGCCACGCAGAATCCGATTGAGCAGGCCGGCACCTTTGAGCTTCCCGAAGCACAGCTGGATCGGTTCATGATCTGCCATCGCCTGGCCTACCCCAGCCAAGAGGAGGAAAAGGACATCTATCGCCGACAACTCAACATGGGTTTGAAGCGTCATGCCGAGGGCGGCGCCGTGCCGAAGAGCGCCTTCGACCTGCTCGAGACAGACCCGGTTTGCAGCATCGAGGACCTGGTCGGAATGATGGAGAAGGTTCAGGAAGTGCACGTCAGCGAGACCTTCACCGAGCACGTCGTGCGAATGGTGCGGCGCACGCGCGAGCATCCGGACCTCGAAGTCGGTTGCAGCCCGCGCGCGGGGTTGTCGTTGGTGCAAGCCGCGCGGGCTCGAGCGTTTCTTCACGACCGCGACTATGTGGTGCCCGAGGACTTGTTCTCCTTGGCCGAGGATATCGTGCTGCATCGTGTGCGACTGCGATACGAGGCAGTTGCTCGCGGCGTGCAAATCCGCGACACGCTTGAAGCCATTCTGCAGGAGGTCTGAGATGGGCGTCTCTCGACAACGTCCTCGACAGGTGGCGGAGACTCCGACTGCCGCGCGGCAGTTTGAGTTCGAAGTGAAACGGCTGGCCAACAGCTTGATGTTCGGCGCCGATCCATCACGGTTTGTCGGCTCGGGTTTGGAGTACGCCGAGTCGCGGCCGTATGAACCCGGCGACCCAGTCAAGTCGATCGACTGGCGGATCACCGCGCGAACCGGCAAGCCGTTCGTCAAACAGTTTGAAGCCGTGCGGCAGGTGCCGATCTACCTGGTCGTCGACACGTCGGCCTCGATGTGCCTGACCTCGCTGACAAGTCCAAGTCACATGACGCCGCGGGAGACGAAGTACGCGTGGGCCGTTCGACTCGCCGCTGCCCTGGCGCGCGCGGCCCAGGAGCGGCTCAGCCCGGTTGGCCTGCTGGGCGCCGGCAGCCACGAGCTTCATATCCGGCCGACGCTCTCCAAGCGAGTCTCACTACAGTGGGCGCACCAGCTGCGCACCCACGACTTCTCTCAACACACTCGCCTGTCCCGCAGCCTGGAGACGCTGGCCGCGGTGCAAAAAACATCGTCGCTTGTGCTGGTGCTCAGCGACCTACAGGAAGACGGCGTGGTCGGCGCGTTGGAGCACCTCGCGGTGGGCCACGAAGCGGTGACGCTCTGGCTGGAGGATCCCGCCGAGCGGCAACTGCCCGCGCGGGGCTACTTCCGTGGCCGAGAAGCCGAGACCGGGCGAAGCTTCCTGCTGTCGCGGCGCACGCGCTACTCCAAGCACGAGTCGATTCGATCCGCGCTCCGCGACGCGGGGCTCGAGTTCCTCCATCTGCCGATCGACGAGCCCGTGATTCCTCGGCTCCAGCATTTTCTGAAACATCGCAAATCGCTGGGGCACGCATGACCGATGGACCGAACGCGAGCGGCGCGATACAGCGGTCGCTGCCGCGCATGGCGACCGGCCTGCGGCGCCTGCGTCCTTATCGACGGATGCTGGCGCTGGCGGCGGCCGTGGCAGTTGCCATCGGTTTACAGATGATCTGGAAAACGTCCTCGCAGCGTCGGCCCTCGATCGGCATGGAGGGCTGGCTGGAGGTTGTGCTGAACCGCGACGACTATCGCGCCGTGCCCTACACCCACGGCGACGCGGTTGCCGTGCGGATCGCCGCTCGAGTGCCAACGGACGGCGGCGCCAGGTACGACTTGCGTTATCTGACCTATGGCCCCGGCGAACACGATCTTGGCGACTACTTGACGTCACCCACGGGGCAACAGCCTCAATCGCCGGAGCTGACCATTAAGACGACGGCGTTGTTGGCCGAGGATGAAAGCGGCGAGCTACGAGTCGTCCCGCCTGCCAGAATCGGCATGCATTCCCACTACTGGCTATTGATGACCTTGTTGTGGATCGGCTGGGCCGCGCTGCTCGCGCCGCTGATCACAAACAACCGCCACGTCTCCCCGGCTCCGCCCGCCGCGCCCGCGCCGTCCACTCGCCAACGTCTGATCGCGCTGCTGCGCGGCGCTGCCCACAAACCACTCGACACCCGGCAACAAGCCGAGTTGGAGATGTTGACGCTGACCTACTGGAGCGAGCGACTGCAGCTATCGCGTCCCGCCACTCGGCTGGTGGACATCGTGGGGGAACTCCGGCATCACCCCGATGCCGCCGAGCAGCTTCGTCTGTTGGAAAACTGGCTCCACTCGCCCACCGGCAGCAATCCAACCGAGTGGTTGCTCGCGATGACCGAATCGCTGCCAGAGTCTCCGCCCCAGGAGTCTCAACCATGAGCATGTTTGGACATCCGGGCTTGCTGCCGTTGCTGGCGATCCCGATCGCCTGGGGATTTTGGCAGTGGCTCGCTCGTGGGCAGCAGGTAGCGTTGCCGTTGGATCAATCGCCGGCGCCGAGCGGCTGGCGCATGGACGGCGTGCTGCGATTACTGAGCCTGACGCCAGCCCTGTTGTTGGCCACCGCAATCCTGTTGCTGGCGAGGCCGCTGGTCGAGGGGCCGCCCGACTATCCTCGCGAGGTGACGAACATCCAATTAGTGCTCGACACGTCGGGAAGCATGAACGAGCCGTTTGGCACCCGAGTCCGCGAAGACGGCAACGCCTTCACCCGCTTTGACGCCGCGATGAGCTCCATCGACCAATTCATGCGAAACCGCGCAGGCGATGCGTTCGGACTGTCGATCTTCACCGAGAAGGTGATCCACTGGGTGCCCTTGACAACCGATCTGTCCGCAATCCGATTGGCGACGCCGTTCGTCCGGCCAGGAGCTTTCCCATTGGAGTGGTGGGATCGCACGCTGGTCGGCAACGCGATCGAAACCGCGTCGGAGTTGCTTGAGACGCGCAGCGACGGCGGCCGCATGATGATCGTGCTGACCGATGGCGAAACGCCGGATATGGCGGACGGCCGCGCCGTGGAGATTGGCCAAGCGTTGAAAGCCAAACAGATTGTGCTCTACGCGATCTCCGTACGAGCCGAAGGGGCGTCCAACGAACTGCAAACCGCTTGTGAAATCTCCGGCGGCCGGCTGTTCGAATCCGGCGACCAACAAGGCCTGCACGCGGTGTTTCAAGACATCGACCGGCTGCAACCCGTGCAACTCTCCTCGGCTCAACCGCGTTGGCTCGACTACAACCGCCCCATCGCGCTCGTCGGCCTTGGCCTGCTCGCGCTGCTGCAACTTGCCAACCTCGGTCTGCGCTACACGCCCTGGTGAGCAGGCGTTCACGAAGCAAGTGGTGAGGTGCCGCTCAGATCGTCCGTAGCATGGGCGCCCTCGCCCGTGCGCGGCGAGCAGCCGCATTGCAACGCGCATGCCCCATGCAATCAACCATATCACTTGTCCAAAATAATAGAGAATGAGCCGGCGCGATGGGGCTGCGCAGCTCTGCACGGGCGAGGACGCCCATGCTACGCGCGAAGCGTGATTCGGCCGGCGCGATGGGGCTGCGCAGCTCTGCACGGGCGAGGACGCCCATGCTACGCGCGAAGCGTGATTCGGCCGGCGCGA
>JAGQPF010000472.1 GCA_020426845.1 Planctomycetales bacterium
CGTTCGGAAAGTGTCGCCCCGCCGCAGCCACCCACCACATATAACCGTAGCCGCCCGAGGCGCCCGTGTCCGAATAGGACTGCGTGCTTTCCCGAACCCAATCGGCGGAGACCAGCCGCGTTCCCTGCCACTGGCCCCGCTGCAACATCAACTGGCCGAAACGAGCGAGGTCCCGAGCGCTGAGCAGAAACGGGTAAGCGCGATGGTTCGAGTCTTTTCCCGCCACGTAATTCGTGTCGCGCGAGCGGCGGAAGTCCTGCATGCCCAGCGGCCGTGCCAGCCGAGCCTCAAACTCCTCAAACAGGCTCGTTCCGACCAGCTGGTCGAAGATCGTGCCCAGCGCATTGAAGTCCCAGTTGTTGTAATACCAAAACTCTCCCGGCCGGTGTGCCCCTCGCTTTGGCCGCTTCTCGGCCATCGACTTCGTCTCGTATAGCGCCGGGTGATAAACACCCGAGCGAGCCTTGAGCAGGTCTCCGACCGTCGCTCCCAATTCGATCTCGCTCAACGCTGGCTCGTTGTCGTTGATGCCAAGCTGCCTCAGTGTGCTGTCGAGCCGGATGGCGCCGCGTTCCACATGCGTTCCGTACAACGCGCTAAGCAAGCTCTTTCTCACGGAGTGACACATCAACGGCAGGGCGGTCGGGCCCCATTCGTCGACAATCACGCCGTGATGAATGATCATCACCGCCGCCGTGTCCAACGTGTCCGCCAGCGCTCGCGCCTCGGCCAACTTCTCCGCGGACCAGCCGGCGTCGGCAGCCGACGGGGCCTTGCGCCAGGGAGCACTCGCGGGCTCTTCTGCGCCGAGCGACGCCGGCAACCATTGCCCGGCGAGCAACAGCGACAGCGCCCACAGCATTGTCCTGCTACTCCCTCTACAAATCCCGGGCCGATAAATCGAAACGCATCGCATGACCAGTTACTCCTTGACGTCGGCCTCGGGGTCAGGCAATCCCAGCAACTTTACCGCGTTGCGATAGTAAATCTGTTCAAGCACCTCGTCGGGCAAGAAGATCCCGTAGATCATCCAAAAGCCCTGGCGATGATGTGACTCGGCGGTGTCAAAATACTCGTCGTCGGTCTCGAGAAACCGGTAGTAGAGACGATAAGCGTCGGCCTTCGGCGTCGTGTCGGTGCCGAAGAGAATGCGGTCGCGATACTTCAGAAAGAACCGCCGGCAGCTGTACGGCTGACGCCCCAGTTCGGAGATTCGCGCGTCGATGTCGACGTGGAAATTGGGATACTTGTCGAGCCATTGGCCGACCGTCTCCAGGTCCTCGGGATTGTTGCCGAAGTGCGCGCCGATAAAGGTCGTGCCGGGATGCCGTTCGATCACCCGGTTGCGCTGTGCGAGCAGCTCCTCACGTGACGGGAACTTGTCACCATGGAACAACCACCCAGGGTGGTCGTTCAGCTCGTGCCAGCGCTCGTTGAATCGGTCGAGCGGCGTGAAGAACGCGGCGGGATCGGAGGTGTGAATCATCACCGGCCGCTTCAGCTCTCCGCAAAGCCGCCAGATTGGATCGAGCTTGGGATCGTCGATGCCCAGCAGCTTTCCTTGCTTGTCGCGATACGAGAGCCCCAGTGACTTGTGAAACTTGAGCCCCTTGGCGCCCGCTTCGAAACTCTTTCGCAGCCGCTCCGTTTCGCGCTGTGACCAGTTAGGATCGTCCAGTCCGCGAAAATCGAGCAGGGCAAAGGTCAGAAACCGTCCGGGATGGGCGGCATCCAGCGCCGCAACGGTCTCTCGCAACCGATCATCCCAGCCGCCGTCCAAGTTCACGACCGTCCGGACGCCCGCCGCGTCCATCTCCCGCAAGTACGATTCGACGCGACTCTTGGTGAGCCGTTCGGCGCCACCGCCCAGGTGATTGTGGACGTCAATCACCGGAAACTTCGGCAACGGCACACGAGTGACTTTGGTCTTGAGCATCGACCGGGGCTGCCAATCTCGCAGCTTCAGCTCGCGGATATCCTCGGGCTTTTCGGTTTCGGAGGCATCCTGGCCGCTGGCGAGGCCGCCCAGCGCGGCCACCATCGCCAACGCGGCCGCGATCCGCTGCGACTGCCTGTTGCGTGCAAAGTCTTGAAGCATATCGAACGTGTCCCCACTGGCGCTTGCGCTGGTAAATAGGCGAACTTGTAATGGAATTACGCGGTTTTACTCGAAAATCAACACGCCGAACCGGCGATAATCGTGAAAGCTCGGGCCGACTCGCGCCCAGTCCCACCCAGTCACGCGATCGTCGTCATAGTCGACTCGATAGAAGTTGGCTCGCCACTGAGTCCCCGGCTTGGGCGGCACATTGGCCAGCGGCTCCAGCAACGCGTACGGAATGTGCACTTCCGCGCTCCAGCCTGTGGTCTTTGCCATCGACTCGGCGCCGCCCCGCGAATGCACTTGCTTCTTGATCTTTCGTGGGCCGTCGTAATTCCAAGGCCGCCAGCCAAGAAAACGGCCGTTCAGGTTCGGCACCAAGATCGGCAACTCGCGTCCCAACGGAGAGATCTCGTACTCGAAGTAGACCGGATGATCCTCATGCGTCCAGAAAAAACATTCGAACACATCTTCTTTCCAAAGGTCGGCAAAGTCCTCGGTTTTGGTGGCAGTCAGCCGTTGGTCGACGCCATCAAACAACACATAAACCCCTCGCGACGAATAGAGCATCTTGAAGCGAGATTGATAGTCGTGCTTGGCATTCGGCCGCGGCTGCAGCGTCACCCATTCCGCCTTCTTCCACGCCTCGTGATCGCCGCGCCCCGTCACGTCGAAGTCATCGCACGCCGGAACCTTCAGACGAGGCAACGCGTCCTCGGCCGGCGCCGCGGAACAACACCAGCAGAGCACCAACACGCACGAGACGAACAGCGCGAGAACAAGTCGATGACAGGTCGGGCCGCCATCGCAGGCGACCCTTGTGAGGCCCGAGGGACCAGTCGGGCCTCCATCGCAGGCGACCCTTGTGAGGCCCGAGGGACCAGTCGGGCCTC
>JAGQPF010000473.1 GCA_020426845.1 Planctomycetales bacterium
GAGGCCCGACTGGTCCACCGGGCCTCACAAGGGTCGCCTGCGATGGAGGCCCGACTGGTCAAATCAGCGTCGAGCCATCGCCAGCGGACGTCCCGGTGCGAAGGCCTCACGGAGCGTCGCACGCCGACGACGTCCCAGCCATCGCTCACCGCCTGAGCTGCGACGGCCGCGCCCAGCAGGCCGCTGGCGCCGGTGACTATCAGCCGCTTATTTCCAACGCTGAGCGTCATGCGTCATGTACCAATCGACGAACTGCCGCAGGCCATCGTCCAAAGGCGTCTGCGGCGTGAATCCCGTGAGTTGCTGCATGGAGTCGATGTCGGCGCAGGTGTGCAGCACATCGCCCGGTTGCATCGGCAGCAGCTCCAGTTGAGGCTGCTTGCCGATGGCGGTGGCCAGTTTTTCAATCAGCGTCAGCAGCTGAACCGGCTGGTTGTTGCCGAGGTTCAGGACGCGGAAGGGCGCCGTCTTGCTGCGTTCGGGGGAGACCGGCCGATCGGGCTCGGGCGCGGGCGGCACATCGAGCAGCCGCGCGACACCTTCGGCAACGTCCGCCACGAACGTGTAGTCGCGCGAGAGCTTGCCTTCGTTGAACACTCGCAATGGCCGGCCGGCAAGGATCGCATCGGCAAACAGGCTCAGCGCCATGTCGGGACGCCCCCAAGGTCCGTAGACCGTGAAGAAGCGAACCGCTGTGATCGGCAAGCGGAATAGATGGCTGTAGCTATGCGCCATCAGCTCGTTCGCGCGTTTCGTGGCGGCGTAAAGGCTCACCGGATGATCGACCGGGTCCGACTCGTCAAACGGCGACTTCTCATTGCCGCCGTAGACGGAGCTCGACGAAGCGAACAGCAAGTGTTGGCACTCGTGGTGTCGACAGGCCTCCAGCAAGTGAGCGAAGCCCACGAGGTTGCTGTCCACGTAGGCGGACGGCTGCTCGGCCGCATAACGCACGCCTGCCTGCGCCGCCAGATGCACCACGCGGCGCCACTCTCGTTCGGCAAACAACCGCTCGACGGCAACTCGGTCGCACAGGTCGAGCTGTCGAAACGAAAACTGCGGCAACCGCTCGAGATGCCGCAGTCGCTCTCGTTTCAGTTCGACGCTGTAATAGGGGTTCAGCGAGTCGACCCCCAGCACCTGGTGTCCAGCCGCAACGAGCCGCGATGCGACATGCATGCCGATGAATCCGGCGGCGCCGGTGACGAGAATGGCGTCGGGGCTATCGGACATGACCAGCACGAATCACGGGGCGCACCATAGGGCTGCCGAGTGGCAAGAGAACTGTTTACCGAATCGCGATGGTCTGTTGCAGCGGCAACAGCACGTTTTCGGCAACGTAATTGTCGATGAGCGACTGGCAGAGACCTGCGAGGTGTTGCATCACCTCCTGATAGGTCTCGCCGGGCTCCAGGCTGCCGTACCGGCGCGCCGTCAGATAGACGCTCAGTTGCTCTTCCGGAAACTCGCCGGTGCGAATGTGATAAGCGCTGGTGCGAGTCTCGAAGCTCACTCGGCACTGCACACGGCAGTCGGGATCGAACGCCAGCTGAATGGACGGCTCGTTGGCCACCACTTTGACGCCTTCGATCTCCACGAGCTTTTCCAGCGCGGGTGAGATCCCGAGCGCGTCGACGAGCAGTTGGTTGTGATTGCCGCGATACGTGTAGTCGAAGCCGAACATCACATTGAGGGCCTCACAGTCGAGCGGGCTCACCGACAATGTGTACGGGGCCAGCTCGAGCAGCACGCCATGCTGTTCGAGAGCGTCGTCGACGGACTCGGGATTCACGTTTCCCGAGCAGATGCGTTTGGGCTCAATCGACGTCCAACGATAGGCCCCGCCCTCTTTCTCCTCCTCCAGCACAAACTCGCCGCGCTCGCGGGCGTAAAAGTTTCGCATGGTTGGATAACGCTTTCGCACTTGCTCGAACAGGTGCAGCACCGTCTCGCGGGACTGCGGGAGCTCCATCTCCGTGCTGAGGTTCATGTTGACGTAGAACTCATCGCTGAGCGAGGCAAAGCGGCTCATTCCATGCTCCTTTTCGTAAACGGCAAGCACTAACTAAGCTGCGGGTCGAGTCAACCAACCGTCGGGTGGTTCTCCCATGCCGAGGGCGCCGGGCATTCGTGCGGCACAATCCAGCAGGACGCATTCACCGGCGTCCCGGTTCACGCCAAGTATCTTATCCGGGCCAGAGTCATTGCGCGAGAGCCGCACGACATGTCGCGCCCCGTGCGATGGACAAGCGGGAGCGAGGATTGGCATTCAGTGGCGTGGCTGCGCCGGTTGGGGCGACACCTGAAATGAGAAAAGTTGCGGATCGGGACTGCTTTCATGATGGTTTGCCCCCGGCTATCGCACGGTGGGCTGTTCGCCATGTGTTGTCAGAAAAGTCACGGATTGGGAAAGCTGTCCCCGCTGCTGAGCTTGTAGGAGAGGTGTGAACCCTTTGGCCACACCTCACTAAGGCTCTCGCGCCCTCCTTTGGCAGTATAGGAGCGAAGGCGCCTGCAGTCCAGGACGTGGCACAGGCTGCGAGCGTTGTCGTGGCACAGGCTGCCAGCCTGTGATGGTCGTTGCACAGATTGCCGGCCCGAAGTTTACCGGCCTGAAGTTTCGCGTGGTGCCGCACAGCTGGCGTGTTCCCGGACACCATCACAGGCTGGCAGCCTGTGCTACGATCGAACTTCGCTTCAGAAAGGGAGATCGAGTACAATCGTGCCTCGCGGCACATCCCCTACGATGCTTCCATTCGCTCGCCGCCATCTCGACATCTCGCCACACCAGCTGAACCGGAGAGGCTCATGGAATCTTTGCCGATGATTAATCGCCGGACGATTCTCGCCGCA
>JAGQPF010000474.1 GCA_020426845.1 Planctomycetales bacterium
AATCACAGTCTGGTCGCCTGCGCTATCCCTCGCTAACGCTTCGGGTTTCCTTTCGTACGACGGACTTCCAGTCCGTCGAGAGCCTTCTGATTGCAACGACGGACTGGAAGTCCGTCGTACGTAGCATGGGCGCCCTCGCCTGTGCAGAGCTGCGCACCCCCTCGAATTGTTGCTCGGCGACAACATCACAGTCTGGTCGCCTGCGTTATCCCTCGCTAACGCTTCGGGTTTCCTTTCGTACGACGGACTTCCAGTCCGTCGAGAGCCTTCTGATTGCAACGACGGACTGGAAGTCCGTCGTACGTAGCATGGGCGTCCTCGCCCGTGCAGAGCTGCGCACCCCCTCGAATTGTTGCTCTGCGACAAAAATCACAGGCTGGTCGCCTGCGCTATCCCTCGCTGACGCTTCGGGTTTCCTTTTCCGAAGCGAGGCGGGTGAGCGCAGCGGGTGCCTCAAATACGCCCGCGATTCACCACACGAGTGCGTAAAGCACGTACTGGCTCGCTCATTGCCTGGCGGAGTGCCGCCAGGCGGCCGTGCGCCGGGTTGCGCTGTCTTCGCACTTTGCCCAGTGTCGCTCGGCAAAGTTTCTCGCGATGCGGCAACCCGCAAAGCCGGCAAAGTGACCTCATGCTGCCCAGCTTGTCGTCCCGATGAGCCAGGACGGGACGGAACTCCACTTCCAGCGCGAGGCAGTTGGCGATGTCAGACGAAGCAACCACTCAGGCCACGGCGACGGGCAACGTTGAAGTTCAGACGCCGGACTTCACCCACCTCCACGACAGCGCCGCAGCGCCCGCCAGCGGCGGGATCAATCGGTTCTTCGACGTCGATGTCACGGTCTGGGCAGAGCTAGGCCGCGTGACGATGTCGTTGGGCGAGCTCATGCAGCTTGGCGCCGGATCGGTGATTCGGCTGGGCAGGTCGGTTTCGGCGCCGGTTGAGTTGATGGCGCAGGGCGTGCGGTTCGCCACCGGGGAGGTGGTCGTCGTCGACGACTGCTTTGCCGTGCGGATCAAGGAAGTGGACAACCCGCGACGGAACGACGGATAGCAGCGGCGTCCAAGGAGGCCGTTTTCAATTGGGTTGGGCTGAGGCAATAGGAGTTGTCGGCGATGTTGGGCGACGGTTCGAACAACGGATTTGCGAATCGCAGCGAGCTACTGCTCTCGCTGGCGTTGCTGGGCGTGTTGTTCGTGCTGCTCGTGCCGCTGCCGCCAGTGTTGCTCGACATGCTGCTGGCGTTGAATCTGGGCGTGTCGATCGTGCTGTTGTTGATCACGCTGGGTGTGCGTCAGCCGTTGGAGATCTCGGTATTTCCCTCGCTGCTGTTGTTGCTGACGCTGTATCGGCTGTCGCTGAACGTGGCCACCACGCGATTGATTCTGTCGGGCGGCGACGCGGGGCGGATCGTCGCCACTTTCGGCAACTTTGTCGTCGGCGGCAATCTCGTCGTCGGCATGGTGATCTTTTTGATCCTCGTGGTGATCCAATTCATCGTGATCACCAAGGGCGCCGGCCGAGTGTCGGAGGTCGCGGCTCGGTTCACGTTGGACGCGCTGCCGGGCAAGCAGATGGCCATCGACGCGGAGCTGAGCTCCGGAGCGATTGACGAAGTGGCGGCGCGGGCCCGCCGCGACACGCTGGCGCGGGAGGCGGAGTTCTACGGAGCGATGGACGGCGCCAGCAAGTTTGTCCGCGGCGACGCGATCGCCGGCTTGTTGGTGACAGGCGTCAACCTGCTCGGGGGCGTGATCCTGGGCGCGATGGGCGGCCTGACCCTGGCCGAAGCGGCCAGTCAATACTCGGAGCTGACGATTGGTGACGGCTTGGTGTCACAGATTCCGGCGCTAATTGTCGCCGTCACTTCCGGTGTGTTGGTCACCAAGGCCGGCTCCAGCCAGAGCCTGGGCCACGAGATCTCCTCTCAGCTGACCAGCAACCTGCGGCCGCTGAGCGCCGGGGCGATGATTTTGTGCATCGTGGCGTTGGCGCCGGGCCTTCCCAAGCTGCCGTTTCTGATGTTGGCCGCCGGACTGGCTGTCACCGTTCGCTCACTCAGCGGGGCGGAGGAGGAAGAGCAGACCGACGAGTCGCCGGCGCCTCCGGCGCGCGAGGAGGCCGATCCCACCGAGGGCTTCCTGCAGACCGAACGAATCTGTGTGGAGATCGGCGCCCGGCTCATTCCGCTGGTGGAAAGCGGCCAGCAGACCAAGGGCCTGGCGGAGCGCATCTCCAGTTTGCGACGCGAGCTCACGCGGAAGCACGGGCTGTGGGTGCCCGCCGTGCGAATTCGCGACAACATTCAGCTGACGCCGGACGCCTATCGAGTGTTGATTGGCGGTCGCGAGGTGGCGCGAGGCGAGCTGCGCCCCGATCGGCAGCTAGCGATCTCGACCGGCAACCCGACCATCGAGCTGCGCGGCGAAGAGACGCTTGATCCCGCCTTCGGCTTGAAGGCGTTTTGGATCGACGCCGGCGAGCGGGCTCGAGCGGATTTGGCCGGCTACACCGTGGTCGACGTGGGCAGCGTGCTCATCACGCACCTCGGCGAAGTGCTGCGACTGCATGCTCACGAGCTGCTGAGCCGCGACGACTTGATGACGCTGCTGGACCAGCTGCGGACAACGTCGCCGGCAATTGTCGACGAGCTGAAGGCCGACAGCTTGCGAACGGCCGTGGTCCATCAAGTGCTGTTGCTACTGCTGGAGGAGCAGGTGCCGATCATCGACTTGGCCTCGATCCTCGAGGCCGTGTTGAACCATGCGGCGCGAACCAAAGAGCCCGACGAGTTGGTGGAGTGGGCTCGCCGCGCGCTGGGCCGCACCATCTGCGACCGCTTCCGCGACGCTCACGGCCGCGTTCGCGTGGCGGTGATCGAGCCGCGGCTGGAGCAGGACCTGCAGGAGGCGATGCGTGACGGGATGCTGTCACTCACGACCGCGAGGCTGGAGCGGCTGATCGCGCGCTGCAGCGAGTCCTGGCAGAAAGCTCAAAACGAGGGCGCCCAGCTCGCGTTGCTCACCGATGGCCGGCTCCGCCGAGCGATGCGCAAAACGCTGTGGCGAGCCCTGCCCGATTTGGCGGTGATCTCCTACCCGGAGGTGCCACGAGATATTCGCATCGATCCGCAAGCGATGCTGCGTTGGGATGACATCTGGCAGCCGCAGGCGGGAGACGCCGAGGCCGCCAACAACTTAATGGGAGCCGGCACACGAGGCGCTGAGTTATGAAAAGGCGGGAGGACGCGCGGCCTTGGGGAACGCTGCTGGGACTGATGGCCAGCTGCCTGGCGACGCTGGCAGGCGTCGCCGCAGGCGTTGATCCCGATGTCGTGTTGTTGCGAGCACTGCAGGCCGGCTTGGCCGCCGCCACCATCTGGACCGTCGCCCGACTGGTGTTTCTCACCGTTCTGGAGGCGTCGACGAAACGCTGATGAGGAGTACGGATGTCCATCGCCAGAGAAGCCGAGAACGCCTACCGCGTCAGCTCGAACCTCCACCTGAGGGAAGAGCTGGTCCAGGAGCACATGGGACTGGTCCATGATGTGCTCGGGCGTTTGATGGCGACCCTGCCCCAGCACGTGGATCGCGAGGGCCTGCAGGGCGCCGGCATGCTCGGACTCGTGCAGGCAGCTGCGGCATACAACCCCGAGCAAGGCAACTTCGCGCGCTTCGCCCAATTCCGCATTCGGGGCGCGATGCTCGACGAGCTGCGCCGCTCCAGCGGCCTGTCGCAAGCCATGTTGCAGCGAATCAAGTTGGTCGACCAAGCGCGGCTGCAGTGCGACCCGCCCGCGTCGATTGAGGAGATCGCGGCTCGCGCCGAGCTGACGGTGGAGCAGGTTGTCGAAACGCTTGAGCATGCGAGGTGGACTCGGCTCGAGGACGGGCTGGTCATGGACGAGGTGCTCGGAAAGCAGCTGGGCGGACCAACCGAGGCGCCCGATCCGCAAGAGGAGGCGATGAAGCAAGAGCTGCACAGCCGCCTGACCGAGGCGATCGAGCAGCTGGGCGAGCAGGATCGCCTGATCGTCACGCTGTACTACCTGGAGTCGTTGCGGATGGCGGAAATTGCCGAAGTGCTGGACATCCACGTCGGCAATGTCTCCAAACGGCTGGCCAAGATCGAGCACAAGCTGGCTGAGCAACTTCGCGAGTTTGTTGAACACCACGATTGAGTCTGAAGCTGATCCTGAGCTCAAGGCTGCCGCGGCGAGGTCGCCGAGTTGCCTGGCCATTTTCAACACGGTCCGATCCAACACCGAGACGCAAACATGTCCGCTGAGCGAAGCCGCGTTGTCGCCGATGCCGTCAGGCTCAATGACCGCCGAGTCCGAGTGGGAGCGCCGGGCGGGGCGCCTCCGGATCCAACCTTGCGGATGATTCGCGACGAACGCGGCGTCATCACCGCGATTGAAGTCACCTGCAGTTGCGGCCAGCACCATCGCATCCTCTGCCAATACGACCCCGCTCAACAAGCATGAATTGTCCAAACGGGAGTGTGAGCGTGAAAATTCCCCACCACAAAAGCGGACAACCCCGTCCCGCGCGACGGCGCTGGAGGCTTGTCGTCCTGCTGGTCGCGGCGACCTGCACTGGGTGCGAGCACATGCGCCCCCACCTGGCCGACTCGCGATCGGAAATGGAACTGCTCGCGGAGTACACCAAAGAGGACATCGGACCGACGGTCGCCATGGAGGACGAATTCGAACGGCTCCGCAAGGACACCGCCGAGCTGAAACGCCGCCTCGACGATGTCGACACCATGCTCTCGGCGCGGAACGCCGAGTTGATGCAGACGCGGGCCCAACACGAGCGAGCGCTCAAAGAGATCTCCATGATGCGGCTCGAACTGGAGCAGTGGCGCGACTCGTTGTTCGCGCTGCAGACGCGACTCGAAAAGCAGGAACGCGAGCGGATTGATGTGCTGGACGAGCTAGCGCGTCGTGTCGAGGAGATTCAGTCCGACGTTTCGGCTCGTCGACCCTGACCGCCGGCAGGCGGAATGCGGTATCATGCGGAGCGGTCGGGCCTCCATCGCAGGCGACCCGAACGGGCGTCACACCGTTGACGGCGATGCCCTCACTCTCCGCATGCCCTTCGGGAAGGTTTTGCCGATGCCGCGAAAGCTGCTCATCTATCCCGCCATCGACGACGCGCGACTTCAACAGATCCGCGCGGCGGGCGAGCAACTCGAGGTGGTCAACGCCAAGACGCGGGAGCACGCGCTCGAGCAGATTGGCGACGCCGAGGGGTTCTTCGGGAAGCTGACGCCGGAGCTGCTGGCCGCGGCCGAACGGCTGACTTGGGTGCAGTCGCCCACGGCCAGCCTGGAGCACTACATCTTTCCCGAATTGGTGTCCCATCCAGCCACGCTGACCAACATGCGCGGGCTGTTCTCGGACGTCATCGCGGACCACGTGATGGGTTATGTGCTGTGCTTTGCACGGAACCTGCACATTTATTTGCGACAGCAGCGGCGTCACCAGTGGGCGCCCTGCGGCGGTGAAGACGCGCGCAGCTCGTTTGCGGCGGGTCCCGGCGCCGCGTCCGCTATGGATCTTGCTCACCGACATCTGGCCGACGACACGATGGGCATTTTCGGCCTGGGGCATATCGGCCGCGAGATTGCCCGCCGCGCGCGCGCCTTTGGAATGCGAGTGATCGCAATCGACCCCTATTTGAGCGACGAGGCGCGCCGCGAGACGCCTGCCGATGTCGAGCTGATGCCGCGGGATAAGCTGCCGCAGCTGCTGAACGCCTCCGACTTTGTCGTGATCGCCGCGCCGCACACGCCCGAGACCGCGGGACTGTTCGGCCGCCAAGAGTTCATCGAGATGAAGTCCACCGGAGTGCTGATCAACATCGGCCGCGGCGTGATCGTCCGGCTCGACGAACTGACTGAGGCGTTGCGCGCAGGCGAACTCGCCGGCGTCGGCCTCGATGTGTTCGAAGAAGAGCCGCTGCCCGCGGACCATCCCCTGTGGACGATGGAGCAGGCGATCCTCACGCCGCACGTCGCGGCCTGCTCGGTCCGCGTGCCGGAGCGACACCTCGAGACCTTGCTCGACAACGTGCGGCGGTTCGCGGCAGACGAGCCGTTGTGCAATGTGGTTCGCAAGGACCTCTGGTTCTGAGTCTCATGCGATACGCCGATGTGCTGCCCTGTTACCGGAGCGACTACGCGACTGCCCGCCAGCTGTTCTTGCAGCGTGCCGGCGAGCACGGGCATCGCGTCGAATCGTTCGAGCATCCCCGCGTCGGCCCGCAGGGCGAGACGCTCGCGCTGGACGCGGCTTGGTGCGGCGAGCATGCCGCGCAGCGGCTGCTGATTCTCTCCAGCGGACTGCATGGCTTGGAGGGCGCCGCGGGGAGCGCCATGCAAGCGGCCCTGTTGGACGGATCGCTCCACGAGTTGGCGATGTCTCGCGGCTGGTCCGTGCTGCAGTTGCATGCGCTGAATCCGTTTGGGTTCGCCTACAACCGTCGCTGGGATGAGGACAACGTCGACGCCAATCGCAACTTCGCGCTGCCGGGCGGCCCGGGCGTGCCCGCCGGCAATGCGCTTTATCGTGAACTGGACAGCTTGTTGAATCCGCAGCGGCCCGCTGCGTTCGACACTTGGCGATTCTACGCGGGCGCGGCGCGTGCCGTGCTCCAACATGGCTTCGCCAATCTGAAGCAGGCGGTGGCGGAGGGGCAATACGAGTTTCCGCGCGGGTTGTTCTACGGCGGCAGGGAGCCGTGTTGGACGCAGCGCTGCCTCGTCGAGAAACTGCCGAAGTGGATCGCGGGCCGACGCGAGGTGGTGCACTTCGATATTCACTCGGGGCTGGGACGCTGGAGCGATTTGAAACTGCTGCTGGACTACCCGATTCGCGATTGGCAGCGCAGCTGGCTGCAACGCTACCCCGAGTCGCTTTGGGAGGACGCGGCGCCCGCCGGCACGGCCTATCACGCCCTGGGCGGCTTGGGGCGCTGGGGCGATGCCCGTTTCAACGAGTCAACGGGCAGCGCGGCTGATGCTTCGGCTCGATACCTCTATCTTTGCGCGGAGTTCGGGACCTATGGTCCGCTGCGAGTGCTCTCGGCGCTGCGGGCCGAGAATTGCCAGTGGCATGCACGCGGCGGGTCCTGCGATCCGTCCGATCGCGTTGTCGCTCATGTCCGTGAAATGTTTTGCCCGCGCTCCGCCGCCTGGCGACGTGCGACGATGAAGCGGCTGGCGGCGGCACTCGAGCGCGTGTTCGAAGCGTGAGCCCGGTTGGAATGGCTCGGTGTCTTTCGGGGCGCGGCGGGGCTGGTAAAATGACTCGCCTGAGTTTCCCACGCGATGTTTTTCCACCTCACTTGAATCAGAGCGACTTGCGATGAGCGCAGAAGCGAAACTTGCCGAACTAGGTCTGGAACTGCCGCCGGCCCCGAAGCCGATGGGCGTCTACAAGCCGATGGTGATCATCGACAACATGGTGTACGTATCGGGGCACGGTCCGCTGAAGTCGGACGGCACCCTGATCGTCGGCCGCGTCGGCGCAGACATGGACCAGGAAGCTGCCTACCAGGCGGCTCGGCAGACCGGCCTCGCCGTGCTCGCCACGCTCCGCGCAGGACTCGGCAGCCTCGACAAGGTCAAGCGGATCGTCAAGACCTTGGGCATGGTGAACTCCGAGCCGGACTTCTTGCAGCACCCCGCCGTGATCAACGGGTTCTCCGACTTGTTCGCCGAAGTGTACGGCGAGGAGAACGGAGTTGGCGCTCGCAGCGCGGTCGGCATGGGTGTGTTGCCGGGTAATATTCCCGTCGAAGTCGAGGCGATCTTCGAGCTGCAGAGCTGACGGGATGCGCGAATGAATCGAGACGATGCCCTGGCGCTGGTGCACGAGTACACGCAGAACGAGAGTCTGCGTCGCCACATGTTGGCCGTCGAGTGCGCGATGCGCGCCTATGCTCGCGAGTGGCATGAGGACGAGGAGCGGTGGGGGATCGTGGGCTTGCTCCACGATTTCGACATTCAGTTCGTCATCCAGGCGATGGCCGCGGAGGCCGCTGCCTTGGGCTTGCCAACGCAGTAGCTCCGCGGCCACCGAGGTTTTCGGAACTTTGTAGCTGGTTACTCGTTGGAGATGCCGAGCAGCTCGACTTCGAAAATCAGCACTGAGTTCGGGCCAATCACCCCGCCTGCGCCGCGAGGTCCGTAGGCAAGCTCCGAGGGGATGTACAGCTTCCACTTGTCGCCCACCTTCATCTTCTGCAACGCCTCGGTCCAACCGCGAATGACGTTGCCGACCGCGAAGGTGGCTGGCTTGCCACGTTGCACCGAGCTGTCGAAGACCGTGCCGTCGAGCAGCGTGCCATGGTAGTGCGTGGTCACTTTGTCGGTGATCTTCGGCGAATCGCCCTCGCCCGCCTTTAGCACCTCATACTGCAGCCCGCTGTCCAGCGTGACGATGCCTCGCTTTTGTTTGTTCTTATCGAGGAACTCGCGGCCGTCTTTGAGGTTCTTGGCGGCGAGCTCCTGGATGCGGCGCACCATCTCGTTCTCGATTCCTTCCATGATTTCGCTCAGCTCGCTGTCATCCAGCGCGGGATTGGCGTTGGACATGGCGTCGCGAACGCCGCGAATCAGGATGTTCAGATCGAGGTCCAGGCCGTCGCCGCGAATGTTGCGGCCAACGTTCAGGCCGATCGCGTAGGAACGCCGTGCCTTGACGTTGTCGAGCTTCAGCTCTTGTGCGGGCAGCTCGCTGGCTTGCCCGACACTGAACATGGAAACCAATATCAGGCTGCGGATCATCTCTTCGTCTCCGTAAGATCGTCCCGGGTGGGAGGCCGCTGAATTCAAACGGTGGTTCGCCTGAGGCGGTGGCCGGCACGGTGGAATGTCGGAACAGCTTGCCTGTTCGCCAAGGACGACGTGGTTGGGGCAAGTGGAATCTCCTGAGTATAGCATTCTTGCAACAAGCGTCGCGAAATCGCTCCATTCGCGGCAATTTGTCCACGTTCCGCGCAGTGCTTCGCAATCGACGGCGACTAAGAGGCGGCAAAGCTGCGCACAGCCGCTCGGACGCAGCCGCTCAGATCGCGCGTAGCATGGGCGCCCTCGCGCGCCCTCGCCCGTGCGCGGCGTGCGGCCGCCTGGCGCCGCGATTGCCCCTGCGGAGAATTCGTGCCTCGGCCGGCGGGCGCGCACAATTGCTTGGCGGCAATCGAGTGTCCTTGCCGGTTGCGCCGATCCTGGCGATCAGGGGAACTCCCCGGCAAGCAGCGAGTTCTTTTGTTGCCGAAACTCAACGCCTGATGCGACAGCACAACGTATGGTTTCCCTGCGAACGTCCGGGTCCATGCGAGGTGATTTATGCAAGCCGCTTGTGTTTGGCTCTGCCTGTTGGCGGGTGTCTCCGGCGACACATTGGCTTGGCCTCAAGATGCCGAGTTGTCGGCCCACCCACTGGAGCGGGCGTTGGCCGCGGATTGTGCCGACGGGCGGCTCGACTCGCACCCCCTGCTCCGCGCGGCGTTGCTGGCCGCAGGCGAGACGGACCTGGCGAACATTGCGCAGTTCGAGGAGCAGTTCGAGATACTGGCAACGAAGCTGGCCGAGAAGCTGACCGTCACCGGGGCGCCGCTGGATCAACGAGCTCGGCAACTGCTCGAGCAGATGCATGCCTTGATTCTGACGGGCGACTACGAGGCGGAGTGCAGCGACATTCGCCGCACGATTACCACGGGCGATTACAACTGCGTCACGGCCACTTTGGTCTATCAAATTCTCGCTCGTCGCCATGGCTTGCAACCGCGTCCCGTGGCGATTCCCGCTCATGTCTTCTGCTGTTTGTTGGAGCCAACGGAAGTCGACATTCAGACGACCTGTGCCACCTGGCTGAGCCAAGATGCTCCTTCCGGGCAAACGGCGCCAGGACAGCCCGAGGATGTGGCGGCCGAGCGGCGGCTGCTGAGCGATGTCGAGATGATCGGCAAGGTCTATTACAACCGCGGAGTGCTCGAGCTGCGCGGCGACCACTTCTCGGAGGCCATTCGCGTGCTGCGGATCAGCTTGATGTTGGATCCCGATGACCGCATCGCCAAGAACAATCTGTTGGCAGCAATCAACAACTGGAGCCTGCGCGAGGCGGGTCATGAGCGCTTCGGAACGGCGAGCGAACTGCTGTCGATCGGACGCTCGATGGACGCCGAGTACGCTCCACTGCGGGCGAACGACCTGCACGTGCATCAGCGCTGGGTGCAGAAGCTCTGCCGAGAAGGGCACTTCTCCTTCGCGCTCGGCGTGCTTGAGGACGGCCTGCGTCGGCAGCCAACCGCCGAGCTCTTCGACACGGGGCGGTATGTGGTGCTTCGCTTGTGGGCGGCCGACGCTTGGCTCCACGGCGAACTTGGCGACGGCTTTGCGCTGTTCGATGCGCGCCGAGCGGCCTTTGACCAGGAGCGTCTGCGCGACGCCGAGGTGCTGGCAGCCACTTCTGCCGCGGCGCGTCTTGCCTCGCTCTCTCGCAACGCCACGGCGCTGCGGCTCATCCGCGAAGCCAAGCGCCGGCTAGGCGACGATCCTCGGCTCGACAAACTCGAGTCCTATCTGCTCAGCGGCGCGAAGAAGTCGTCGTAGTGCAGGCTGCCAGCCTGCAATCCGCGCGTGGAACCACGAAGTTCGCGAAGACCACGAAGGTGTCGCGAGTCATTCTGAGAGATGCAGGTTTTGCGACGCTCTCGATCGTTTTGACCAAATAGCGGGCAATGCGATGCTCAAGTAGCGCGCAGCGGTGCGGGCCGTGGTCATAGCGCGGGGGTTGAGGGGGCAGAAGCCGTCGCAAACACCGCCGCAGCCTTGGCGGCACACGATTTGCGACTCGCATCGGGCGACGGAGGTCGTGTTGTCCCATTAAGTGAGGAGCACAAATGAAGCGAGGCTATCTGATCGACATGGATGGAGTGATCTACCGAGGCGGCGAGCCGATACCAGGCGCCGCTGAGTTTGTGAAGCGCTTGCTCCGTGAAAACATCCCGTTTCTGTTTCTGACCAACAACAGTCAGAGAACGCGGCGGGACGTGGCGATGAAGCTGTCGAGAATGGGCATTCCCGTCGGGGAGAGCCATATCTTTACCTGCGCGATGGCGACAGCGAGATACTTGGCGAAGCGAAGCCCTCATGGCACCGCGTTTGTCATTGGCGAAGGAGGACTGTTGATGGCGCTGCATCGCAACGGCTACGCAGTGGTCGACAAGTCGCCCGACTATGTGGTGGTCGGCGAGGGCCGCACGGTGAACTTGGAGATGCTGGAGACGGCCGTGCAAATGATTCTGGATGGCGCCAAGCTGATTGCGACCAATCTCGACCCCAATTGTCCGACTCGACATGGCACGCGCCCCGGCTGCGGCGCGACGGTCGCCTACCTGGAAACGGCCACGGGTTGTCGAGCCATGAGCATGGGAAAGCCCAGCCCGATCATGATGCGGGCGGCGAGAAAGGAGTTGGGACTGGCAACCTCCGAGACGATTATGGTCGGCGACACGCTGGAAACGGACATCTTGGGCGGCGTGCAGATGGGCTATCGAACGATCCTTGTCCTCACCGGGACAAGCCAAAGGGCCGACCTCGCCAAGTGCGCCTACGGGCCTGACCGCGTGATGGAGTCCGTGGCCGAGCTCGCCGATCCTGCGCTCGATTTGCTGCAGGCCGTGGACGCAGGCGATGCGACAGAGGACTCCGTCCACGACATGGACGCATGGTGCCGAGCGACTTCTTCAACGACGTAAACTCCCTGGGTCGCTGCCCGGAGAGAGGAGGCCGTTGATTGCTGTTAGCGTTCGCCCGCATCTGGTGGTAGAACTCGATGTCGTTCCCATGGCGGAAGCGAAGGTCCTTACCCTTGCGCCATGGACTTCCGAGTTCAATCCAGCCTCCGAGCGCGGGCATGTTGGCAAACGACTATTTTGATTGGTCGCAAGTTTCCGGCCTCTATGTGCGAAACATCTCGCACGCGGAACGATACGCAACCTATGGCGGCATGCTCTCCCAACCGGGGTTGCACGTCGTTGTTGTCGCCGAGTTTCTCCATGACGCCGACGAGATCGTCAACCCGGTGAGATGGCGCTCAAGCAGCGTCTATGAACGGGGTGACGAGCTGGCCGGTCGGTTGGCGCTGACGATCGCTTCTCTGCAGGCAATCGGCGCGGTGCGAACGGCCGAGGCGGTGCGCACCGCAAAGAGCATCTCACCGTCCGACTTGACGTTGGAGTCGATTGACAAGGGCGTCAAGGCTGGCTCCAAGGCGTTTGTCCAAGAGTTGGAAATCGCGTTGCAAGCGGCGCTGGGTCAGATGAATTCGATTGCGGACCAGTGCGAAGACCGGCAGGAGTTGGAGAGGCTGCTGGAGGCGTATGCGCAGGATCACCGCGAGGCCTTGGCGGCCGATTTGACGCGGCATGGCGATCCGCGCCGCGAACCGGGCTATTCAAGAGCGGAGCGGATCGAGGAGCTCCGTCAGCTTCAGCGCCGCGAACTGCAGCGGGAAGCTCAGCGAAAGTCCGTAGAGGACATTGTGAGTGCGACGAAGCGACTGCGCAAAGTGCTTGCCGAAGCCGCCGGCGATGCCAAGCGGCTGAAGCGAGCCGAGTCGCTGCGGACAGAGTACTTCGAGATGTTGCGAGACGCGCGCGAGTTCGATCCGCCGGATCGCAGTCCCGAGTTGGTTGAGTCGCTGGCGGCCGCCGAGCAACTGATGGCGGAGCACATGGAGTTCTTTCGGCCTCCGATGACCAAGAATGCGAAACTCAATGCGCAGCTCGCGGCGCTTGGCGAGTTTGAACGCTGGGACGACGCTGGCGTCACCGAGCTGTCGTGGGAATCGCCCGAGGGATTTCACGGTGCGTGGCGGGCGTATCGGCTATCCATCACTTTTCCGTCCCGCGCCACGAAGGTACTGGCAAACCTCGTTCAACTGGCCGAGGCGATTCGCGCCAGGCTGCCCGACCTGGAGGGTCCGTGGCGCCGCGAGCTGATTGCAAACTTTCGCGACGTCCACGCGATGTCCAGCGCGCCCGACGAATTGACGTCGTATTTCGATGTGACTGGCGCAATTTGTGACGATGCCATTTTGCGCGGCGTCGAAGGCTGCAACATAGTGCTGCTTTACGAGGATGACGAGCTCTATGCGGAAACGGATTTTGCCGTCGAATGGGACATCGAACACCGCTTCAACATCGTCTGGGAGGACGAGCTGTTGCGCAGCATCTGGGCCGACTCCGTAGGTCGGTCGTGAATGACCGGAAACCATGCAGGTCACGGTCGTGGTGCAGGCTGCCAGCCTGCAACTGCGACCAAAACCACAATCAACACAGGCTGGCAGCCTGTGCTACGTGGCGCCGAGCACGCGACGGATGTTGTCGGTGGTGACGGGCTGGATGACGCCGTGCTCGGTGATCAGCGCCGTGATGTATTCGGCGGGCGTGACGTCGAAGGCGGGGTTGTAAACCTGCACGCCGTCTGGCGCCGTTTGGCGGCCGAAGCCGTGAGTGATTTCGCGCGCGTCGCGCTCTTCAATCGGAATGCCGTCGCCGGTGGGCAAAGAGAGGTCGAACGTCGAACTGGGGGCTGCGATGTAGAACGGGATTCCGTGTGCGCGAGCGAGCACGGCCAGCGAGTAGGTGCCGATCTTGTTGGCCGAGTCTCCGTTGGCGGCGATGCGGTCGGCGCCGGTGATCACCGCTTGCACGCGGCCCTCGCGCATCACTTGAGCGGCCATCGAGTCGCAGATGAGCGTCGCGGGCAGCTGCCGTTGCGACAACTCCCAGGCGGTGAGCCGCGCGCCTTGCAGCAGCGGACGCGTTTCGTCGACGTACACGTGCAGCTGCTTGCCTTGGTCCTGGGCCGTGAAGAACACCGACAGCGCCGTGCCGTATTCCGCCGTGGCCAGGCCCCCGGCGTTGCAGTGAGTGAGCACGCCGGCTCCGTCGGCAAGCAGTTCGGCGCCATGTCGGCCGATGGCGTGGCAGAGTTGACGATCCTCGTCGTGAATCGCCTTGGCCTCGGCGAGCATGGCGGTGGCGAACGCGCGGCCGTCGGCGCCCTCCCAAGCTCGCGATGCGGCGCGCATGCGGTCCAGCGCCCAAAACAAGTTCACGGCTGTGGGCCGGCTCTCGGCCAGCCGGTCGGCGCTAGCTTCGACGGCCGCCTTTCGCGCGGCGACGTCGCCATCGCGGAGCGCTGTCACCACGCCGTATCCGGCGGCGATGCCGATCGCCGGAGCGCCGCGGACGCGCAGCATCTTAATCGCCTCCCAGACGGTCTCGACATCCGCGCACGCGAGCTCGATCAGCTCCAGCGGCAACTTGGTCTGGTCGATCAG
>JAGQPF010000005.1 GCA_020426845.1 Planctomycetales bacterium
ACCGCAAGCATCGCCTCGCGACCTTGCAGCAACCTCTCTCCCGAACCAGCCATGCGCCAAGCGCCGCCCAGAATTGTGCTCGTCACTCGCCAGTCCCGGCTGCGACAGCTGCTCTCTGCCTGGGGCACGAAAGGGCAGGTGGGGTTCCGATATCGCTCGGCCAAAGTCGCGTCGCTTGCGAAGCAGGGGAAGATGGACCTGGCGATGGCCGCCCAACAGGTCGAGGAGGACGCGGACTTTATGGAGCTCGACGACGAGGACGCGGTCTACCGGGAGTCGGTCTCCACGCTGCAGCGCGAGCTGGACCTTGGCATGCCGGTCCAGGTTGTCGACCGCTCGCTCGTGCACACGATCGACTTTTCGCTCTGTAGCTGCGTGGTCGTCGCCGGGCCGGACGGGCTGGTCGCCAATACGGCCAAGTACGCTTGCGGTATCCCGATCGTGGGCGTCAATCCGGACCCGGGGCGGATCGATGGCGTGCTGCTGCCGTTTCGGGTTCACGAGGCCCGCAACGCCGTCAGCCGGGTGTTGAATCAGCGGGCAGTGATTCGCACGGTCACGCTCGCGCAGGCCCAGTTGGACGATGGGCAGCGGCTGCTGGCATTCAATGACTTCTTCATCGGCGTCGCCAGCCACACGTCGGCCCGCTACGAGCTTGCGATCGAGAGTCGTGACGGAAGGCGGTCAGAAGCACAGATCTCCAGCGGCGTGCTCGTCTCCACGGGCGCCGGCTCGACCGGCTGGATGTCGTCCGTGTTCAACATGGCCATCGGGCTGACTCAAGCGATGGGCAGCAGCGGCGCTGCGCCGGCGCTCCGTGCCGAGACGCTCCCCTGGGAAGCGCGGGAGCTGCTCTGGGCTGTCCGCGAGCCGTTCCGCTCTCAGGCCTCCGGCGTCGAGCTTGTGGCGGGCAAGCTGCGCGAGGGCGAGCGCATGACGCTCGAATCGCAGATGTCCAGCGGCGGAGTGATTTTCTCGGACGGCATGGAGCAGGATTTTCGGCGCTTCGACGGCGGCGCCATCGTCGACATCGGCATTGCGCCCGAGAGCGCCAAGCTCGTCGTCCAGCATGCGGCCGCCTCGACGTAGGCGAGAGGGGCGAGAGGGCATCGGGAGAAATGGACGAAAAGGTCCGTTGGCGCGGTGGCCCGGATTTTGATACATACCGTCCGGGCGTCACGAAGACGGCGACGCAATTCAACCAGGAGGGTTCGGCCATGAGCATCGTGCAAACCATTTCCTTGCGGTCACTCGACCCCGTCGCCGAGGCGCTGCACATCCGCGAGGCATTGAAGTCGCACAGCGTGGTGCACATTCAACCCGGCTGGCATATCGCGGACTTGCGGTCCTTCTACGACACGCTGACCGATCAGCTGGGTGGGATCGTCGCCATTGGCGAGGACTTTACCCAGGGCGGCATCAAGACCGGCGAGAAGTGGCTGGAAATCCGCTACGACGCGGACATCCCCGACATGGCCGCCTTCCGCCACAGCAAGAACGCTCAGCCGCTGCACACCGACGAGTCGTACATCTGCGACCCGGCCGACATCATGTTCTTTTACTGTGTCAATCGCGCCCCGGACGGAGGCGCCACCGTGTTCGTCGATGCCGCCGACATCGTCGCGCGATTGCAGGCCGAGGACCCCGAGCTGCTGGCCGAGCTTCACGACACCGACGTTACCTACCGCAAGGCCGATCAGACGCGGCGACAGCCGATCATCGGTCGCGCGATGGTGACTACATTCTCAATTTCAACTACTACTGCGTGGACCCCGCCGAATCCGAGCACGCCAAACAGCTCAACCAGCGCTTCCATGAGTTCCTGCAATCGCGGATCCTCGGCAGCGATGTCGTCGAAGAAGTGCTGCTCGCGCCGGGCGAGGCCGTCGCGTGGTGGGACACCAAGGTGTTGCATGGCCGCCGCGGCTTTACGGCGGAGAAGACGAACGACCGTTTCATCTGGAAGACCGGCATCCGCGCCGCGTGATCCTCTGCGAAGCAGCAAGTCGCAGCTGTCAAACTTACTCGGAGCGGTGGCGAACCGTGTACTGCCAGCGAACGGCTGGCTGGTTGGCATCGGCGCAGAGCGTCCAGCGGCCGTCCGGGGAGTTGCTTGCTTGGCAACCTTCCAGTCCGGTCAGTTCCAGTTCGAGTCCGGGAGTAGTCTCCAACGGCGCCTGATAGCTGCTGCCGATCCAGCCGGGAGATTCCGTGCGCAGACGGCAGGCGACGTCGAATCGGAATGCCCCGCCCGGCAACTGCTCGGCTGACAGCGACCAGTGCGTGTTGCCGGCCATGCCGACGAGCAGCGCCACAGTGCCTCCCTCGCGAGGCTCAATGTGCAGTTGTTGCAGCGGGGGGCTCGGCGGCCAGAACGACTCGCCATTGCCATCGCCATCGCCATCGCCTTCGCCTTCAATCGAGCTCCACAACAACAGAGGCTCGCTGTCGCGAATCCAGCTCAGCCGGTGCAGATAGCGATCGCCTTGCCGCTCAAATTGCAGTTCCAACTGCTCATGGTCATTGATCGGTGAACTCAGACGGTCGCTCATTCGGCATCTCGATCGCTGGCTGGCTTGCGAAGGGCAGGGTGCACGGGATCTTCGATTGGCTGCCAGTTGCCGGAGCGCAGCATGCCGCCAAATAGAAACACCATTGCGGTCGCCAAAGCGCCCGTGACCAGCCACGCCCCAACGAGACACTGCCAGAAGTAGTCTCGCATCAGCACCAGCGCCGGCGGCTCGTGCGATTTGGGAACTCGTCGCCGCACCGGTCCCTCGCCGGCAGCTTGCTTCGAAGCTTTGCTGCGCCACCGCTCCCAGTCGGCGCGGGCCACGTCACCCACGTACTCCGCCAGAGCTGCGCGACGGCCCCGCATCATGCCCCACGTGACCAAGGACAAGATCACGGACAACGAGAGAACGTAGACGAGCAGACCGCTCGGCCGCGAATGAGGCGTCTCGTTGGGAGGATCTGAACTGGATGCAGACATGAGGCGACAATAGCTTGTTGAGATGACCCAACTAGGGCGCAATCGTTGGGATAACCAACGGAAGCCAAGCGAAAGTAAACGGAAGCTAAACGAAAGTAAACGGAAGCTAAACGAAGCTAAACGGAAGCGGATGGGAATCGAACCCACCAAACACCCTTTCGGACGTTTCTCCGGTTTTGAAGACCGGGGCGGTCACCAGACACGCAAACGCTTCCCCACCGATCGGCAGCGTCGGACAGTCGAAATCACAGGCAAGTGGCGCAGCGTCGGACAGTCGAAAATCACAGGCTGGCAGCCTGTGCCACGTAGTGCGACTCTCACTGGCTGGCAGCCTGTGCCACATGGTGTGCGTCTATCTTACCATGATCGAGCAAATGCGAGTCACGGGGAGAACGTGCATGAAGGTCAAACGATCAGCATTGCGTCGCCATAGCTGTAGAACCGCAGTTCCTCGCGGATGGCCAGATCGTAAGCTCGCCGAATCAAATCGCTGCCGCCAAACGCATGGACGAGCACCAGCAGGGAGCTCTTCGGCAAGTGAAAATTGGTGAGCAGCGCGTCGACGGTCTGGAACTCGAAGGGCGGGCGAATGAAGAGATTGGTTTGGCCGGACCAGCCTTGGCCCGGCGGCGATTTGCGAGCCGCCGACTCCAGGGAGCGCACGACCGTGGTCCCCACCGCGACGACGCGGCCACCTCGCGCCCGGCACTGCTGCACCTCCTGTGCGGCGGCTGCTCCCACCTCCACCCATTCATAGTGCATCTCGTGATCCTCGAGGCGCTCTGTCTGAATGGGGCGAAAGGTGCCGATGCCGACGTGCAAGGTGACATACGTTTGGCGGACGCCCTGGCGTTGCAATTGGTCCAGCAGCGGCTTCGTGAAGTGCAGGCCGGCGGTTGGGGCCGCCACGGCGCCGGGCTTGGCGGCGAACACGGTCTGGTAATTGGGCACATCCGAGTCGACCATCTCGCCGCCGCGAATGTAGGGCGGCAGCGGCACGCGGCCAACCTGTTCGAGCACTTCGGCCGGCGATTGGTCGCCGTCCACGCGAGCCACCCAAATCCCTCGCTCCACCGGGGCCAGCATGGTCAACGCCAGTCGCGGACGCCCATCCCGATCGTTGAGGATCACCCGCTCGAGGGCCTGTAGGCGGCCGCGAGTCTTGCCGAGCACTCGCCATGTGTTGGATTCATCGGCATCCAGGAACAAGCCCGTCCAGCGACCGCCGGTTGACTCTCGCCGCCCCACCAGCCGCGCCGGCATCACCTTGGTGTCGTTCAGCACCAGCAAGTCATCGGGGCGAAGGAAGTCTCCCAGATCGCGCACATGACAAAGCTCCAGCGCATCGCGGCTGCGATCTACGACCAGCATCCTGGCGTCAGGGCGATGTGCAAGCGGCTCCTGAGCGATTCGCTCGCGCGGCAGTTCGTAATCGTAGGCATCCAGTTCCGACATATTGCCTCAGCTTCCGGCACTTCTGTTGAGTTTCTGCCATCTTAACGCATCCGAGCCCGCACGGACGTGATGGCCACTGAACTGAGGTAATCGGTATTTCGCTACGCGGGGATGGTATCATAGCGTTCGCCGCTGTCCATCACTCGCCACCAGTTTTGGGACCAATTTATGACCGCCCCTTTCGCTCGTCGCCGCTTCCTCGCGCTGACTGCCGCTGCTGCGGCGGGCGCCACTTGGTTTGATGCTCCGCGCGTGCTTCGCGCCGCCGACACGAAGGATCCCTATGGCGGTTTTCCGATCGGCGCCCAGAGCTATTCGTTGCGCAAGTTCGAAATGCTCGAGGCCGTCCGGCACATCCAGGGGATGGGGCTGCACTACGTCGAGATGTTTCGGAACCACTTGGCCATGGACGCGGATGATTCCACACTGAAGTCGACGCTGAAGGTGCTGGCCGACGCCCAGATCACGCTCAATGCGCACGGCGTCACGGCGTTTACCGCCGATCATGCGGCGAATCGCAAGCCGTTCGAATTTGCCAAGCGCGCGGGCTTCAAGAACATCACGGCCAATCCGGAGCCCGACTCGTTCGATAGCCTCGACAAATTGGTGGCCGAGTACAACGTGCGGATTTGCATCCACAACCACGGTCCGGGCGCACTTTACGACACGATCGAAAGCGTCGAGAACGCCGTCAAAGGTCGCCACCCGCTGATCGGCGCCTGTGTCGACACGGGGCATTTTATTCGCAGCAAGATCGACCCGGTCGAAGCGGTCCGGAGGCTCGGCCCGCGCGTGTTCGCCGTGCACTTGAAGGACGAGGAGAAGCAGGAGGCGCGGTCGCGCAATGTCGTCATCGGCTCGGGCTTCTTGGATCTCGTGGCCATGTTCAAGATGCTGAGGAAGATCAAGTTCCCCGCTGACGGCGCCCTGTCACTGGAGTACGAGGCCAATCCGGACAATCCGGTCGATGACATGAAGCAATGCTTGGTCGCCGCTCGCGAAGCTATCGCCAAGGTTGTGTCGTGATGTCGTGCGGCGGGAGGACTGGGGCTCGCCGGAGGCGATTGCGCTCGAGGACAAATCGCTGCGCCTCGTTGGCCGTGGCTCTGTTGATCGCGTCGGCGCTTGCGCTTCGGGTTTTCGCCGAGCCGCCCGAGCCGCCCGGGGAGTCCACCGATCCGCCGCAGGCGACGGCCGGCGAGAAGCTGTTTGCGTTGCGGGTGAAGCCGCTGTTGGCCGAGAAGTGTCTCGCCTGCCATGGCGCCGACCCGGATGATCTCCAAGGAGGGCTGGACCTGCGCACTCGCGACGGCGCCCTGCGCGGGGGTGATTCCTTTCCTCGCAAGGCGCTGCTACCCGGCGATGGCGAGTCGAGCCTGTTGTATCTAGCCGCCTCCCGCGCGGCGGAGGGGCTGGAGATGCCGCCCAAGGAGGCGGACCGGCTCACTCGGCAGCAGACTTGGTGGATTCGCGATTGGATTCGGGACGGCGCCCCCTGGCCAGACGACCAACGAGTGACACTGATTCGTCAGCATTACGCGGAAGGCGAGATCGTCGTCACATCCGGCGGACTCGGCGAGGAGTGGACGCAGCGGCGATACGATCCGGCCGACCTTTGGGCGTACCGCCCGCTGCAGGCTGTGGAGCCGCCGCCGGGCCATCCGATCGACGGCCTGCTCGCGCCCGCGCTGGCCGCCGCAAAGCTCGATCCGGCGCCGATGGCGTCGCCCCGGGAGCTCGCTCGCCGGATCAGCTTCGGAATCACCGGCTTGCCACCCGCGCCGGAAGATGTGCGCAGCTTGGAGTCCAAACTGCGGCGCGCGACGAGCCCACAGCAGCAATCCGCCGCTGTGCTCGACTACGCCCGTCGGCTGATGGCGACTCCGCACTACGGAGAGCAATTTGGCAGCCATTGGCTCGACGTGACCCGCTATGCCGACTCCGCGGGCTTTGCCAACGACTACGCGCGGCCGAACGCGTGGCGGTACCGAGACTACGTCGTGCGTTCGCTGAATTCGGACAAGCCGTTTCACCGCTTCATTGTCGAGCAGTTGGCCGGCGACGAACTGGACGCCGCCGACCCCGAGTTGCTGGTGGCGACCGGGTTTCTCCGGATGGGGCCCTGGGAGCAGACCGGCATGAGCGTGTTTCGAGTCACTCGCCAGCAATGGCTGGACGACGTGACCGACTCGGTCGGCCAGACATTTTTGGCGCACTCGCTGCAATGCGCGAAATGCCACGATCACAAGTTCGATCCCGTCCCCACGCGCGATTACTATCGCCTGGCCGCGGTCTTCTCCAGCACGCAGTTTGCCGCCCGCCCGGCGCCGTTCCTGCCAGACGAGAATCAGCAGGGATTTTCCGCAGCCGACGACTGGACCAGCGCCAAGATCGACGCCTATCGGGAACAGGCGCGCGAGCTGGAGGAGCGAATGTCTCGGCAGCGGCGGCAGGAGAGCGGCGATGCCAAAGTAGGTGACAACAACTTGGCACCCGGCGACGAGGCGTCGCTGGCGCGAATGCGGAAGAACATCACGCGACATCAGTGGGAGCTGGAGAAGACCAAGCCGGTGGCGCTGTCGGTCTACACCGGCGCCACGATCCAACGCAACAACGTCAGCGGTCCGCTGCCGCTGCCGCCGAATCCGTGGGGGCGAGGCGAGCTCGAGCCCGACACCATTCTCACCGGCGGCGATCCGTTCACGCGCGGCGCCGCCGTGTCGCCGGGGCCGCTCAGCGCGCTCGAGTCGCTCGCCCAGCTCGAGCCAGCGTCGTTTCCCGCGGGCCGCGGCGCGCGTCGACTCGCGTTGGCCCGTTGGATCGCCGACCCCGCCAACCCGCTCACCGCGCGCGTAATCGTCAATCGAGTTTGGGCTTGGCACTTCGGACGCGGGCTTGCCGCCAATCCGAACAATTTTGGCGCCACCGGCGCCGCCCCCACGCATCCCCTGTTGCTCGACTATCTGGCTGGCTGGTTCATCCAGCACGATGGTTCCATCAAGCAGCTCAACGAGCTGATCGTGACGTCGGAGGCCTACCGACGCGCGTCGCGGCATCCACAACCCGCTCGGCTGCGCGAGCTCGATCCCGCCGGACAGCTCTATGCCACTTTCCTCCCACGGCGTTTGACCGCGGAGGAGCTGCGCGACGCGATGCTTTGGAGCAGTGGCGAGCTCAACTCACAAGTTGGCGGCATTCCCTGCCGCCCCGAAATCAATCGCGAAGTCGCCATGCAGCCTCGGCAGATCATGGGCGGCACGGCCTCGGTCTACGAGCCGGATCCCCTGCCCCGCCAACGCAACCGCCGCACCCTTTACGCCGAGAAAATTCGCGGGCTCCGCGACCCGTTTCTCGAGACGTTCAACCAACCGGGCCCCGCCAAGTCGTGCGAGCTGCGCGAGACGTCCACCGTCGCCCCTCAGGCATTGACCTTGTTCAACTCCACCGCAGTTCGCCATCGCGCACTCGCCTTTGCCGATCGGCTACAACGCGATGTTGACGGCGGCAAACAACCTCGCGCGGCCGTGATTCGCCGAGCGTTCGAGCTCGCCCTGGGGCGCCCACCGAGCGATGCCGAGGCCAGCGCGTGCCTGGACCGATGGCGCCGTGCGGCGGAGTCGGAACAGTCCGAAAAGCCGCTACCTGCTGCCGTCTTGCCGGACCGCATCCAACGGACCGTGATGGCGGAGAAGACTGGCGAGCCCTACGAGTTCACCGAGGAGCTGCCGGCCTATCGGAACTATGTGCCCGATCTGCAGCCGCACCAAGTCGACCCGTCCACACGAGGGCTCGCCGACGTCTGTCTGGTGTTGTTCAACCTGAACGAATTCGCCTACCTGGATTGAGACCGAGCCCCATGGCACGTGGCAACGCTGCAAACACCGATCGACCATCGTTAGCGACGCCGCTCGATCGCCGCCAGTTGCTGTATGGGCTCGGCGCCACCGTCGGCTCGCTGGCATTGACCTCGCTGTTGTCGGCCGAGGAGCCAGCGACGACAAGCGAGACAACCTCGGCGCCCCATTTCGCGCCGCGAGCCAAACGCTGCATCTTTCTGATGATGGAGGGCGGGCCGTCGCATATCGACACGTTCGACCCCAAACCGGAGCTGACCAGGCGGCATCTGCAAGAGTTCTCTCGCAGTGGCGAGCAGCAGAGCGCCATGTCGTCGGGCAAGCGATACTTTGTGAAGAGTCCCTTCGAGTTCATCAAGGCGGGCGAGTGTGGCGCCGACCTCTGCGTTCATTGGCAGCACCTGCGAGAGCAGGTCGATGAGATCTGCTTCTATCGAGGCGGGCAGGCCGAGTCGGTGAATCACCCGACTGCCTGCTATCACCTGAACACCGGCAACCGCTTTGGTGGCGATCCGGCGGTTGGCGCCTGGGTCACATACGGACTCGGATCGGCCAACGAGAACCTTCCTGGCTTTGTGGTGTTGCCCCGCACCAGCTATCCGCAGGGCGGCGCCGCCAATTGGTCGAACGGCTTTCTGCCGGCGCGGTTTCAGGGCACTCCACTGCGGCCTCATGGTAGCCCCATCTTGGACCTGAATCCTCCGGAGGGCACAACGAGGCCAAGAGAACGCGAGAATTTCGATCTGCTTTCCGAACTCAACCGGCGTCACCTCGAGTCTCGAAGCGGCCGAGGCGAGCTCGAGGCCCGCATGGAGTCCTATGAGCTCGCGTACCGGATGCAAACCGAGGTGCCGGGGATTCTTGACCTGGAGGGCGAGGATCAGAGAACGCTGGATCTCTACGGCGTCGGCGCGGCCAAGACGGACGCCTTCGCTCGCAAGTGCCTGCTGGCTCGGCGGCTCGTCGAGCGAGGTGTTCGCTTCGTGCAAGCGTATGCGGGCAACTGGGACAGCCACGACTACATTGAACGCGCGCACGGCTCATTGATCCGCAGCGTCGACCAGCCGATCGCGGCGCTGCTGCAAGATCTCAAGCAACGCGGCCTGCTGCAGGATACGCTGGTGATGTTCTGCGGCGAGTTCGGTCGCACGCCCGACAACGGACTGAGGGGTGGAGGCAAGTCGTACGGCAGAGATCACAACGCCGACGCGATGGCGATGTGGTTCGCCGGCGGCGGCGTGAATGCCGGACATACGATCGGCGCCACTGACGAGCTTGGCGCCAAAGCTGTCGAGTGCGTCCATCCGCTGCGCGACATTCACGTCACCCTGCTGAGACTGATGGGCCTCGACGACAACCGGCTCACGTACTATCACGCCGGAAGGTTCAAGCAGCTCAGCCAGTTTGGCGGCAAGGTGATTCACGAATTGCTTGCTTGACGCCGGACCTCGACGCACATCGTTGCACGTTTGTATTCGACACATTTCAGACAATTTACGGAACGCATTCATGAGCCACGACAGCCAGTCCAGCCACGACAGCCAGCCCAACCGGTCCGCCGAGGCCACCCAATTGTCTGACCTGACGAACCGGCGCGAGTTCTGTCAGTGGGCCGCATTGGCAACCGGCGCCGCGGCGTTGGCTCAGCCGGCGACCGCCGCGACCGCTGCGGATTTGGCCGACGAAGCGGCTCGGGTTATCAGCCAGCTTCCGCACCGCTACCACGGCTGGCCGACCGTCGCCAAGGCGCCCGACGGAGAGTTGTTGGTGGTGTGCTCGGGCGGCCGCGAGTCGCATGTTTGCCCGTTTGGACGAGTCGAGCTGATGCGATCGCGCGATGGCGGCCGGAACTGGACCTTCCCGCGCACGCTGCTCGATGGGCCGATCGACGATCGTGATGCCGGCGTGTTGATCACCTCGAAGGGCACCATTCTGGTGACAACCTTCACCTCATTGGCGTACGAGCGGTCGCTGGCCAAACTTCGCAGCGAGCCGGATTCGCCGCGCAAGCAAGCGTGGCTTGGCGCCCACGCGCGGCTTGACGAACAGGGACGCCGTGACGCCTTGGGTGTCTGGATGATTCGCTCGGAGGATGGAGGCCAGACCTTTTCGCCGCCCTACCGCACTCAAGTGAACAGTCCGCACGGACCCGTGGAGCTGCGTGACGGGCGGTTGTTATACGCGGGCAAACGACTTTGGGACGGCAGCGGCCAGGTGGGCGTCTGCGTGTCCAAGGATGACGGGCAAACCTGGAGTTGGCTCGCCAACATTCCGACCCGGGACGGCGACGATCACAACGAGTATCACGAGCTACACGCCGTCGAAGCCTCCAACGGCGACCTGATCGCGCAGATCCGCAATCACAACAAACCCAACGCGGGCGAGACGCTGCAATCTCGCTCGACTGACGGCGGCAAGACGTGGTCCACTCCAGCATCGATCGGCGTCTGGGGGCTGCCATCGCATTTGCTGCGATTGCAGGACGGACGGTTGTTGATGAGCTACGGTTACCGCCGCAAGCCTTACGGCAATCAAGCTCGCCTGAGCGAGGATGACGGACAAACGTGGTCCGAGCCGATTACGATCTCCGCGGACGGCATCGGCGGCGACCTTGGCTATCCATCGACCGTGCAGCTGTCCGAGCGAGAATTGCTCACGGTGTGGTACGAGCGGATGGCGGACTCTCCTCGCTCCGTGCTGCGACAGCGCCGCTGGCAATTGCCCTCGTAATTAAAACAGTGGCGGCCGGCCGAGCTTGCGCCGCACGACGGCCCACTGGCCCGCGTGCATCATCCAATGTGTCGCCTCGCCCGCGAAGACCGCACCCACCGTCGGGCCGAAGTAGCGGATTGATTCGGGCGACGGCGCCATCAGTTGCTCATCGGACATCGCGTCGAGCGTCCGCAGTGTGCCCTCGCGTTGTTGCTCCATGAGCTCCAGATATTCACCTTGGGCGAGAAAGTCTTGCGGATCGTCGCTCGCGGCGGTGTCTTTCGAATGTCGCTCGGCAAAGCCTTCCGGCAAGTTGGGCATTGCTCCCTCGGCAACTTGCGAAATGTGGAAATGTTCACCGGCGATCAAGTGGCCCAACTGCCAGGCGATGTGATTCATCTCGGGCAGCGGCCGCACGAGCAGCTCGGAGTCGCTCAAGTCCTCCAGGTATTTGCCGACGACAAAGTTCGGCAGGGCCAGCGTCGAGCGAATATGCGCAGCGATTGTCATGGTGGACTCGAGCGTGAGGTGGCGGATCAGCGGCAACGCATGTGATTCTACCCGAACCGCACCCACAAACGCTGCTGTGCGCCCCGTCGTGGTGCAGGCTGCCTGCCTGCAACCTTTGTTCAAGACCACAACGATCACAGGCTGGCAGCCTGTGCCACGGGCTCTGCCAACGGTATTGGGTGTGCGCAGTCCTGCACGGGCGAGGACGCCCATGCTACGCTAATGGCGTGCGGATCCGTGTGCCCGCGTTGGTGCTCGGGTTCGAAACCAGCTTCACCCATCACTCGATTCAAGCGGGTTGTCCCCGCCAGTTCGCTGCAAAAGAGGCGCAATATGTCCGAGGGCTCGCCGGTGGTCGGCGTCATCATGGGAAGCAAATCCGATTGGGAGACGATGAAGCACGCCTGTGATGTGCTTGAGGAGTTCGGCGTGCCGCACGAACGACGAGTCGTTTCCGCGCATCGCACGCCCGCCTGGATGTCTGAGTATGCAGAAACGGCGGAGACTCGAGGCCTGCGAGTGATTATTGCCGGAGCGGGCGGGGCGGCGCACCTGCCGGGCATGGTCGCATCGCAAACGACGTTGCCGGTGATCGGAGTGCCCGTCCAGAGCCGCGCGCTGTCGGGCATGGACTCGCTGCTCTCGATCGTACAGATGCCGGGGGGCGTGCCGGTCGCGACCATGGCCATCGGGGTCGCCGGCGCGAAGAACGCCGGATTGTTCGCAGTACGAATGCTGGCCAATCAAGACGAGGCACTGCGCGAGCAAGTGCGGCAATTCCAGCAACGGCAAGCCGAGACGGTTTTGGAGGACTCCACGCTGTGATCGAGCCAGTACTTCCCGGCGCCACGCTCGGCATGCTTGGCAGTGGCCAACTCGGCCGCATGTTCGCGCTCGCCGCCCGGCAAATGGGGTATCGCGTGCATGTGCTGTCGCCCAAGATCGACACACCCACAGGGCAGGTTGCCGATCGCGAGGTGGTGGCGGACTACGACGACCTCGACGCCGTGCGCGAATTCGCTAGCCATGTGGATGTCGTCAGTTACGAGTTCGAGAACGTGCCGCTGGCAACGTTGCAGGCAATCGAAGACTGCGGCGTTCCCGGGCGGCCTTCCGGGCGAGTGTTGGAGACTGCGCAGAATCGGATTCGCGAGAAGACGTTTTTGCGCGACGCGGGCTTTCCCGTGGCCCCGTTTCAAGTCATCGCCTCCGAGGAAGACGCTCGTCAGGCCGACGCGCAGCTCGTGCCCGGGGTGCTCAAGACAGCATCCTTCGGCTACGACGGGAAGGGGCAGGCCAAGATTCAAACGCTCGAAGAGCTGCCCACCGTGTGGACGGGCTCGTTCTTGCAAGACTGTGTGCTTGAACAGTTGGTGGACTTCGAGCTGGAGCTGTCGGTCGTCGCGGCACGCGGCGTGGGAGGCGAGATCTACTGTTACGGGCCGATGGAGAACCTACATAGTCGCCACATCCTCGACATCTCGCTCTGCCCCGCGCGCATTCCGAAGCCAGTCGCGGACCGGGCCATCGAGCTCGCCACGGCCGTGATGGATCAGCTGCAGGTTGTTGGGGTGTTATGCGTCGAGATGTTTTTGGACAGGAGCCATCAGCTCTTGATCAACGAGCTCGCGCCCCGTCCGCACAATTCGGGGCATCTGACGATTGAGGCGCATCGCACCAGCCAGTTCGAGCAACAGGTGCGCGCGATCTGCCACTTGCCGTTGGGATCGGCCGAGCAACTGCGACCCGCAGCGATGGCCAACCTGCTCGGCGACCTTTGGCGCCAGAAAGATCCCGATTGGATGGCGGCGTGCCAGGACCCAGCCGTCAAACTCCACCTCTACGGCAAGCACACGGCCAAGCCCGGCCGGAAGATGGGGCACCTTACGGCGCTTGGCGCCACGGTGGAAGAAGCTCGTCTCGCTGTCGAAGCTGCTCGACAGCGGCTCTGAGGTGTGGTGATGAGATGAAGAGGTTGATTCATCCGTAGCATGGGCGTCCTCGCGCGTCCTCGCCCGTGCAGGACTGAGCACCCCCAATGCGCTGGCCAAGGCACGCTTCGCGTGTAGCA
>JAGQPF010000475.1 GCA_020426845.1 Planctomycetales bacterium
AGACAGTCGGGTTCCTGGCGGACGCCTGGTCGGTCTTCACCAACGTCTTGACCAAGACATGGCATTCCACGGTTGGATTTATCAAGAAGGCCTGGGTGCGGCTCAAGTCGCTGTTCAAGAAGGACGTGGACGTCAACGCCGAGGTCACGCGCATCAACCAAGAAACCAGGCAAGCGCGTGAAGCGGCGGACAACAGGATGCTCGAAGCCGTCGGTCGACGTGATCGCGAGCGGCGGGAACGACGCGCTCAGATCGAACGGGACCGGGCCGGCGTCGAGAGCACGCTGACCGACATGCAGCGCGAGGAACACGCCCGACGGCAGCGCGACGTCGCCGGCGACTTGGCCGAAACCGAAGGCGAGCTGGCTGATGCGCGGCGCGAATGGCAGGAGGCGATCGCCGAGGCTGCGAAGAAACGCAAGGAAGCCGAGGCGGGCGAGCCGGAACGCATGAAGGAATTCCAGGACAGCCTGTCGTTCAGCGCCGGAGCGCTCGGTGATGAGCAGCGGAAGGTGGAAGTCAAAGGCACGTTCAACGCGCTGGCGGCACGCGGCCTGGGCGCGGACAGCCTTGCCGAACGAACGGCTCGAGCCGCCGAAGAGATTGTCGTCAATACCAAGGACCTGGTTGACCAGGCTAAGCAAGGGAAGCTCGTGTTCGCACAGTAGTCTGATATGCCCATCACCATCGACGAGAAATTCGACAGCCGCGAGGCCACCGAAAGCGAAAGCCCGACGACGGAGCTCTTGTACGTTGTCCAGGGAACGGACGACGATTTGCAAGTCAAAGCGCTCGTGGCGGCCACGTCTCCGGCGACCTATGCGGGACTCGTCCGCGACAGCTACACGATCAAGACGGTCGGCGGCGGCGTGTGGGAGTGTTCCGTCCAGTACGTCAAGCTCGAGAGTGATTCGCAGTTCACTTTCGACACCGGCGGCGGCACGCAGCATATCAGCCAGTCGATCGAGACGATCAACAGCTATCCCGCGCCGGGAGAGATCGCGCCGGACTTTGAAAGCGCCATCGGCGTCAATCAAGACCAGATCGAAGGGACCGATATCACGGTTCCGGTCTACAACTTCACTGAGACGCACTACATCGACGACGCGCTGGTGACCGGCGCCTACAAGTCGACGCTGTTTTTTCTCACGGGTCGCGTCAACGATGCTGCCTTCAAAGGCTTCGCCAAAGGTGAGGTGCTGTTCCTGGGCGCGTCGGGCGCGAAGCGCGGCTTCGAGGACTGGGAGATCACGTTCCGCTTCGCGGCGAGTCCGAACGTGGCCGGTCTGCAGCTCGGCAACATCGCCGGCATCGACAAGGAAGGCTGGCACTATCTGTGGGTGCGGTTCGCTGACGAGGAGGACAACGCCGCCAAGACGCTGATCAAGAAGCCGATCGCCGCCTACGTCGAGCGGGTCTACGAGTACGGGAGCTTCGCTGGCCTTGGCATTGGGACGTAGCGATGGCCGACCGCTTTAAAAAGACGCAGGCCGGCCAGCCGCTCGACATCTCGGCGGAAGTGTGGAACTCGTTTCTCGACACGGTCCGCGAGCAGAAAGGCAAGAAGCACGACCAGCTCGCGGATGCCCTGGATCAGGTCCGCCAGGCCGACATCATCAAGGTCCGAAATGATAGCGGCGCGGATCGGTCGCGGTTCCATGTCGTGGGCATCAGCTCGCCCATCATCACGCCCAGCGAACACCTGCGTGAGTTTAAGAACCAGGTGGCGTTGGCTGGCGTCAAACCAAAACACCCGCAGCACTTCACACGGTTTGCGATTCTGCTGGACCCGCTGCGCACCGGCAAGATCGGCCGGGCGTGGGTGTCCGGCGTTTGTCCCGCGTACATCTCTGTGGAAGACGACTGCCACGAATTTGCGGACGTCAAGCATTGCGATTGCACGGCGCTCGTTAGTCGCCCCGTCGGATCGGCCAGAATCCTGTGGCGGGAGGGAGGCGTCGGTGGACAGTGGGCCGTCGTGCGGCTGTCGAACTTTCCGGACGACTTTCGCCGCTTCAAACTCACCACGCCCCTGGCCCGCTGCGGTTCCGCTTCGGCAGTGCGCGTCATCTACGATGGCTCGAAATCCAACCCTGCTTGTCCAGCTCCGATGCCGGATGAGCTCCGCTGGTGCGAGACCGACTGTCCATTTACCGTCTACGATTCGATCGGCGTCGTCTGTCCCGACGTCTGCAAGGCTCAAGGTTCGAGCGGCGATTGCGGTTGCAGCACGGCCAACAGCGTTCCCGCCGGGACGTACGGCTGGGCCAAGTGGATGGCCGACAGCCGCAAGTGGGAAGTGATTCAGCTTGGCGAGGGATGCTGCGATTCGTCCAGTTCATCCGGCTCGTCATCGGGGTCATCGTCGTCGAGTTCTTCCAGCAGTTCCTCGGGCTCGTCGTCATCGAGCGGCAGTTCGTCCGGCTCCAGCAGCGGGTCGTCTAGTTCTTCCGGTTCGTCTTCGGGATCGTCCTCTTCGTCAGGCAGCAGCTCGTCGAGCGGATCTTCGAGCGGCGATTCATCCAGCAGCGGGCCGCAGAACTGTGTGACGATCTATGAGACCGACATCCGCTGTGAATCCGACAAACTGAATGTCTACACCCGGGCGGTTTCCATCTGTTTGTCGGGCGGAACGCTCACACGACAGGAAGGTCCGTGGACGTTCAGCCACCAGGCCGGCTGTTGCTGCTGTGATCACTGTTCCAGTTCGTCGAGCGGATCGAGCAGCGGATCGTCTTCCGGGAGCAGTTCAGGTTCGTCTAGTTCGTTGGAGTCTTCCAGCGGATCTTCCAGCGGCGATCCGTCGTCCAGTGTCGTCGAACCCAGCTCTAGTGTCGTCGAGCCAAGTAGCAGCGTGGTCGAGCCAAGCAGCAGCGAGATTTCTAGTTCATCCAGCGGTTCCGACATCGAGCCGCCCTCGAGCAGCGTGGTGGAGGAATCGTCGTCTGGCGACCCGGTCAGCAGCAGTTCGACATCTTCCAGCAGTTCTGGCTCGGACTCCGGAAGCGGAAGTTCGTCCGGCAGTTCGTCGAGCGGCAGCGAGGAGAGCAGCTCGGGCTCCGCGCCGGAGCCGTCCAGTAGTGAGTTGGAACCGCCCCCGCCCCCATAACTACGGAGATCGTGCATCCATGCGAGTATTCTTGATCGGCTACCCTGGTGAAATGGGCGGCGCCAACACCGAAGCCTGGCACACCGTCAAGCTGTGGCGATCGTTCGGCGTCGACGTGCATCTGATTCCCACGTGGAGTTGCGATGAAGCTTGGCGTACGCGCGTTGACGCTCTCGGATGCACAACGCACGCGGTCGGTCCCAGCGAACTCGACCAGGTTCCCGAACTAGCCGGCTCTCCGGTGGTCGGCTTCTGCAACAGCCAGTTCATCGCCCACGCCAGCCACTTCCGTGAGCTCGGATGTCCGCTCGTGTGGGTGAATTGCATGACGTTCATGTTCGAACATGAGCGGGAGTGCTTTAGGAAGATCGGGCCGGCAGATGCCTACGTGTTTCAGTCGGAGTTCCAGCGCAGCGAACTGGAGCCGCTGCTGGCCGACCTCGGCTACACGCCCGATCGCGGCCATCTGATTCGCGGCGCGTTCGACCTCGAGGAATTCCACTTCGCTCCGCGGCCCCACCCACGCGGCGACGTGTTCGTGGTCGGTCGCATGGCGCGTCCGGACATGGACAAGTGGTCGAGCAACACCTGGCCCATCTATTCGGCAATTCAGTACGCCAACAAGCGGGCCCTCATGCTAGGCATGGACGACCGGACGCACGGCAAGCTCGGCGCGCCGCCAATCTTCGCTGACTGCCTGAAACCGATGGCGATCTCCGTCCAGCAGTTCTTGTCCACGCTGCATTGCTTGCTGCCGGTGAATGGTGGCGCTCGGGAGAACTGGCCCCGCGCCGGACTGGAGGCGATGGCCGCCGGCGTTCCGATCGTTGCCCAAAACGACTGGGGCTGGCGGGAGATGATTGACCACGGCGTGACGGGTTTCCTGGGCAGCAACGATTGTGAATTGGCTCACTACGCCGCCTACCTGGCCTACGACGAGGAGCTGCGCCAACGCATTGTCCACGCGGCGAGCGAGCGGCTGGTGAAGGAATTGGCCAACCCGAAAGTTATCTGGGAGTCGTGGAAGCAACTCTTCCGCTCCGTGGGCCAGTACGCCAGCGACGTGGACGGGATTCCGCACGCCCACACATACGCCGGCACGCTTGCGGAGGAAGTGGCATGAACGACAAGCCCGACTACACGCCGAAGAGCAACGAGGCCGAGTGGCACATCACTTACAAGTGCGATCTCAACTGCCCGAACTGCAATCGTCTCTGCTTTCTGCCGCCGACGACGCCCGATATGACGCTCGACGACGCTCAGGAATTCAATCGGCAGGCACGCGAGTTGGAGTGGCATCCCAGGATCGTAATCCTTGGCGGCGAACCGACGCTCCATCGCTACCTGTTCGCATTCATCGACATTGCCAACGAACTGTCGCCCGGCCGTGTGGAAGTCTGGTCGAACGGCTATCGCGAAGCGGCCAAGGAGCAACTGACCCAGATTCGCGCCGAAGGCAAAGCCAAAGTCTGTGAGGAGACGATCAAGGCCGACGGCTGCATGGTGCTGCCGCAGGCCGACTTCTTTCTCGCGCCCACGGATTTCGGCGTCATCAACCATCGGCCGTGCCATAACCACGCGGCGATTGGCTGTGGGATCTCCGTGGATGCCGGTGGCTATGCCGTGTGTTCCATCGGCGGAGCAATTGACAGCGTACTGGATCTCAAGGTCCGCACCAAACAGCTCGAAGATTTGTTCGATCCAGACTTCGCTCACAAGCAGACATGTGCGCTATGCGACGTCTGCGGACGCGAACTGGGCATCACCAGCCATCACATCGCCAAGAGCCAGGTGCTGCACGGATCGCTGATGTCGCCCACGTGGCAGGCGGCCGTCAAACGCATCGAGCAGCGGAAGAAGAAAGAGGAAGGCGCCGAATGAATCCGTTCGCCACCCACATGCCGCTGTTGCTCGCCTGCCTAAGACATACGATTGGGCCGGTGCTGGAGTTGGGCAGCGGCTGGTTCAGCACTCCGCTGGTGGCCGCGTTTGCTACGGATCGGTTGGTGCGGACGATTGAATCCAACCCAGACTGGTATGACCGCATTTCCCGAGTCGCCACCTACCAGCCGATCACGCGGCACCGGCACCAAATCCTGTTCGTACCTGATTACGACGACGCTCCCATTCTCGATCAAGAGTGGTCGGTCGTACTCCTGGACCACGAGCCGCCGCCCCGCCGTGGACATGACGCACAGCGGCTGCGGGATCGTTGCCAGCTCATGATCGGCCACGACTCGGAGCATCCCGACTACGGCTACGGTCCGGTGTTCGACACGTTCAAGTATCGCTTCACGCTTTCCAGCATCTTTCCTTGGACGACGGTCGTCAGCGACACCGATCCGCTCGATTGGCTTCCCGACGCCCTTCGACCTCAGTGGTATGGATAACCCCATGAAGCTCGCCGCCCTCTGCTGCACGTTCCGCCGTCCCCACACGCTGGGCCAGTTGATTGAATCCTACTTGCGCCAGGATTATCCACGCGAGTTGCGGGAGCTGATCATCCTGGACGACGCCGGGCAGTACGAGAATCAACCGGGTGACGGCTGGCAGCTGGTGTCGATCCCCAGGCGGTTTCGATCGCTTGGCCAGAAACGCAATGCTTGTGCTGCTCTGGCGTCGCCTGATGTCGAAGGATTCCTGGTCGCTGACGACGATGACATCTACTTACCGCACTGGTTTTCCGCCACCGCGGATGCGCTGTCGCAAGCGGATTGGTCACGACCAGGCCTCGTACTGCTCGAGCACGGTGATGGCCTGAAAGAACACGACACCAACGGGCTTTACCACGGCGGCTGGGCATTCCGTAAGGACGCCTTCTACAGTGTCCGTGGCTACGGTCCCCACAACAATGGCGAAGACCAGGAACTGGCCGGGCGGCTGCATGAAGCCGGCGTGACCGTCAGCGATCCGTGTGAAAATAACGAGCCGTTCTACATCTATCGCTACGATAACTGCAGCTACCATCTGAGCTACATGGACGACGCCGGCTATCGGGAACTGGGCCAGCATGCCGACGACGGCAAGGCGACAATTTCCATTGGCTGGCCCAGCGACTACACGACGCTGCCCGTCATCCGTCGGTTCGCGTTCGCGCCGCACGTCAATTTACGCGACGACAAAATGCCGGTCGAGTTGATCGGCCCGGTCGATGCCCCGGGCGGGAACGGCCCCAGCAACGGGATGTACGCTTTACAGAAGGAGCTGCGAAAGCGAATCGACGATGGGCTCGACTGGCTCACCATCAAACCGCTGCCGGTCAGCAAGGGAGCGCTTCCCTGGTTCTGGAACTGGGCCGACCGCCGGTACGCGGCCTGGTGGGATTCGGAAGGGCTACCATTCGTCCAGGGTCCTAACATGCTGTTTACGAATTCGGCGTCACCAAGGATCGATACGGAAGAGTGCGCCTTGCTCGATGCCGCCAACTGCCGCGCAATGTTCTGCCACAGCGAGTGGTATCGCGATTTGATCGCCAAGCACCGCAGGCCACCAAACCAGTCGCCGATCGTCCTGTGGCCGTACCCGATCGATCCCTGGCCCGGTGGGCCGTTGCCGGACGAGTACGACCTGCTGATCTACGCCAAGAACGGGCACCGGCCGCAGTTGCTCGAGCACTTGGCTGAGGTCTTTCCTCGGCACATTCAGATTCATTACGGTCAGTATCAACGTGAGCAGCTGTTCGAGGCCGCCCGTCGCTCGAGGGCATGCGCATACCTGGCTGACGACGATCACGGCCCGCTGGCTCTCCAGGAGATTCTGCTCGCAGGCTGTCCGACTGTGGGCGTACGAACTGGGGCTTCGCTAATCTCCGACATAACCGGCTTGCTAGTCGAACGGCTTCCACCTGGGCGACAGAGCATAACCAACGATGAAGATGAGCTCGCTTTGCGGACGTTTATCGATGCGATCAGTTCCGCACAGGCAATGGACCGTTCGGTCATTCGCCAGCGCGCTGCTCACGACTTCGGAACCGCAAACATCGTGGACAACGTGGTGTCGGCCATCGACGCCATGAGGGACACAACTGGTTCGTGATCGTCTTCCAGAAACAAAGTCCGTTATCGATCGTGAGTGTCCTCATCGCGAGTCCATTTTCCCGCAAATATGCCTCTTTGTGCTGTTGCGCCGTCATTTCTACGCCGAACAGATGTCATCCAGTCTCTCATCCGATTCGACGCCGACATGCCGTCCGTTCCAAGTAAAGGGCTTGCCGATAGAATGCCGTCGTTGATTTCACCTTCTATGACTGTTCCACCAACGTAGAACCTCAACTTGTCTTCATTCTTTTCGAAGAGGCACGGACCTAGCTTTGCTTCGTTCGCCAATGCCTCAAATTCTGCGAGACGACACCTGATGCGAACGACTTCTTCGCCTTCCCAAGGCTGACACCATTTCGCTGTTGCCAAGCGGCCGACCATTTGCCCAAGCTGTGGATTCCGAACAAAGCTCGTTTCAGCGTGTGCAATGACGTGATCCATGTATCTGGCCAGCTCTCGCATCGTTGATTCATCGTCGATCCGAGCACCAACTTCGACACCGCTGTCGAGTCCATGGTTGGCATCAAAATTCGCGGAGAATAGCATCGCGGTCGTGGTGTCCGCGATGGCAACCTTCGCATGATTACGATGATCTCCGTGAATTTTTACACCCGCGTCGTGAAGTGCCACGAGCTCTTCGTTTTGTTCGGGATAAGGGTTTCGCTGGCGAACAAACAAACGCACATCTACGTCTCGGCGAAGCGACTCATGGATTCGATCGACGAGAAGTGCTGAATTCTTTTGCATCCCGACGATGCTATAGGTTGACAGAGTAAGACGCTCCCTTGCCGCATCAATGGTACGCTGTATCGCCTTCAGCAATGACATCTGGCCTGAGCCATTCGTCCAAACGATCTCGCCCGGTTGGCCTGTCGGCGGCTCTGGACGGGCAGGCGCCTGTTGTGCTTTTCTTTCAGCAACCAAATAGGTTTGTCCAGGAGGAACTTCCCAGGTGCATCCTTGATACCAGAGTTCTGTGAACAGACGAGACAACTGTCGAACGCCCGTCTTCTCCCGCAAGACCAAGTTTGCTTCACCCGTCCATTCGAACCCTTTTGCGACAAAGTTTGCAGACCCGACAATCGCCGTATGACTGTCGATCACCGCAAATTTCGCGTGACATGACTCGTGACCGCGGACATACACTCCGCTTGAAGTTAGACGTTCAAAGTTCTTCTTGCGCTCTTCCGGGGCTTCCTGTTCGTTGTCTTCGTATTCCTGTAGGCCACGCCGCATCGAGCGTTCGTCAAGAGCCGTGATCAGGTACACGCCTCCCTCTAGACGTTTCGCAGCATCAATCATCTCGTCAATGACTTGGTTGTCGCCCAGCATGAACGAGGCAACGAATACTCTTTGTTTTGCGTTTCGAATGGCGTGAATCAATGCCTCACGTATCGGTGCGCCACTTTGGCGATACGTACCAACAAAATGACGAGGCCCGCCTTCGTCCGCAATCCAGTCGTAAGGAGCTGGCTTGTTGCTGTTGACGAGGAAAAACCCACCTTCGACGGTGAGAGAGGAGAGGTCGATCATGTTCATTCGCCAAAGTCCTCCGCTTCCCGCAGCTCATAAACCTTGCCGAATTCTTTCAGCTCCCACAGTCGATGCCGTAACTCTGCCATTGTAGTTCTCGCCGCATTGCAGATTGATGCGGCGGCGTCTGCGGTCTGCGGGGACGACAGCACTTCTCTGACCGCAGCGTCTCGATCGAATGCTTTCGTCGCCATGCGATCAGACGGTTGCAACTGCAAAGGAAACGAAAACCTGACCTCTCGATCGATCAACACCTCCAAATCGATACTCGTCGCCAACAGTTGCTCACAAGCCATCGCGGAAGCTGCGGCTCCGTCGACATTTACCTGCCAACAGCCGTTGTGATTCTCTTGTGTTGCAAGTCCGCGCTCGCTCAGCCGATCCCGAATCGCACCCTGGACGGCTGCCAGAGAGTCTCGCCAGTAGCGTACGAGATGGGGCAGAACAGGAATGTTGATGGGAATACTTACATCTTGAGGCGCATCCGTTCGTCCGCCCGTTGATTCGGCCGAAGCTCTTCTTTTGAACTTACGGCTGCCTATTATCTCAAGCCGCCAATCACCTTCGGATTGGTCGACGAGAATCGCATTTGCCTGATACGCCGGGCAGGTGTCTTGCTCCACGCGGACATCGCCATGAACATCAACGACTGCTGCAACACCTTCACCGTAAACTTTCCCTGATTTGATCGCTTGGGATAGCATTTCTCGTCGTTCAGCCCTCTTCCATCGTTCCGGAAGTGGAAACTGGCCGCTCGGCAATATCGAGCGAACGTCGCGAATGAACTGGCCAGCATCTCTAATGAGCGCAAACTCTTCAGTCTGTGGAAAGCATAAAAAATCGACTTGTTCGTCGATAACAATTGGGATTTGATTCTGCTCTAGTGCGTTGTCGCACGCTTGCGTTGCTGCTTCAAACCGATCGCCTTTACGGGTTGCCAACCCCTTTTGCAAACAACTGGCCAACAGCCAGTCCGCTAGCTCCGTCGGAATCGCCGCGATTTCTCGCAAATCGTCCGCGTGACAATCGTTCAATCGGATTAGGCACTCGATGACAAACCGTTCCATCATCGTGAGTCCCCGCGATGACTTGGTTCGAATAGGAACGTTTTCCCACACAAACATCGGCAACCAAGCACGATCAACGAATAGCGTGTCGCTGAGTCTGTCGTCGACGTGTTCCCGAAACGTCAGATCGATCTGACATGAATGGTCGTGATCCCTGCTCATTGCCTACTCCCGCCAAATTGGCGAACGACGCGCATGTCATCCTTACGCTCGTCGAATAGGTCATCCAAATGTCGATAAAATTGCATCGCAGGATCATTTGAGCAAAGTCTTCCAAGCAATTCGCGTTGGCCGACGAAGATGAGCGCTCGATGAGCGCGGGTGCAAGCGACGTTCAATCGACGCAAGTCTTGCAACCATTGACCAAACCTCGGGGACACGTGCTTTCCCGCAGTCCTGCAAAAGCTCAGGAATACGATGTCACTCTCCTGGCCTTGGATTTTGTCGATTGAATCGATGACCGAGAATCGTAGGCAGGAAAAACGTCGAGAACTCCCTCCGTGTCTTTTTCCGAAGAGCTGATCGCTAATCAATCTCGCCTGGGCCTTGTAGAACGTCAGGATGCTCACGGAGACACACTGCGAACCGGCTTGAGTTAGTTCTCGTTCGAGGGTTCGACACGCTTCAACGACCCACCGAGCCTCGGTTTCGTTTACGAAGCTGTTGCGCACCAGCTTGTCCCGTGCTCGTATACCTAGCATGGAGGTGTCCAGAAAAGTCACCGGCGTCGGGAACGTCGGCGTTATCAACGGCGTAATTCCACATTTTGCCAAGTCTTCTGCTGGCGGGGTGCGGTAGTCACCGTCATATACAGGATCGCTCACAATCAACGCGATTGGTTCGATCATTCGTCGTTGCTCTATCAAGCGGACCTTTAGCGCAGGCGAACAGTTCATGACGACACGCTCAAACAAGCTACGCACGAGATTGTCACGCATCGCGTTGAGCAGCGCTCGCGATGGATCATCGACTTCGGCTTTGAGATACTCAATGCCTTCTACGTATGCATCGCGATAGGTCCTTTCCCAATCGCCTGCTTCGACCATGCGATTGGCGAAACTCAAGACACTGTCACGACGGAAACGGTGAAGCTCCTCGTCCTCTTCCCAGAGTTTACCGAGGTCCTCCACCGCGTCTTCGAGCGAGTTTTCTGTCAGTTCGGACTGATAAAGAGCAGACAGCGCGTGGATGAAATGCTCATCGTTCTGTTCAACGTAGGGAGGCAACTGGTGTTCGTCACCTACCAGAACCCATCGCTTCGCTCGAACGGCACCGATCAGAAACTCGGAGTCCGTAACGCGACTGGCCTCATCGATGATCAGCGTGTCAAAAACGAGATCTCGCAACTCGGGGCTACCAGCAATCCCCGTCGTCGTGCAGCAGAAAAGATTGGTAACGCCCAGAAGGTCACGCCGCAATCCATCCAGGTCCTCGTTCTCTTCCGTCGCTTCTCCAATCAGAGTATCGAAACGGCCAAAGAGTTCTTGATAGGCGGTGAGCCGCTCATCGCGATCACGCAGATTATTCAGAAGTTGCTTCAATGTGTCAGCATCTAGCGCATGCCGCGAGAGCAGCCGATTTTCGCGACAGGCTTTCTCGGCTTTCTCTGCATTGTCTGCTGCCGCTTCCAACTCGCCGGCCATTCGTGCTGCCGCTTCTTTAGCGCTACGAGCATTCGTCTTAAGTGTGTCGAGCCGTGTTTGAGCAACCTTTTGTTCTTTATTTAGGGCCTCTCGTTGACCCTCCGTGGCGCGTATCGTTTTGTTGGTTCGTCGCAGCTCTAGTTTGGATTTGCCGACTTCACCCAGTAGAACCCAGCCAGCCACAGTCCCGATCCAGCCAGCCGTAGATTTTGTTTCTTTAAGACGGAGCTCTGCTGAGCGAGCATCGTTCTTCAGACTATCGATTTTGTTGTCTGCGACATCAATCGCCGTTTGGATACTGTCCAGCCTCAGTCTCAGATCCGGCTGTTCCGACTCTAACGCCTGCTGTGTTTCATTTCGCAGCGAGTCAGATTGAAGTTTTTGCTCGCGTACATCTGCGTGGGCTTGCTGCAATGACCTCAAATGTCGCAACCGCTTGGAAGCGTCCGCAATGGCCGCTCGCTCGTCCTGCCAACGGTTGCTTCGGGCGGCGTCTAGATTTCGAGCACGTTCCAGGAATGGATCGATAATGTTGGCAGGAGTGAACTTGCGCACGTCCTCGCTTACCCGGCTGTCGTCCCACGCCAGGCGTAGGGCCCGAACACCCTCGCGCGAGCCGATTCGTCGCAGCACCTCGTCGACGGCTACGTGCGTCGGAGCCACGAGCAAGACTCGCTCACCCTTCGCGATCATCTGCTGCACAAGTTCGCAGATCACCGTCGTCTTTCCCGTGCCCGGAGGCCCCTGAATGCAGAACGCATGCGGACTCGCCAACGCTCCGATTACGGCGGCCCGTTGCTGTTCATTCAAAGAAGGCCGACTGTCGTCATCATCGCAAAAGAAACGTTCGCAAGGAGTTGGCTCTGTCAGTGCAAGTCGATCGGGTGAACAAAGAAGATTTGCTAAGTCGGGCCATCGTCCTTCTATACGCTCTTTCAGCAAATCTTGCACGGCCCTTTGGTGAGCCCACATGCCGAAGCGCGAAATGGTTTGGACCTGAATCGCGGAACCGGCCGGAAATGTGTCGGATGCGAGATCGACGTCGACACACGAAGAGCCATTGACGTCTGCGACTGAACGGATTTTGGCACGCTTTGGACGGGTGCCCGCGTTCATGTGCAACTCGACGAGGGTGCCTTCGTCGAGCACTCCCGTTGGCGCGGGAGTGCTCAGTTCAATCCGTAGCAGGTCAGATTTTTCCATGTCGTCAACGCCATCATCCTGATGTGATGACCCGACGGTTTCAGCCGCAAGAACGTTTGCGTCGAAGGTGTGCGTCTCCTGTTCGCTACGAAGACGCAGCAAATCCATCATTACTCGGAGCGCCGAATACTGACGCCGAACTGCTTTGTGTATGCTATCTCGATTGCGGACGGCTTCATCCGTCTTACGCTGCCGCAGTTCTCGAAGACTCTTTGCTACGCCGTCCTTTCGCTGCTCATACACCGAGTTGATTCGATCAGTCAGTTTGCGCGAGCGACTGAGTGTTTCAACGTACTCGTCCCTGACAGCCTGATACGCTTGAACCCAGGATTCGGGTTGGCAGGGGATTTCGTCCCATATCGGATGAAATGACACAGATGCTGGGGCAAAACGAGTCTTGCCGCTAGGAATGTCGCGCAGCTCGACGCCGTGCAGAACGGCCATCATTTGACGCGAGTTTTGGGAAAGCTGTGGTCGGACTACAACTCGCCACCTAGCGCCGAACAATCGCACCATTGTTCCGCCGTCGCGAGATTTCTGATGGGTCTCTTCAACAGCGACCCCCTGGAGGATATCCATTTCGAGGGCGCCCAGTAGCTCTGTTACGGACATTCCGAATTCGCCAGTCCATCGCGTCATTGATTGTGGTACGTAGGAAATCATGATCGCACATGGGAGTTCCGCCTCGTGCGGTCCAGACTGCTCTCGTTGTCTTTCCAAGTCAGCTAGTGCGGACCGTGACAATTGCGGAGTTGTTTGTTCCAGGCGACGTTCGATCCACTCCTGTGGAATCCAGATCGAGTTAGCCGTTGTTTCGGGGCGAATGTTGGACATGGCGACACCTGTTTTCCAGTTGAATGACCGTATTCTATCACTTGAGTATTCGACTGGTCAGGCTGCGAAACTTCGGCCGCCATTCTCCATGACGCCGGGCTGCGAGGAAATCGCTTCGTGCCGCTCGGCCGCTGCCTCGCACCAAGTCTCCGATGCTGCAGTTCGAGGATCGTTCAGCCAAACGACGCTCGCGACGCAGCCGATTTCGCGAAAGAACAGAGTAACTTGATGGCTTGCGCGCAAGCGAGCTTCATCGATAAGATCATCCGCACCAGCGGCGTTCTCAATCACCTTTTGAGCTTCCTTCAAGGCGGAGTTCACCGCTTCCGCCGCCGACGGGGCAAACCAAGACCGCCGAACCGAGTGGATTACCAAACGTTCATGGTCGAGTCGAGGTCGGCGCACGCACGGCATCGGTAAGTAGACCGTGAACGAATGTTCGGCGGAGCCCAACCTATGCACTTTGGCATTTGTGCAATCGACGCCGATTTCGACATCTCCCTTGACTAGAAGAGAGACACGGGTTGTGCCCCATCGACTGCGCAGTTGAGAATCAACTACATCGCAAATGGGAACGCGCAGCGTCACCAGCGACATTTCATGCTGCAGACGCTCAATGATTGGGCCACAGTTGCTAAAGAAGACTCGTCGGTTCGGCTGGATGCGATACCAGGTGATTCCGATTGCCAAAGCGAGCAAGATAAGTAGCAGGTAAATGAGTATGTTCGACATCGATTGAAACCTATTGATCAGAGAAAAAATAAGCCGGCGGGCGAGCTTTGCCCACCCACCGGTTGCTGTTGGGCGCTAGTTACCCCGCACCCAATTCCAAGTACGGCTGACGCCGTTTGCCGCTGAATTCGCCGCGCCGACCGTTCCGGACCATGCAGCCTCAGCGGAATCCGCGATCGTAGTGCCCGCGGCGTGAACTTGTTTCACGGTCCACTCTGCAGCCGCTTCAGCCGCCGCCTCGCCGCCGACGTACCCAGCCACTCCTCCGGCAATGCCACCAACGACGCCGCCGATGGCTGTGCCCGGACCTGGAGCGACCGCTGAGCCAGCCGCCCCTCCGCCAAGAGCGCCAAGTTTGACGCCAGCGAATGCCCCGCCCCATCCGCCGGCCATGCCAGCCACGTTTTTTACGTGAGCGACCTCTCGTTGCTGAACCGAGATCTCACCCGCATGAAACTGGTGTTCAGTTGTCAGCCCGTCGCGCACCCGCAATCCGCCGTCGACTGCAATTGCAACTGGGACTGCGGCTTTCGCGGTAGCACGCAGAACAGTTCGGCCAGTGCTCGCCGCACGTGCAACGTCATCTGACGCGCGAGCGGCATCGTCCACGACTTGGGCAGCACCGCGTCCAGTGTCATCCAAAGCAAACTGCGCAAGCCGGGCTGCTTCGTCCGACCCGTTAACAGTCTGTTCGAGCACAGCAGCAATCGGCTCTCCCAAGACATGCGAGGTTCTAACAACGTGAACCTGCAACTTGCCTTTCGCAGCTGCCTTGAGGACGAGAGCTGCGCCGCGACGCTCTGCCTCGGTGGCACTCGGGTGCCGCAGAACTTTCTTAGCCGATTCGACGGCCCACTCGCTGGAACCCTGAGCGTGCCCGTACCCGCGACCAAGTTGACCGCTGCCGCCTTTGGCCTCGATCATATGGACGACGTCGTCTGGAGCGACGTATACCTGATCCGGCCCCTGGATTACACCGCGGACCGCACCGTCGAACACGGGAGACCAGCCTTTCGCTTTTGCGAAGACGCGGGCACCCTCGTCGCCGAGTTGTTCCGCAAGCTTAACACGTTGGTTAACGGTGGCTTTGAGCCATGCTTGCTGTCGAGCGGTGCCGGCGGTCCTCGCTGTGGCTTCCCCTGCCTGGGTCGCCACCTCCGGGGCAACAGTTTGTGCGGCACACGGAGGGGCCCAAGCGAGCATTCCTCCGATGACTAGGCTGGCGGCGACTGAAACGACTTTCCGATTCATAAGATGTTGCGTGTTGATGGTATTGCTCCTTTCACACAACAAGAAAAATGATGCCGCCCAACACCGTGTTGGGCGGCGACGCTGATCTACGCGGTTTGACAACGAGCGACACGGTTGTGGCGACCGCGACCGAGACCAGTGCGAAGCCTTCTGAAGTTCCGATTGCGATAAACGGTGAGGACCGTACCGTCCTGCGAGCAGACGACTTGCACGCCGTCGTATCGAGAGAGGTCAATCCCTTCGCGTTCCCAGTGCTCGATCTCGCGTCGGCCGATGGCATGCACAATCGCGCCGCGGGTGTAGACCTCGCGTCCGTAATCGAGCACGACCTCGATCGCTTCGTGATCGATGTCCCTCTGCTCCATCCGCTCGAACGCGTGACATGAGAGTTGGCTTTTGGCGTGGGCTTTGTCGTTACGTTTCATGGCTTGTGGCTCCTGTGCTTGTGTTATTCCGGACCAATTGCACAGGGTGTGCCAAAGCAAACATCTATTGGGCGAATTGCCATGCAGAATAGAAATGCCCTCTCATCTACCTGTTTTTTAAGTGTTTGTGTTTAGAGGCGATTGCCAGAAACTGTCCTGTTCTGTACAACTACCGTTTCGCATAGATCGGAATGGTCATTTGTGAACGGCCGTGTTCACGGGAGAACAAAAATGGTTCGGTTGCTGAGTTGGATTGGGTTTGCCGATTTCACGGCGTGGAAGAGCGAACGGGCTGAGGGAGACGGCCCGCTGCTCGGGGTCGCAAAGCACGTCAAAGCGACCGAAATCGACCTGTTGTGGGACGACGTAAGCAGAAAGGTCCCAATCAGCCAGAGCGGCGACTACGCCAAGTGGCTCGAACAGCAGCTAGGCGAGGCGGGCCTGAGGTCGAATATCACAGTGCGACCGTGTGCGGAGGCGAAGGTCATGGACTTTGCTTGGGTTTATGCGCAATTGGAGAAGTTGCGAAGCGAGTCGAACCTCGAGCGTGCGCCACTTGTTGTAAACGCGAGCAGCGGCACCCCGATGATGTTTTCGTGCTGGATCATCTTCAAAAAGTCGACCGGCTTGGACCTAAGGCTGTTTCGGAGCAGTCCAGAGAAGGGCGTAGAATCGCTGGAACTTCCGGCGAACTTGGCCGTCGACATCACTGAGGTCCTCCAAGCTCGCCGCTCTGGCCTTTTCGACCGATACGTGCGTGGCGAGATCAAACTGCAGCGTCCGGATCTCCAAGGGTTGATTGGTGCCTCCGACCGTGCCAAGGAAGCGTTCCTCGAAGTGAGTGCCGTTGCCGCGTTCACCGACGTGCCGCTCTTGTTGCTCGGTCCTCCAGGTGTGGGAAAGACACGGCTCGCGGAAACGATTCATACCCTCAGTGGCGTCTCTGGCGAGTTTGTATCCGTCGACTGTGGAATGCTTGGAGACAAACTTTCATTTGCGGAGATATGGGGGTGGAAGAAGGGCGCATTCACGGGAGCAGACGCACCCCATGAAGGCCGTATCGTGGCTGCTCGCAACGGCACGCTGTTCCTTGACGAGGTAGGAAATGCCGATTCGCAAACCCAACAAAACCTCTTGCGCCTGCTTCAGAACAAGATGTATCGTCCTGTTGGCACAAACGAGGAAGTCAAAATCGATACGCGAGTGATCGCCGCGACCAACCGCGACCTTCGCGCCGAAGTCACGAGAGGAACGTTCCGGCAAGACCTGTTTGATCGTCTGTGCGTCTATTCGATAGACATTCCACCACTCAGGGAGCGACCCGAGGACATCGAAATAAAGGCCACCGAGTTCTTGAGAGATTTCAACGCCCAATGGAGTGGGGAGATCGAACAAAGGCTTAGCGGCACCTGCAAGACGCTGAGCAAAGGAGCTCTACTCGAATTGCGTCGCTACCACTGGCCGGGAAATTTTCGGGAACTTGAGAGCGTGATGACTCGCCTGGTCGTGCACACGATCTCCAAAGAACTGGAGATTTCCGCAGAGGACGTGCGAAGAGAACTCGCCCTCGGTGAACGTACTTCCGGTGACACTGAAGGCCTGTTGGATCCCATTGGCGAAGGGTTCGACCTCGAATCGTCTCTCGATAAGATTCGGTTCCACTACTTGAAGAATGCGTGGGCAAAGTGGAGTGGGAATCAATCGAAGATTGCAAAGGGACTTGGTTTTAGTAGTCGCACGCCACTGCGGACGATCACGAGTCGGCTTCGGGATGCCGGCTACCCGGTGGATGAACTGAAATAACGAGCGAGCGATTGCGAGGCCTGAAGCCTGGTGAGAGGCCGTGTCCGACGAGCAGACGCCGGGCACTTCTCATCCGCGCCGGCATTCTTTGCGACTGGACAATATGCAAACTCCTGATCCCGGAATCAGTTGCCGAATGGTCCAGTCGCAGATCGCCGGGAATCTGCATTACAATGCAGTCCTGAATTCGCGATTGCTGGGATGGGACTGAATTATGTCAATAGAGCACGAGTCGACGAAAACGGCGCACCCCGAAACCGGCTGTCGCGTTAAGGCGTTGTGGAAAAGTCGAATCGAGTCCATCTTTGGAATCGTAAAGGCTGGCGAGACTGACCATCGCGAGGTTGCAAGTCTCGCCGAGCAGATAAGCGCTGATTATCACGGCCGATTCCTCATCGAGTTGATTCAAAACGCCAGTGACCAAGCAGCTCGGGCGCAACTTGCAACTGGCGTTATCACTATTGTCCGAACGGACGAATCCATTTTTGTCGTCAATCCCGGCCTCCCGTTTGATGACAAAGGAGTGCGTTCGATCACGTCACTGGGATTGAGCACGAAGGACCCTCAAAAGGAGATCGGGAACAAGGGCATCGGATTCAAGTCGGTCTTTCAAGTCTCGGTTTGTCCGGAAATCTATACCGCACCTTCGTCGAATGAATCGTTCCTTTCGGACAAAGCACTTCGGTTCGCACTTTCTCTCGCCCCGTTCGAGTCAGATGAATGCGAACAAGAGGCTCGTCGGCTGATCGCGGAGCTATTTGAGGCAAATTCTGGTGTCGACGGTGCTGCCATCCTAACTCCAGAGGGCTTGTTCGATGAAATCAAGCTTGCGGCGCCCTTCAAGTTTCCACTGCCGCTCAATGCAACGCATTTGGAGGAACGTGTACGGCAATCAGGTGTCGATCTGTCGGGACAGACCCTCGTCGTCTTGCCGCTAGAACAAGACGAAGACACCCGCAAAGTCGTGAATCACGCGATTGACGAGCTAATCGAGGGCCAGGGCGCGCCCGTTCTGTTCCTACCGTCCATCGTGGCCGTGAGGATCTGTGATCGCGTGCGGGGATTCGAGACGACCTTGCGACGGCAACCGGGTCGGGAGGAAGCAGTAATCGATAGGGTGGGGCGAGTTTGTACTGTCCGTACAGAGGTAGTCACGGAAGGGACGGCCGTGGGACGAGATTGGCGCGTAATCTCTCGCATGTACGGTGAACCGGACTGCGTATCGGAAGAAGCAGCCGATATCGAAAGCAAAACACTCAATGCAGCTGCTCAAGATCTACCTGGCAAAAACTGGGACAAGGTCGTCGCTTCCCCCGTGGACGTGGCGATTCCACTGGCTTCAGAGGAAAGCGATTCGCAGTCCCTTCTCCTCGGTGCGAAAGGACGCATTTGCATTGGCTTACCAACAAAGGATGCAACCGGGACATCTGCCTGGGTCAATGCTCACTTCAGCGGAACGATTTCGCGCAAAGGAACAGAACTAGATAACGAGTACAACAAACTCCTCTTTCAGGAGGCAGTTCGTCTTCATGATGCGCTGCTAGAGAGCCTGAGGAAAAGTGCGGAGCAAGACCGTCGGAGAGTAGCGACTTTGGCTTATGAACGCGATCGCGGCCCGCTCGCTGACGCCATCTTCAGTGTAGACATTTCGGATTGCGACCTCATTCTCGGAGTCGATGGCAACGAGTACGTCGCTCCCAGCGACGTCACGTTGCTTTCGGAAACCGAGTCCACGATGCTTCCAGAGTTGCTCGCGAATCTTAGTGACGCAACTGCCTATGGGTTCTGCCTCGTCGACCCTGAGCTGCAGGCGTATGCGAGGCCAGTGCTCGACGACTTGGTGAGTGTCGGCGATGGCCGCAAATCCAACTCGTCACTCTACCTGAGCCGACCGCAATCCACAGAACAATCGCTCATCGAACATGCAGCGTTGCGGCGACGCGCTGACGGTCCTCCATTTTGGGAACGCTTTTTGCCATGGCTGCTCGATCAGTTCGAGGCAAACGAATTGACCGAGAAAGCGTTTCTTCCCGTAGGTTCGAAAGGGGTTGCCAAGCCATCGAGTCGGGTATTTCTCCCCCCCACTGATTCGTCAGCGAAGGGGCAGGAGGCAACGGAAGATGAGGACGAGGTTGGCGATATCCCTGACAATCTCGAGGACGCGCTCAACATCCTGGACTCATCAGCGCTCTCAGTACGCAAAGGCAGCACAAGGATTCTGACCGAACTTGCCTCTCGGTTGGCGGAAGCGGCGTGGGTGCGCACCCCCCGCCTGGACATTCTCATCAACGATGCGATTGGACCCTTGATGCAGTCGTTGACGGAAACAGAGGACGATCGCCGTGCGGGGTGCTCGCTGCTGGTCCAGGCTGTGCAATGGATCTGGAGGCTGACGGACGAAGGCCGAGGTCGTTTGCGAGCGAACGCCTTGCGAGTACCCGTCCCTTCTTCGGAATCCGGCTGGACCTGGGCCGCCCCAAGTTCTGTGTACTTTGGGAATGGCTGGGTGGATGAGAACACCGACGCGTTACTGGACAAGGCATATGGCGCAAATCCACGTAAGCGGCTTGTCTCTTGGACTGATTTCGCCACTGCAGCCAGCATCGAAAGCAATGATCTCGATGCCTGGGTGGGCGCGATAGAGTCGCTTGGAGTTAGCGAGACACCGAAGATCATACGCTCCCGTACCCAAGCCGCGCCCCTTGTCTGCTGGAGCACTACCGAACTGCAGACCGTAGATGGTGTGCAATGCCCCATAAAGCGGGCAGCACCGTTCTGGCGTCCGTACCTAAAAATGGCTTGCAAGCGCACTTCGGATACGCAATCTGGCCAAAAATTTGAGTTTCGATCAGTCACATGGATTGATGGTCTCGAGCGGGAGGCGAGTCGCGAGGCTGTCATCGAACTAATTCTTTCCAACACAGCCAAGTACGAAGCGGAGATCACAACGTTTTCGGAAAGGTACCAACGCCGCAATCAGGACCGAAAACCTGTCAAAGCACTATGGGTCCATGCAATTGTGGCGAATCAGTGGCCCGTGATACCAACACAGAACGGTCGCGTGCCTCCGCGGTCCGCCTGGGTACTCGACGACGATCAACGAAAACTCGCGAGACAACGGCTGCGACTCCTGAATCAGGTCGCCGACGAATACGCGGAGAGTAAGCCTTTGCTTTCTGCGCTGGGAATTACGTCAGTGGCAAATGCATCCGTCGGCCGGCTGCTGGAAGCGATCGACGCATTGGGGCAAGATTTGGACGATCTCAATACTGACGATCGCCACAATGCCAAGTCGCTCGCGGAAGATCTCTTTAGGTATTTGCAGCTAGCTTACGGTGACTCTCCCGTCGCACTCGACAATCTTGCTAACTTGACATTGCCCCTTTTCAAGCGGCAGGCGGTTGTCGCCATTGCTGGATCGTCGGTGAAGACGGCCTATCTCAATGATGACCCTACTCGCGCAGCATTTGTGCCCGACTTCGCTGAGTCCCTCGTGTGGCCGTTACAATCACGATATGCTTACCGCGATCTCGTGGCTGAGATTCTCAGGCAGCTTGGCGATGACGCGGTTCTCTTCACAAGCCGCGTACCCATAGATAGCGGTTTCGCGCCGTCTGAGACTGAACCGCCCGTTCCCTTGTTGGACTCGTTGACTGAATCGTGGCCCAGCCGCAATGTGATTTCTGATCTTGCGTGCCTCATCGCTTACTCAGGACGAGAAACCAATCCGAGCGGTGACGAGTTTCGTCGAACGTGGAATCGGTTCAAGAAGGCACAGCTTTGCCGCGGTCGATTTCCAGAAGATGCACCGAAGCCGTACTTCTATGACCAGCAGACTGCTCAACTCCAGGTAAGCGATGGGCTGTCGGACGCTGAAGTTGTGGAGGCCACATGGATGCTAGTGGATCAAAGCTACAGAGATACATGGGCTGCCTATGCACGAGATCTTTCGAGAGATCGCGCGGACCAGTTCATGGCGGAACGTTCAATTACGACGACTCACAGGGAGAACGTCGAGACCGAGATTGGTTTGACGTCTGGTGATCGCTTTCGCCACATGAAGAGCGCGTTTTACTCCGTTTGGCGCAAGACGTATGGTGATCAACCGCTAGAGCTCTTTGAATCGGAATGGAAGGAGAACGCCGGCGTCGTCAATCGCATGTGCAATTGGGTCAAGTCTGCCGTCCTTGAGGAGATTGTAGCAAACGCTTTGATGCAGTCAGAGGAAGATGCAAGCGTAGCGATACTCGAATGCGCGGGAGTGACTATCGATCGCTGGCAGACAGATCGGGAGCGGCTTGCTCTTGAGAAATTGGCGTTTTCCGACACAGCACGCGAATGGCAAACGACGCTTAAGCAACTCGCAGCTGTTCTCAAAGTGATCGCTGTTCGTTCATCGCGGGTAACCTTAGCGGACGCACAAAACCTAATCGAGGGTCTTGCGAAAAGCGAAGTTCCGATCGACTGCAGAAATAAACCATTGAAGGCCGTAAATGTCGCAAAGGAAGCCATCCAGATGGCGCGACAGTACTTCGGGCAGAAAGACGACAGTCCAACACGTCAAGTGCTTACAGAGCGTCTCGCCGCAATTGAAGAGAACGAATTCAATTTTTCTTCTATCTCAGATGCTCCTCGACGGGATGTTGCCGCATACGTCGATGATCCTGAGCCTAAACGTAGTCGCGATGCGAAGGCTCGCCTGGAAGACCTTTCCCACCTCTGCAGTGTCCTCGCGCCCCATCTTGGTGAATCGTTCGACGGCAATGTTTTGTCCGCTGACGATCGCGTGGAGTCGCTTGCTACTGGATGGTGGGCGAATTGTTACACGATCGTCCAGGCCATTCAGAATGTTCTGCAGAAGAACATTCCCCTAACAGCCAAACGGATGAGTGATGCCCGCATTTTTCGCGATCTGGCACCGCGAAGCGTTTTACTATCACGCTTTGACGAATTGAAGGATGAACCGCAACCACCGAAGAGCAAGCCCGAACGTAAGGTCGAGTTATTTGGTTCCGAACAAGCCGAAGGGAAATTCTCGGAAGATCTGGCGCGCGGCAGCGCTGGCGAAATCGGAAAGCGACTCAGCGAAGCCATGAAAAGTCAAATTCCTAAACCGCTGACAGGTGATCGCGCAAAGGCCAATGTCCCCACCTCAGGCGGTGGCGGAAGAGGTGGTGGTGGCGGTGGCACAAGCGACGGAGATGAGAATCGCCAACAACGTCGAATTACTGGATGGATAGGTGAGGCGTGCTTCTACGAGTGGGGGTTGCTGCACCTGCCCGACTTTGACGAAAGAGCCTGGCGATCTGAGTGCCGCGAGCAATATGGTTTAACAGGTGCTGGACGCGAGGGACTTGGCTTTGATTTCTCGTACCGCGACGAGGATGGTGTCTTAACGGGGAGAAGCGACAAGCCGCTGTGCAAGATTGAAGTTAAATCATCTTCCGGGGACGGCAGTGAGCCGTTTCCAATCACAGCGAACGAATGGGATGTGGCGCGCGAATCTCACTCCAAGGACGATGAAGTCTACATAATTGTTCGAATAGCGCATGTGAGAACGGCACCAGAAATAACGGACATCATCTGCAATCCATTCGAACTGTATCGCAAAGGGCAGATTGCCTTCGCCACGAAGGACATGCGAATGTTCGTTGGGAAGAAGCCGTCTTGACCGTGGATGCAGAGTGCTTGAGCAATCCGACCAAATGCAGCTCGGTTCACAGCCGGTCCCTTTCGTTTTGATGGGATCGGAAACCGCCAACTCTTACAGCTTACGTCATCCCCAACCGAGAGTATTGCAAAGAGGGGTCCTTTCTGGGAGTTCGCCGATCACCGACCTAGCAGTCATCGTTCGAATTTCTTCCTCCCCTCGGTCGCACCCTGCTTAAACTTACCGTTCCACGTCCACGCCGGCGGCCAGCAGTGCCTTGCTCCAGTTGCCGAAGTATCGCCGCGCGGCGGAAATAAGAGCTGAGTCCTCGCGGCGAATGGCTGAGTAGTTGATCGGCTTTCCTTCCCGCTGCCGATCTTGGATCGCCTCGATGATTAGCTCCTTGCTCCAGCGGTTCCCTCTGGCCGCCAGAAGCTCTTCGGGCGCGAGGCCTGCGGCAGCCAAGGCTCGACGCCAACTGTGGAAGGCGTTGATCGCCGCCGTCGCCAGGGCCCGATTGTCCAGGCAGACGTCGTTGCGCCTCATGGAAAGCCCCGCTTCATGTCGCTTGTGCAACTGCAGGATGATTTTCTCTTTGTCGAGCGTGCGGGGCTTTTTGGGCAAGCGGACATGCTCGAGATTAATTCCGGCTTCCCGTAGTGCGTTTCGCCAGGTGCCGAAGTGGTGCCGCGCCGCGTCGTAGAATCTTCGATCTCGGCGGATGTTGTGCTGGGCAGACATGTCGTAGCCATCACAGCACATCGCGCGAATTCTCTTGAGAATCCGATCTGCACTGAATTCCTCCTCGGAGATCATTCGACGGATGCTAATGCCAGCATACTGCAGCGCTGTATCCCATGTCCCAAAGTGCAGGCACGCCGCCGCGTGAAGATCCGGAGCCTCCTTCAGGACCACCTCGGCTGAAAGTCCCTGATTGTGAAGGTCTCTCTCCACAATGTGGCGGATTACGTCTTCACGCGACATTCTTTATTCTCCCTGCTGATTGGCTGCCTTTGTTTCTGATTTGTCTCTTGGTTCGTTAGCGTGATGCCCGCGGCGGTCAGTGCCTGCCTCCAGCCGCCGAACAACCGATACGCAGCTCCAGCCAACGCAGCGTCGTCTTTGAATATGTTGCTTGTGAGTGACTGCCCTCGGTCGTATCGTGCCCGGACTGCTTCGATGACCATTTGCTTGGTCCACCGCTTCCGCGAGGGTGTCAGACCGGCCGCCAGCACGGCCTTGTTCCAGCTGCCAAAGTGGTTTCTCGCGGCGCAATGGAGGCACCGATCCTCTTTCCACACTTTGGCGACGGATGCTCCGGATTCCACAAGATCGTGGATGGCTTGCAGGACCTTTTGCCGACTCCATTTCTTCTTTGGGGGCGGTGCTCGCCAGGGGATGCCGGCGGCAACTACGGCACTGGGCCAGTCGCCGAAACGCCGTCGGGCAGCGTTGGCCAAGGCGACGTTGTTAAACCCTGAACGCTCGATTGGCAATCCGCGGACATATCCATCCTGGATGGCCTCAATCACTCGCCGCTTGGTCCAACGTCCGCTGCGCGGGTCCAAGCCCGCTGCATCTAATGCGTTCTGTAGCCCTCCGAAGAGACGGAAGGCTGCGCCCAAAAGTCCCGGATCCTGCTTGCGTAAATCCACCTCAGGAAAACGTTGCCAAGCTCGCAGTTCGTCCAGAACACGATCCTCGGTCCATTGCCTCCGTCGGGTTATCTCAAGGCCAGCCGCTTCCAACGCGTTCTGCCAGTTGCCGAATCGGCGCACGGCGGCGCAAAACAGCGGATTGTCTTCTTGCCAGATGCGTGAAAGTGGTTGCCCCTGCTTTTCTCGCAGGCGGATGGCTTCGAGGACTGACCGCCTGGTCCACGTCCGGCGCAGTTTGGATTTGAGGCCGGCGGCGCGCAGCGCCCTGTGCCAACCTCCAAAGCGCTTCTTGGCCGCGTAATAGAGCTGTGAATCTTCGCGCCAGATGCAAGTGAGCGGAAGCCCTTGCTCGTGACGTGTTTTGATCGCTTGCAGTACGGATTCTCGGGTCCAAGGCTGGGGGTGAATGTGAGCGAGCCCTGCGGCCGCCAGCGCATCGGTCCAACTGCCAAATCGTCGCTTTGCGGCGTTGTAGAGGGCAGGACAATCTCGCCAGACGGATGTCAGCGACTTTCCTTCCCGATAGCGCGTCTGCAGCTCTGCGATGACCCGCGCCGGAGTCCACTTGCACCTGCGCTTGGGTTTCTCGTGAGCGTTCGGAATCCCCGCGATCGCTAAAGTCTCACGCCAATTGCCGACGTGTCGGTGCGCGGCCGCCACTAGGGTTGTGTCTTCGCTCCAGGCCGTCGACATTGAGAGGCCCGCCGCATACCGAGCGCGCACTGCTTGAATGACGCTTTCCCGCGTCCATCGTTTCCTGGCCATCTCTAACGCTCGGTGCTGTTGATGATCTGCTCGAAGATCTCCAATTGCTGTGGGTATCGCTCACGGAGATACTCTCGCACCGGTTCGCTGGCCAGGAGGCTGCGAACGTAGATCACCAGTTTCAACAAGTTGGTCGTGTACTGGCGGTACAATCCCGAGTAGAAGTCCTGTTGCTGTTCGGCTTCCTTGAGCTTCTTGAGCAGATCGTTCTTCTTGTCGTCAGCGCGGGTCCAAGGTGTGCGAGCGCCGTTTGCCTTGGCTCGCTTGGCCACGGGCGTTTTCAGCACCAGCCCACGCGCAAACGTAACGCTGTAGTCGTTACAGGAATCCATCAGCTTGAGGATCTCGGCCTGACGCTCCGGCTTAACATGCGCCAGTTCCTTGGCGCATTGCAGGTTCATCTTGCCGCCCTCAAAGGCTTTGACCACCGACGGCTCGAGCTTCTTCAGAAGCCCGACGTTCAGCCGGTGGCTGATCCCCACCATCCCTAGCGCGTTGGCGATCGTTTTCTCGTCCAACTCCTCGAGAGACTTGCGGAGCATTCGCATCTCCTGCGATGCGCTGAGCTGATTGACCATGCGGTTGCCCGTGAACGCCTCCCGTTCGCTCCCCAGCAGGCAAGGCACTGTCTCGACGCCCATTTCCAGCAATATGCGATATCGCAGGCAGCCATCGAGAATCTCGTAGTTGTCTCCCTGCGGGTACACGATCAGGGGCTCGATCAAACCGACGGCTCGTAAACTTGCATCGATCCGCTTGATGTACTTCTTGCTCACCTTTCGTTCGTTGCGTGGCACTAGTTTCACGATCGGAATGTCGAGTCCCTGAACCAGTTTGCCGTTGCCTTCACTCATACTTGTCCTCCCACGTTAGGTTTCGTAATGGAACTCCCCCGCGAGTTCGGGTCGTTCGAAGAGCTTTGCCTCGCGGAGGATTTGCACAAAATCTTCGTCCTGCCACAGGTTGTTGATACCGTTGAGCAGAGTCATGAAACGGTTCTCTTTGGCTTTGGCCTCACGGACGTACGACGTTTTCGTCCTGGTCGCTTCCGCAATGTCCTGCCGAAGTTGAGTTACTGTGTATTTGGCCGGGAGGCTCTTGTTCCTGCTCGACCGTGCACGGGCTGTGATGATCTGCCTTGCCTGAGCAAAGTTCTTTGTCGTTACCAGGCCTTCGTCGAACGCGTCCATCAAAATATTCTGCAGTTGGCCGTCGTCCGTCGTGGCTACCTGGATGGCGAAGTTGATGGGGAAGACACCTTGCTCCACCCCGTGGATGAGCCGTTCCTCTCCCTGTTCGACCAGCCGGATATAGTCGCGGATGTAGTGTTCGCTCTTGCAGGCGATGCGGGCGATCTGCTTAAAATCCCAGCCCTCGTCGTACAGGCGTTTCAGTTCCCGAGCGAAATCCATACTTCCCGGTTTGGTACGGGCGATGTTCTCGATCAGCGACTGTAGATGCGCCTCTTTGCGCGTGCAGGTTACGACTTCCGCCTTGATTAGTTCCCGTCCCAGCTTTTTGTGGGCCAGCAACCGGCCCTCGCCGCAGATCAGTTCGTACTCGCCCGTGCGTTCCACAAACTTGTCATTCACACGGATCGGCTTAAGCAGACCGACGTGATCGATACTCTCGACATTCATGTCGAACTGCTCTTGGTCCCGGTTGCGAGAGTTGACGACCTTGACCTTGTCGATTGGGATCTCTTGGTAGCGCCGTTCGTGGAACGGCGTGATGTCAAATGCAGAATCCATGTGTGTCCTCCATCAAAGCAGGTGTTGAAGAAACGCCAGATCAGCGCGACCGAACAATTCGGTCCGCGTCGACGTGGAACCAAAGCGAAAGGTGCTCGAGCCGGCCAGCCACCGCGGTAAGGCGACGTATCCGAGAATCTCCGCCTCGTCGGGATCTGAAAGCAAAACGCCCAGCGTGATATCAATCACCTGGCGTGCGTCGGGGCGAACGGGCCAATACGCCGCGTATCCATGGGGGATCGGAAGCGCCGGTTCGATAGTCAGTGCAAGTTTCTGGTCGAGGACCAGGAAGTCGGAATACGGTAAGACTTCTGGAATGTGCTGACAGATTCGCTCGTGGACCACCTGCCGTGTCCGGTCCCGCTGTTCGCTGTACATCTTCTGGAACGCCAGGTCGAGCGAGCCAAAGTGGCGGGCGTAGGTTCCCGCGCTGGGCAACTGTTCCTGGCACCGCAGCAGCGAAGAGCGGAATACACCGTGCTGTTGGTAGAGCGCATTCAGCTGTTCCAGCATGAATCCGGGGTCGTACTTCTGCCGCCGTTGCTCGAGCAGTTCCTGGGCCCGCATGAAGGCTTCCAGGCTGACGATTCCTTCGAATGCTTCGGGGCTACGAACCCATTCTTCTGGCGGATTCCGCCGTCGCGGCGTTTTTAGTTTCTGGCTGGTCCGGTTGTAGAGCAGCGTTCCGATGTAGGTTTCGTTGCGTAACCTCGCGAGCACGGACCCCGCCCGCCACTGTCGCCCACCAGGCGAAAGGATGCCATCTGCGTTGAGACCTTCGGCGATCCGGTATTCAGAGTGCCCAAGTTCGACGAACTCGTGGAAGATGCGCTGGATGACGACAACTTCGGCGGGATCCCCTTCCACCAGCGTAACCCGCTGATTCTGGATTCCCTTCCGTTGCCCGACTTCCAGTTTGTGGAGCGGTTCGCGTTTCTCGTCCAGAAGCAGTCGCCGTGTGCCGTACGGTGGCGACCCGCCGGCCCAGTATCCTTGCTCCGCGATCTTCGCGCATCCGCGCCACACTTTGTCGCTCAATTCTCGACTGTATTGTGCGGCGCGAAATCGCTCGAACTGGACGTAGACTGGGTAAAGCGGATCGTCCTCGCGAGGTTTCCCGATGCTGGTGTAGATGATCTGCTTTTTGCTTTTGCGACACTCGGCGCTGTATTGGGCCGACAGATCGATATCCTGGAATCGTCCCCACCGGCTGACGTCGAGGCACAGGACGTAGTCGAAGTCATTCCGCTGCTTGACCCATTGGTCCATCATCTCCGTGAACGCCGGTCGGCCTTCCGCGTTGAGCCCAGATTTTCCAGCGTCGGCAAATTCGTGAATGATCTCAACGCCGTTCTTGTCGGCCCATTCACGGACCTGATCGCGTTGAATCGGAATCGAGTTTTCCTGTCGGTCTTGGGCGGAATGGCGATAGTACGCCACCGCCCGCACTCTAGGCACCGCATCGTGCCCACCCGCTGGTTCAATTTCCCACCAATTCATGGTCGTCTCCTTGTTACAAAACGCGGCGAGCACCACGCTCGCCGCCAACAGGACACGACAGTTACGCTATGAAGCGAGCAGGGATCAAGCGTCCCTGCGGCAGGAATGAGAGACATCACCAGAGAATGGTGGAGACATTGGCGGGCTGGCGGGTATCGGTAACGGTGGCGATCAGAGACAAGATGCCCACGGGGTGTTGCGAATTGTCAGCGACCCCGGAGAGCGATTTCGTCGCGTTATCGGCGGGAAATCGGGTAGAAAGCGAGCAGAATTCACCCAGAGACAATAACCCGCCAGCCGAATTTCTAACGATGATCGAGGTTATGAACACGCGCGACATTCTTTGTCTCTGTTCGCTATGTTCGAACGCCGCGTGGTTCACACAACTTCAACCCCACGGTAGCGAAACGACGCGACCGTGGGGTTTTGTTTTGCGCCGGGGGAGCGACGCGGCGAGTTATCCGCTGGAATTACCCTCGTTTGCGCCGTTTCGACGACTTTCAGAGTCTCTCCTTGCCGGTCGCGCGCGACTCGATCTATTCACACATTTGGCCCTCCGGCACCCCGTTTTCGAACCACACTCTCGGCCATCTCTCTGTCTCACTCGGCCTGGGTTGAGAGGTGTTGGCGCTCAATCGGTCACAACCCACCAGGGTTGGCTTCGAGAAGATGAATTAGCCGAGATCGAATTGGAACGGCTTCCCAGGTATAGGGTAATAAGTGGATTGTCGCGCTTCGCCCAGTTTGGACGGATGCCCTTCGGTCTTTTGGCTCTCGTTCGCGACTCGAGTAAGCCCACCCGAGTCGCGGGTCGTGATGTGGCACTTCGTGACAGACCCAAAGAAGCGCCAAAATTGTCTCCAGTGTTCCAGTGGCGTAACATACAGGGCCAGGAGAAAGCCAATGAGTCTTCAATCAATGATTAGCGGGTTGAGCCACGCCGAGAAGCTCGAAGCAATGGATTTGCTGTGGCGGGAGTTGTCTCGTGTGCCCTCCGACTATGTGTCGCCAGAGTGGCATGAGCGAATCCTCGCCAACCGGGGTGCCAATCCGGAACCCGGCAAACCGCTACCCCTCAATGAGGCCAGGTCCGAGGTCAAGGAAAGACTCAATGCGCGTCGAACTCAGGGTTGAGGCTCGAGAAGATCTAGCCAATGCCGCCGCTTTCTATGAAGATCAGCGAGAGGGTCTCGGTCGCAATTCTCGATTGTCGACGCGATCCCGAAACCATCGCAAAACGTTTAGGCACCTCTGGCTCATAACCCCGCAGTCACCGGTCCGAATTCCGCCCCCGCAACTTCGACGTCTGGCATCTCGTCGCCATTTGTCGCACCATCACGCACAAGCCCTTGTCCTGCAGGGGCTTGTTTCGTTTCTTGCGAGTCCGTGCGAGATAGGGCGTCAGGCTGCTGCGCTCGATTTTGCGCCACATTTGCGCTCGATTCTGCGTCGCCTTTCGTAGCCTGTTCGAAATCGGCATCCGTCGCCGTCAGATAGTGCTTGAGGGCGATGCGAGGTGCACGTGGATAGAGTGTTGTTACGTCAACTCCGTTTCCCTGCTGGCCCGCATGGCGTGGAACAACCGGGCAGGGTTTCAGGCCAGCCCGTTTGACGATCCGCTTAAATTGCGTCCGCAGGTTGCAATTCTTCCAGCCCTTCTCCGTGTTGGCAGCTTTCGATACCAATTACCGCTGCCAATGCCGCCCACGTCGAGCCACTCGTTTTGCCAAAATCAACTGCAAACCGCACAACCTTTGCCCTACATTAATGATACCCGTGCCCCGACCCGCAATACGCAGAGTCTAGGAGATTGGCCGATGAGAACCTATTCAATCGCAGCAGCACTCGTAACGGTTCTCTGCACCACCACGTGCTTTCCGATCCAACAATGCAATGCAATGACCGAGGAACAGTTGACTGCGGAATTGATCTGGGCATATGTCAACTCAATGGAGTACGGGGAAAAGGTTCAAACGGCCGCCGACAGGCTGAGGATGGAGTTTCCGGAATCGGCCACGGCGGCGCTTTGGCAGGGCATCATACGGTCGATGGACAGCGAGCAGACGGACGTCATTGACCTGATCTCAAAGACAATCTCTGACCTGTCCCCTCAGTTGGCTAGTGAGACGCAATTGCGCCGCGAACTCGTTGAGATCACGCAACGACTCGAAAGAAAGGCCGGCAAGTCACAGAAAAACTCACGGGCGAAAGCCGACTTGGAGTTCTTGCGGGCAAGCCAGCTTGACAAACGTTGTCTGGCCGCCTGGGCTGCCCTGCTGGAAAGTGATGACGTTGATTTGGCGATTCGCGCCGCGGACGAATGGGCCCGTGTTGACACGAAGAATTCGCTGCCGCTTTACGCGCGGGCTGGCTTGATACAACGTCTGCTGCGAGAAGGCGTGGAACTCACTGATCGTGAAAGGAAGAAATTGTCCCATGGTGTCACGAACGCCCTCAGACAGGGCAATGAGCGGCCACATTGCACCGTTCCATCATTGCCGTTTCCTCGCAACTTCGAGATTGAGTTTGACTCGAAATGGGAAGAGGAGGTTCCGGGCGTCTCGGGCAAATCGGTGACTTACGGATTCTTAAGGCGGACCTTTGATCGCCTCAATGAACGATTTTCCTGGCAGGGCCGCTCGCCGATTTCCGTTCAAGAATTCCGTCGTCTCAGCGACGATTGCATGAGGAGCACAAGACAGCTTTCCGAGGAAGATCAAGTCGCGCGGCTGCATGAGCTATTGCGAGTTGAGTTGCACTTCAGCCGGTCCAACTCGTTCATGCACGCGATATCCAGCACCCGTCCGAGGCGACTCCAAGTGCTGGCGGCGAATCAAGGCGATTTCGACGCAGTCGAACGCTACCATGACATCGGCGAGCATCTCGCCGAGACCCGGCGTCAGATCTCGCGATCGTACAAAGAGTCGACGACAGCAGACGACGGCGAAGATGCTCGTGATCACTTCACGCGGATGCTCAATGACAAATACTTCGATGTGGACCAGGACGCCGCGAAAATCATGGGCGCGAGAGACCCGGCCCCGGAGATTCCGAGAGTGCGTTTTCGAGACCCCGCGTCGGCCAGTTTGCCGCAATTCGCTGCGGGGGAGGTTGCCAACCAAAAGATTCCGACAAATACCACCGCGTCCACATCGCTACTGCACGCTGCGGGCGTGGATTACGTGAGGCTCGACGCCTACTCGGACTTAGACTCAGGCATCGTTGTCAACAGCTCATCCGTCATCGATAACGCGGTCGGGTTTCGAATGGACAAGTATCGCGAGGACGGCAAACTCTATATCGCAGACCTTACGGAGGAAGAGATTCGAGGAGTGACCTATCGAGAGTCGGGTTTGAGGATTTCGTACCTCTACGAACAGCTCTCCCTGCTATTCGCTCTCAATCGTACAGCCCGGCGGAATGTCGGAGCATATGTCGTTCTACACGGTCAGTTGGCGAACGAAGAACTCATTGGGATTGCGAAGGATTGTGGATTGGTTTCGAAACGCGACCGTCTTATCATCGGCTCGCGTAATGAAAGTCATCTGAACGCCCTATACGAGGAGCATGGTCCACGACTCGCCTGGATCGTGGATGCGAAGAAACTCATTTCCTTGTCGCCAGCCGCGCTTGGAGATTTGCTGGAGGTTAGTAAGAGACGCATGGATGCGATTGCCCTCGACTTGCGTGAATCCAAACCGGACGCGAATGAATTGGCACGCGTTGTTCGTGCCATCAAGTCGGATGGTTTGGCGGTGCATTTGATTGAAGGATCTGGGAAAGTAGTGCGCATGCCCGTGAGGGCAGAAGTGGATGTCATCGTGACCTCGAATCTGGATGCAGATGTTATTGGACATTGAGTCCCGACTGAGTCACCGAGGCCAACATGTTGGGAGTGCAGGGTAATGCCCCAGCGGGTGGTGCATCCATGACGTCACTTGTGATATTGCCGTCGCGGCAGGCTCCGCAGCCGCAACTGGCTGCTGCCCCTCGGTTGTCCGGAACCGACAAGCAGTTCCGCGAAGTTGCTCAAACCCCAGCGCTGCTTCCCACCTGGATTCGTGATGCTGCTCCCACGCAGCAGGCGCCACATCCCAGCGTCGAACGATGCCCTTGACTCGGCGCTTGCCTCGCTTCCCTCAATGAGCCTACGGGCTTCATTGAAGAATCGATCCAGTGCTGGGTCTGACTTGCTCAGCACCCGACGCTTTAACGCTGTGTCGTACCACTTACGCGCTTCTTTGATGTTCTTCAGCTGCCAATGTACCATTGCCAACAATACATCATTGTAGGTCTGTTCCTGCGAAGTCGGGGACAGCGCGTTCGCTTGACGCAGGGCGCTCAGCGCGGATTCCCAGTCCCCCAGTCGGTAGTGAGCAACGGCCAACGTGTTAAAAAAGGCGCACTTATCGGGATCGAGATCGCATGCCTTCTTAGCCAGCTTTCGGGCTTCCGTCGCGACATCTTCTGGCGTCTCACTTCGTTCGAGCAACGACCACGCCAGAAGGTTGCAGACCAACGCATCGTTGGGCTTGAGCGTAAGGAGTTTACGTAGCTCAACGATGAAACCCTCCGGGTCCTTCTCGTTCTGCTTCTGCTCAAATAGGATGCGAACGACCAGCTCTTGCGCGGTTACATTGCTGGGATTCAGTGCTAGAGACCTCCGGAATTGGACTAGTGCTTCGTCAATCTCTCCCACCCCGCCCATGCCGGCGGCGAGCCAATCAATGACCTTGCTTTCGGCCGACTCAAATTCCGCCGCCTTGCGAAAGGCCTGTAACGCCTCGTCTTTCCTGTTGAGCTTCAATAGAACGTGCCCAAGTCCGATGTGGTCCAGGTGAGACTGAGGATTTTCCTGCAGCCTGCTTTCATAGTACGGCAGCACTTGCTCTACTTTCCCCTGCTCTTGTGCACCCAAGATCAACCATAGGTGATAGTCTAGGTTGTCGGGATCAGCACGTAGGGCCAGATTAAACTCCTGCGCAGCATCCCCAATCCGTCCTTGCTTCAAGAAGACGATTCCAAGGTTGGCGTGAGGCAGGGCTCCACCAGGATTTAGCCTCGCGGCATTCGTGAGGTGCGTGACGGCTTTCGGGAGATCACCGATCTGCCGGTAGCAAACTCCCAGTGAAATCTGCAGATCAACACGGCGCGGATCCTTGCGTTCAGCCGTCTTCCATGTTTCCAGAGCAGCCTCAAGCTCGCCCGCATCAAAGTGTGCTCGGCCCAGAAGATATTGCGCGTCCACGTTGTCTGACTCCATCCCGACAGCCTGCCGCAGCGTCGCGATGTAATCCGCTTGCTCGCCTTTCCTTCGTAGTGCCCCGGCCAGGTTGTAATACAGCCCGGGAAACTGGGGAGAAAGTGTCGTTGACTTTCGTCCGGCGGCGATCGCTTCATCAATTCGACCGGCGCTCATGAGACAAAAACAGAGGTTTGAGTAATGGACCGAATTCGTCGGATTGAGTTCGATTGCCTTCTCGTAACAAGCTACTGCCTGGTCGATCTGCCCAAGAAGATCCAAAACATTGCCGAGCGAGCCATAAACCACTGAATTCTCGGGCTGCAAAGCAATCGCGGCAGTTAGATATCGCGCCGATTCCATTCGTTCATCGAATATTTCCTTCGAATCGGCATCCCCAGAGAGCGGGTTTTGCAAGTGCAGGCCCAACTCAAAGTTAATCCAAAAGTCGTGAGGATTCTGTTGATGTGTCCTCCGCAATAGCGACTTAGCCAACATCGGAGTCAGCTTATCCGCGAGTGCGGTGAGCAGGTGGACATCGACCTCTCCTAAGTCGACGCTCTTGGAGATCTCCTCCAACTTCGCTTGACGGCTTTCATCCGGCGCCTGTTCCGCCAGCCAAATCTTCCACTCCCAACTGTCTTTTTCCCACGCTGCTTTTAATACGTTCAAGATCCAATCACGATGTGGCTCATGGACCAGAGGCTCTGCAGGTGTAGTAGAAATCCAGTGACCTTCAAGCACGTCATTCCCCGCGTCGGCCAGATGGGACTGTCTCGGCGTCCGAGTAATCTCATATAGTTCGAATAGAGCCGACAGGACCGCTTTTCGCACCTCCGGCGAATATTTGCGAATTTGACCTGCGACAACGTTCGGATCCCCAGCTCCCACAGGGAGTCCATAATCGAGCAGCGCTTGGAGGAATAGAGGAGCAGCTTCTCGTTTGGCGAATACCATGCCACTTTCTCCTCGCGACTCTTGGGTCTGAAATAACCAAGCATCGTGCAAGGAAACGATTAAGTTGCGAGCTCTTTCCAGCTCATCCAATTCGGTTGAGATTTCCTGCAACCGTTGGACCGACACGGGATCTATTGGCCCTTTGTCCGCCAAGGTTAAGGCTCGTTCGACTTGTGATCGGGCGTTTGCGAGGAATGCTTCTCCACCGCTGCCTGCCATCTTCGCCTGCTCACGCAGCGCAATCACTTCATGCAGCGTTTCGTTGACCTCTCGAGCCAATTCAGCCTTTCGTGCATCCTGTTCCGCCTCCGCCCAAAGCCAGACTCCGCCTCCCGAACAGATGAACATCACGATCGAAGCCGCCAAGGCTAATACGACTTGACGTCGCTTACGCTCTTCCTCGGCTCTGGCTGTGGCAGCGGCTGTGGCGATCTCCGACTCGCGCAACTTGCTTTCGACCGATTCGATATAGTCGACGACTCGAGCCGTCAACACTCCCGCATCACGTGGACGGTCCCTCGGTTCAACTTCCAAGCAGTGCCTTGCTAGCGTCGTCAGCTCAACATCAGCGTCACAGTCGTCAAGACGGTCCCAGCAGTCCGCCAGCTTGCCGCGGCTGGCCATTCGAAAGACCGCTGTTCCGTCCTCGGCAACGTAGGGCGGCTTCCCGGTCAATATTTCACACAGAATCGCCCCCAGCCCGAAAACATCGGCTCGCTCGTCCATGTTGTCGATTTCACCGAGCGCCTGTTCGGGCGGCATATATGCGGGGGTCCCCATCACGCTGCCGACTTGCGTGTTTGAGCCGGCGTTGCCCATCGTGCCAGGCGACTCGCCGCCGGGACCGCTCCGCAGCGTTTGAATGACGCTCTGTCCCTGCTGCAGTGCGGTTGACTTCTTCTCGTCCTCCACACCGCCGATTTGCAACACCTTGGCCAGCCCCCAATCCATCACCTGCACTTCCCCGAACGCGCCCACCATGATGTTGGCAGGTTTCAAGTCGCGGTGAATCACCCCACGCGAGTGCGCGTAAGCCATGGTCTGACAAACTTGCTCGAAAATGCCGATAAACTTCCCACGTTCTTCGGCAGCGTCCTCGCGATCGGCCAGCAGCTTTGCTAGTGTCTGCCCTTTGACCAACTTCATGGCAAAGAACGGGCGTTTGTCGGCGAACTGCCCAAGTTCATAAATCGGCGCAATCCCCGGATGCTGCAGCTGCCCGCCGATCTGCGCTTCTTCGACAAACCGCTGAATCACCTCGGGCTTGCCCTTGTGCGAATCCAACAGCACCTTGATCGCCAGATCGCGGCCAAGATCGTTATCCCGCCCCTTGATGATGGCCCCCATTCCGCCCCGAGCGATTTCTCCATCCAGTCGATAGCGGCTGTCGGAGTCCGATTTGGGAATCTGCGCCGAATTCGGATGTTGGATCGGCTCAGCACCATCAGCTGCCGACGCTCGCAGGGCGACATGGGGCACATCCATCGTTTGCCCCAGTATTTTCAGCACACTATGACCAAGTCTGCCTACCGCCACGGCCTTGTCCTGGTTGAACGCCGGAGCCAGTCCAGCCTCCAGGGAAGCGGCTAGGTGGGGCGCAACGACCTCATTCGAGGCCCCCAGCACGGTTGGCGGCTTCTCAAGAAAACTTCCGCCCTGCTCGTGAGCCTCCAACAGGGCTTGCACCCTAGCGAACAAACGAGCATCGGCACCGCACGCTTCCGTGACATAAGCGGCACGCTCCTTTGAAACGGGGAGTTCCAGAGCAGCCAGGAAGATCACTTCGGCACGGTTCGTAGCGGTGTTGGACATGTTTCTGGGTCCCTGGACCAGTTGCTTAGGTTGAATCGCCAAGATGCAGTGCGAAATTCATCCCCAGCGCGCCTCATTCTTGCCGAGTTTTTTCTTCGGGGATGCCATCCTCCCCCGCAAGCTCCAAACGCAGCCAAGCTCGCGCATAGGCCCAATGGCGGTTGGCGGTCGCCCGCGAAATTTTCATCGCGTCAGCGGCCTGCTCCAGAGTCAATCCGCCAAAATAGCGCAGGTCGACCAGCTGAGCCTTACGAGGATCCTCGGCCTCGAGCCGAGCCAACGCCTCGTCCAACGCAATCAGATCGGTTGAAGCACCTTCGACGACTGCATCCGCGTCCCGTAACTCCACGCGGTTAAGTGCGCCGCCTGATTTGAGCGTCCGTTTCCGGCGTGCATTTTCCACGAGTATCCGCCGCATCGCTCTGGCGGCAGCGGCGAAGAAATGGCCGCGGCTGTTCCAGTGCTGAGCCGCCTCCACATCCACCAGACGGATGTAGGCGTCGTGCACCAGCGCCGTCGCTTGAAGAGTCTGGCCGGGCTTCTCGTTTGCCAACTTCGCGGCTGCAAGTTTCCTCAGCTCGTCATACACCACCGGCAACAGCTGCTCGGCTGCGCTCGGATCCCCATCCTCGATCTGTGAGAGTATCTGCGTAATGTCAGTCATAGGCGTAACTTCTTAAACAACGAACACGCCTGGGATTATACGCTTCCAGCCTTCGCGATGCCTTCGCGATGCCCCCTCCCAGACGAGACATCTTTTCCTTTCAAACCGCTGCCCGGGAAACTAAGATCTGGCGAGTTGCATGCATATTCGATATTGCGAGGGACCAGGCAATCATGACCAGGCACTTCATTCTCCTTGTTTTGGCAGTCTGCAGCACGGCAGACTCATGGGCTCAGGAGGCGCAGGAAACGCCCACGTTCGACCGCTCGGTCAAGATTGCCGAGAACTTTGAAGCCGTTATCCAACGTACGGAGCAGGATCGCGCCGTGGCTGAGAAGCTCGCTTCGCTCCAAAGGAAGACCGGTAGAAGGCCCAACATCCTCTGGCTCGTGGTCGATGACATGGGCTACGGTGATCCCGGCTGCTATGGAGGCGGGACACTGGTCGGCGCTGCGACTCCGAACATCGACAAACTGGCTGCCGAAGGCCTGAAGCTGACATCCTGTTACTCGCAACAGACCTGCACGCCAACCCGCTCGGCTATCCTCACCGGTCGCCTGCCAGTGCGAACGGGCCTGATCCGTCCAATCCTCGCCGGCGACCAGATCACCGCCAACCCTTGGGCCGACGAAGTCAGCCTGCCGAAACTGCTCAGCGACGCCGGCTACTTCACGCTGCTCACCGGCAAGTGGCATGTTGGCGAGTCCAAGGGCATGCGCCCGCATGACATTGGATTTGACGAATACTACGGCTACTACCCGGCTCAAAAGGAGATCTCGCAACGGGTCGATGTTCGCCGTTTCCCCGGTCTCGTTCTCAATCCCGAGCGTCTCGCTGCCTTCGAGGCGGTCGGTCCGGCCGCCCATCTGGCCCACGGATTCAAGGGAGGCGAAACCAACGAGCTTCAGCAGATCAAGTCGACCGATGACATGGGCAAGGCCGACGAGGTACTGGCTGACTTCACCATCAAACGGATCAAGGAACTCGCCGACGGGGAGTTGCCGTTCTTTATCGAGCACTGCTTCATGAAAGTCCACTGCGACAACTTCGCCCACCCCGACCATGCCGGGAAGAGCGAGGCGAAGTATCCCTACAAAGACGGCATCCATGAGGTGGACGCACACGTCGGGGCGATCCTCAAGGCTCTCGACGAAGCCGGTGTGCTGGAAAACACACTGGTCTTCTTGACCTCCGACAATGGCCCGCAGATGGACGGTTGGCCGGACGCCGGATACACCCCGTTTCGCGGTGCGAAGGGGACGACTTGGGAAGGCGGCGTTCGCGTCCCTGGAATCGCTTATTGGAAAGGCATGATCGCTCCTGGCCGCACCAACGACGGGTTGTTTGACTTGCTGGACCTTTTCGGTGTCGGCCTCAACCTTGCCGGGGTGTCCAACGACAAACTTCCGGCCAACAAGTACTACGACTTTATCGACCAGACTTCATTCCTGCTCGCCGACGACGGCCAATCGAAGCGCGAGGCCGTCTACTTTTGGTGGGGAAAGGAACTCATGGCGTGTCGCATGAGGGAGTACAAGGTGCACCTGAAGGTCATTCTCGCCGAGGCCCCTCATATGCATATCGACCTCGCCACTGTCCGCGACGTCGGACTCGCGCCATGGTTCTTCAACCTCTATCTCGACCCGAAGGAGGAGATGACCGTCGGCCATCGTCTCGACCCGTGGATGGCCACCGTTACCGGGAAGCTCAAGGCACACGGCGCTACCTTCAGGAAATATCCACCGAAAAACATTGGGCTGTAGCGTCGACTAACTTGTCCTTGGACTTCGCGACTACCAATCTCGTAGCTTGCGAGCGATGAGGGGCCCCAACCCGTTAACCCAGGCGCCGAGGCGGCCGAGAATTTGCGCCAGAAACGCGAGAGCGTGTCAACGGCGGGTAGCGGAACAACACCGAATGAGACTCACTCATCTTTCGTCGGTGGTTGATCTGCCGCATCGCCGCTGTCAGCGTCCCGCTGTGCATCCCCCTTCGGCTGCGTCTCGTTGCTGCCAAGTTTCTCATAGTACCGGAGCAGCGCTTCAATCTTTTGCACTTCCGCCGCGACGGGATCCAGACTGGCGTAGTCTACGCTGAAGGCGACCGCGACGCCTGCGAGTTCTGCAGAGACAGCGATGCTTGCCAATTGCAGTCCGCCACGGGTGCATGAGAGCCACTCACTTTGCTTTCAAGATTGCAATCACAACGCACTCGAGCTTATTGTTCTCCATGCCGCCGGAATGCACCAAGATCCGGAAGGGCTTTCCTGCTCTGGGTCCGGTATACCGCTTCTTTCCATTTGAATGCTTGAATCCGAGAATCAAGTTCATCGTCTTGCCGCCTGCTGTTACAACCAACGACACAGGGATGTTGGGATTGAGTGAATGCGGCTGGACACTTGTGACCTTGCCGCTGAGAACAAACTCGCCGACGCCATCTAGGGATTCAAGCTCCGCTGCGAAAGCTGGATCGTCGAGCTTGCTAGCCAACTCCGCCGCTGAATATTCTGTGGGCTCTCCGCTGGCAGCGAGAATTTCGACATTGTCCAACGTCGCATACGCAAGTTGCTTCTTGGCGACCTGTCCACGAATTTGAACGACTTGTCCCGGCAGGACCACATCCCAGGGCGGATGCTTGGCGTCAAAACGGCAATGAACGCTGTCTGTGCCCTCATCCATCCCGGGCGGTAGCACGCGACTCGGCGCCACAACCATATAGGTCTCGGTGCTGTCCAAATTTTCACTCATCTTGCGAACGACGCCGGTAAAAACCATCGGCTGATCGCCAAACTCTGCTGCGGCCCCGTTATAGAGCGTCCGCACTCGTTTGGAAAACTCCAAGAACTTCGATGCAGGATCGAGGGTCAAGGCGACGTTGGTGGGAGGACGGGACTTTAGCAATGCCTGATCTGCTGCGCTCAATTTCGAAATCGGAACAACGACGATGCTGTTATCGGCTCGTTGCAAGGTCACCGATTGGGCGTCCAGTTTCACCAATCTGGCCTCGACGCGATGTTCGCCCGTCGAGTCCGTCCAAACGCGAATCGGCTCCTCCGCCAACGCGACCAATGGGAACAGCACAAATGCCAAGATCAACAGTCGACTACCAGACATACTTCACCTGAGAGGAGAGCTTCGTGGTAAAGAGAGCCACGCCAAGAGCCAGAATTTGAATTAAAATCCTAACATGAGTCGAATCCAATTTCAATTTGGAGCTCTCACAACAGACAATGCGGTTAGATCCCGCGCGCCAACTCCATCCGCACCTTGCGCATTCGAGCCTCTAGACGAGATGGTTTTGTTGCAGCATTCGCGGAGCGACGCCCTGGGTAACCGTTCCACCACCGCCAGTGCCCTGAAGGGGCACAACATCCGAAATCAAACGTCGCGGTGGCGCTGAGCTGACGTATGGCAAGGCTCTCGCTGACGACATCCGCAAGGCCTGCTCGGGGCGTGAGAGGTGAACGGCTCGGATGATTTGATCGATGCGATGGCCCCCGTCGTCGCAGCGTTCCGGCAGCTGGGGATTCGACACTATGCCGCGCGTCTCTGTTTGTTGGCTTCTTCGGTCCCAACTTCCGGGGCTGGCTTCTCCTCTGGCTCGTGGTCGATGACATGGGCTATGGCTGGTGAGTCTTCTCTTAACGGTCGAGCCGAAGTGCGGCGGAATGCGGCGAGAAGGCCTGCTTACGTGCCTCCCACCAATCATCCCAATTCACTTCCCTCGTGCTGAAGTCGAGCCCCGGATCACCAAGGACATCGCGAAGCGACAAGCCACAGTTCTCGCTCAGTTTGCTGGTTTTCGCCAGGGCGTGCTGATGGTGGTACAGGCTTTCGTCAATCCCGAACTCATTCGGTCGGGCACGGTCGAATAACCAGCGCACTCCTGCTTCGACGCCGAGCTCGGCGAGCCCAACGGCCGCGTGGAAGCGGGCGTCTCGCCAGGTGCCTCCCGTCGGGTCTTTCCATTTGGTTGGCTGGGCACGCTCGTCGAAGGGGGTCGATTTCGGGGAATTGCCGATCACGTCCAACAGGAACTCTCTTGCCCAGGGGTGGTGAGCCTGCCGAGCGGCGAAAACACAAGGGGCGATTTCCGAGCGGTCACACCGGTAGCCGAATTCGATGACTGCCTTGAGCAACGGAGACTCGTCATTCTTGGCAACGGGCAAGACCTTGGCTTGTGGGAAACCGGTTTCGTTCGCGAGCTGATGTTGCCAGCGCGCCGCACCCTGATATTCGAGTATCTTCGCGGCGAGCTTCAGCATGTTGCGACGAGGAGGATGGGTAGCGCCATCGCGGCAACTGTCGACAA
>JAGQPF010000476.1 GCA_020426845.1 Planctomycetales bacterium
AGGCAACGCAGCTGAAGTTGAGCCATCATCCCTCGATGCCGGGCTTCGCCGCGTTCCGCCACCCAGTTTGGCCCCTTGATGAGCAACATGCGATCGATCGACACCCAGTAGGGCTCGAACCACTTGCAGAATTTCCAGAGCGGGCCGACGGCGCGTGCAATCACGGAGTGGTACCGAAAGTCCTCCAGCAGCGATTCGGCGCGGCCCGCATGCACGGTCACCGGCGCTTTCAATTCGCGCGCCATCTCTGCCAGCACCTTGGCCTTCTTCCCGATCGATTCGCTCAGGGTCACATCCAGGTCCGGGCGAATCAGGGCCAGCAACAGGCCCGGCACGCCGCCACCGCTGCCGACGTCCAACACCTCCTCGTCCGGCCGCAGATGTGAGCTCAATTGCAGCGTGTCTCGGAGATCCCGGCCAACGAACAGGTCCCAAGTCGTATGCCGAGTCAGGTTGAGCCGCTGGTTCCAGTCCCAAAGTGTCAGCGCATAACGATGCACGGGCTCGATGGCCGCGTCGGGCAGTTCCAAGCCGTGGTGAGCCAACGCATCCTTGAGCGCATCGATCGACCTATCTAGCGGAGGCGTGGCGGACTCGGGCGTCGGATCCTGATCTTGTGTCATCGGCCAATTCGTAGCAGCAGGATCTGCGGGACGCCGTCGCGTTTGATCTGCAAGCGGACCCCACGCTCCAAGTTGGCGTTGTTCATTGCCACCATCAGATCCTTAGGTGTTTGTATATCCTTGCCGTCGACATTCACAATCAAGTCGCCCGGCCGAAGTCCGATCGAGCGCACTGCGCCGTCGGTGATCAAGCTCGTCACCACGACGCCAACTCGATCGCGAATTTCGAGCCGTCGCGCGAGATCGGGCGTCAATCGAGTCACTCGCAACCCCAACGCCTCAACCGGCACCTCCTCGAGTCCGAGCTGGCCGGCGTCGGATTCGGAGAGCTCATCCAGCACGACAGGGATCGACAGCAGTCGCCCGTCGCGGTGCACCTCGAGCACCACCCGTGTCGAGGGCGGCGTGGCGGCGATGGTGTTGCGAAGCTGGCTCGCGGAGCGAATCGGCCGGCCGTTGAGCTTCACGACAATGTCCTCAGGCTTCATCTGGGCCTTGGCGGCAGGACCGCCGTCGATCACGTCGGAGATCAAAGCCCCCTCCGTCGATCCGTAGCGGTACGAATCAGCGAGCTCCGGCGTCAAGTCCTGAATGTGTGCGCCCAGTCGACCGCGTCGGACCTCGCCGTTGGCAACCAGCTGTGCCATCACCATCCGCGCCAAATTGGAGGGGATGGCAAAACCAATTCCCGCATAGTTGCCGGTTTCGGTCTTGATCGCGGTGTTGATGGCGATCACCTCGCCTCGCATGTTCACAAGGGGCCCGCCGCTGTTGCCCGGGTTGATCGCCGCATCCGTCTGAATGAAGTCCTCGTAATCCGTGACGTTCACATCACCACGGCCCTTGGCACTGACGATGCCGGCCGTCACGGTGTGGTTCAACCGAAACGGGCTGCCGATCGCCAACACCCATTCGCCAACGGCCGTGACGTCCGAATCCCCCAGCCGGGCTGGCTGCAGATTTTGGCCCTCGACCTTAATCACCGCGACGTCCGTTTTCGGGTCGGAGCCGACGACCTTGGCCTCCATCTGCCGCCCGTCAAAGAGCCGCACTTGCACCTCCGTCGCATCCCCGACCACGTGGTTGTTGGTGAGGATGTGCCCCTCCGCCGAGACCAATACACCTGACCCCGTGCCAACCTGCTCGTAAGGCGCCGAGCCCTCGCCCCCGCCGAAAAACGGCGCCAATTCGGGGGGCAGGCCCCGCGGC
>JAGQPF010000477.1 GCA_020426845.1 Planctomycetales bacterium
CATCCTCGCTGTCTGGCGCGTGACAGGCGACGCAATGCTTTTCCAATACCGGCTGCACGAGTTCATTGTATCGCAAGGGCCACGAGCCACTCGGATCGGGCAACAGTCGCGAGGCCGAACGCGCTGCGGCCAACGGCATACCGCTGCTGACGCGCGGGGACGAGTTGGGAAAACTCAAAGGGGTCAGGCGTCTTCGCTGTAGAACAAGTGTTCGCCGGTCGGACGCAGCGTTTCCTCGCGGTCATGGCTGTCGCGGAGCGTTAACTCGATCACGCCGCGGGCCAGCCGATTGATCGTCGTTATGACCACACGACCGCGGCCCGACTTGATCGGCGGACACGGCAAGACGTCGATCACTTTGCCGGTCAGGCCCTCGGGCAGCCCCATCTCCAGCGTGTCCAGCGGTAGCGGCGCGTAGCCGCCGACATGGACTTCGTTCTCATGAATCCACTGCCACGGCTGAAGCGTCTTGACGTTAACTTCGTTGTACGTCCCGTCGTCCCAAGCCTGCTTGGCTTGCAGTATGATGAGACGATAGTCGGCCTTGGTGATCGCTTCCGCCGAAGCATCGGTTAGTTGACGGAGTGGATCGGTTGCGTCTTTGACTTCTAAGCTGCCGTCGTTGGCGTTCCAGTTGATCGTGCGATCGGTCAGCCGTGCGAAGTCGGTCGAGAGCGCATCCTGCGGTGCATCGACGATGACTTTATCCGCCGGATGAATCCGCTCGATTGGCAACGAGCCGATGTCGTCGTCGCTGGCGTGTTGGAAGAAGCAAAATGCGGCGACGAGCGTGCAGAGCAGTAGTGCAGCTTTGCCGAAACGGGAGCGGACGTTTGCGGTTGCCGGTCGCTTAGGTCGCGTGGCTGCACGTGCCGGAGCGCGATTCGCGCGCGTCGACCGTTTGGTGAGGGTAGCGACGGAGGCAGCTGTAGCTGAATCGCTGGCATCATTCGTCGTGTGGGCGGTTGGCCGGAGGCGGGATTCCGATCGCCCATCATCCGTAGGAGGCACTGGCAAAGCCAGTGGCACACGGAAGTGCTGTCCGTGCAACGCACTCGCGGCACCTGTATCGGGCGTGGAGTCGTTGTGGAACAGCAGATCGCACAAGGCATCGAGGCGTTCTCGTTCCAAATCCACGAAGTCCGCTCCACAATGGTCTTCATCCGGCATCCCTTGGTTCTCCACAGGATAGCCCCACTTGTCAACGGCATCGTCCGCGAACAGAGCGTCGCGCTGCTCGTCGTCTCGCTTCTTGGGAGGCAACTGCGCGACGCCACAAGCAATCACGCCAACCGTCAACACTCCGAAGCCAGCGACCAGCCAACGCCCCTCGGCCCCGGTCGGCACCGTGACCGGCGTCCCGGCCACAAAGCACTTTACCCACCGAGCGGCAGCCGCACCGCCAGCCATACTGCCAAAGTTAGCACCCATCAGTGCGCTGTCGAATGATCCGCCGTAGGCGTAACCAATGCCTGCACCCATTGCTGTAGCACTGCCCTCGACGGCAGCGAATTTGGCGGCGTGACGGAAGCCTGACTTCAGCCCGTCATTGATGCTTCCAGCGGCCATTCCACCGATGAGATCACCGACCATGTAACCGCGACTCGCGTCGCCACCGAAAGCTGAGGCGATTCCGGCACCGGCGAGACCACCGCCCAGACTGCCGTAGGCACCGAATGGATTGATGCCACCGAATCCACCTCCCATGCCGATGGAGAACGCATATTCATGAATTCCGGCGTTGGGATTTGAGGCGTAGGTGCTCGCTGCTCCACTAGCTGCGCCCGCTGCGACACCGGTCGAGGAAAGCACGTAGGCCGTGGTCGAACCTCCGAGCATCACCCCACCGCCGAGCGCCCCCG
>JAGQPF010000478.1 GCA_020426845.1 Planctomycetales bacterium
CAAGCGGCGGAGTTGAGCTGAGGCGCCAGGCGGAGCGTCTGTTGGCTGATCCGCGGGCCGCCGCATTCACGGCGAATTTCGCTGGCCAATGGCTGGGAGTTCGCGATGTGGGCGTCATGCAGCCCGATGAGGCGATTTACCCCGACTACGACGCGGAGCTTGAGGATGCGATTCGCCGCGAGCCGCTGGAGTTTTTCCAAGCAGTGCTGGATGACGACCTCAGTGTGCTCAGTTTTCTCGACTCGGACTTTGTGATGCTCAACGAGCGTTTGGCTCGGCACTATGGCATTGCGGGAGTGACCGGCGGCAACTTTCAACGCGTTCGTCTCAATGGCACGGAGCACCGCGGCGGCATCCTGACACAAGCTAGCATGTTGTCGATTACTTCGGACGGAGTCCGCAGCTCGCCGGTCGTGCGCGGCGTCTGGATCCTGACCAACGTCCTTGGCCAGCCGCCTTCGCCCCCGCCGGCCAATGTTCCCGATCTGGAGCCGGACACGCGCGGGACGCGAACGATACGTGATGAACTTGCGCGGCATCGCAACATCGCGTCGTGCAACTCGTGCCACCACCGCATCGACCCGCTCGGCTTTGCGCTGGAACACTACGACGCAGTGGGCGCCTGGCGAGAGCGCTATCAACTCGTCGAGACCGCCGAGGGGAAGGAGGATGCCAAGCCCAAGGCGAAAGGCAAGAATAAGGGCAAAGCGAAAGGCAAGAGCAAGGTCGCGGAGCCAGGCAGACGCGGCGCGATGGCGGGCCCGTTGGTCGACGCCAGCGGCGAGTCGGCCGAAATCGGAAAGTTTCGAGGCGCCGACGAGCTGAAGCAAAGGCTGCTGGAGCACCGCGAGTTGTTTGTCACTTGTCTGGCGAGAAAACTGCTCACCTACGCAACGGGGCGCACCATGAACGCCAGCGACGAGCACGCCGTCGCGCAACTGGTGAAAGCGACCGCCGGCCAGGGCTTCCGCTTCCGGGAACTTGTCCTAGAGGTCGCGGTGAGCGAGCCATTTCTCACCAAGTAGGAGCACTCGAAGCGGTTGAATTGCTTGGCCTTGCTTGCAGACCGCCAAGTCAGTTGGCCCCACCTCGTGGCAACTTGTTGGCCGCCGCTCTGGCACAAAATCGCCCAGGTGGTCGCGTGGCTCTCAAAATGGGACCTGATCTCAATCTGAGACGCGCCGGAAATGTGTGGTTTCCGCTCGAATTGCGGCCGAGCACGAGCGCCGCCAACGCATTTGCCGTTTTTTCGGGACATGGCGATTTTCGCTGAAGATTTGGCGCGTCCTTTGCATTAATTCGGTGTGGGGCAGGAGGATCCGAGTTGCGAGGTAACAGTCGCTCCATCGGGCAACCCCAACCAAATGCCGATTCGACCCACAGAGCCGCAAAGAGAAGGAGTGTTTTGATGTTGGTACTCAGCAGAAAGGTGGGCGATAAGATCGTGATCGATAACAAGATTACGATCATCGTGACCAAGATCTCGGGGAATCGCGTCACCATGGCGATCAACGCGCCGGACGACGTGCGCGTGCTCCGGGGTGAGCTCAAAGAGTACGAGGTGACTCCGGCCATCGCGAATCACGTTCACGCGGAAAGTCCAGCCGTTTCCGAACCGTGCAACTACAGCATCTAGACGCCTGATAGGCGTTCCCGATGCGTGGAAGTATCGGCCAGAAGCCGTTTCTCCCACAACTCGCGGATGATTCGCAGCTTGCGCCGGACGGTTGAGATGTGGCAGCCGCAGTCAGCTGCGATCTGGGCAATGCTTTTGCATTGCAGTCTCCGCCAGGCGACCTCGCGGTAGTCTTGACGCAGCATGTTTAGCAGCCAACGACATTCATCGTTGAGGTACGCTGCTCTGTCCGCTGGCGGTTCGGGCCCCTCCAGACTGTCGAGCCCCTCGCTGCCGAGCCCCTCACTGCCGAGGGCCGACTCGAGCTCGACGCGTTGACACCGATGCCAACGCAGGCCGTCTGAGACGAAACGCCTTACGATGTGAACGATCATCAGGCGAAAGGCGTGGTCGTCCTGCACATTGGCGTATTTCCCCCCACGAAGCGCGAAGAGCAAACTTGCCAGCGCTCTGCTCGCGATATCTTCATCGTCCAGCGGCGACCCCGGCTGATCGTCCAGTCGACTGCGGGCGTATCTGACCGTCGACGGGAAAAACTTCTCCCAGATCTCGCGAGCGGCGTCATCGTCTCGATCCCGCAGTCGGCCTAACAGCTCGGGTAGTGAATCCATGTGAGACACGGTTGTTGACCTCGGTTCTAGATTCGGCGCGTGACTTGATGCCGTATTTAGTTGACGGAAACCCGGCGTGATCGATGGCCTCCTGGCCCGCCTCACACCTAGCTCGTGCGAATTTTGAGCCGCTTGGGGAGTGGCGCGGGATCGATGGACGCTACAGCCAATCCCTGCTCTCTCGCCACGGCGGCCGCCAAGCCTGCGACTTGGCCGGTCGTCATCCAGACGGGCTCCATGCGGAGCACCGACATGGCGACGTGGGTGCTGGACATGGCGACCGGCACCAGCAGGTTGTCGAGATCACGTGGCAGCATGGCGCTGTAAGGGATTTGTCCTGGCTGTGCCGGCCCGTCCGCCTTCTTGGGATACCACAGCACGCCTTCCATATAACCGTCGACCAGAAAACGGCGGTCATGGCATGGATGAACATCAAAGGAGTGCTCGCCCATGGCAATCGCGTTCTCCACGCGCGGCGTTTGGCCGGTTTTGGGGTCCGGCGTGAAGTTGTGTTGCGTGATGAGGGCTCGGCCTTCGATGCGGCGCCCTTGCCGCACATAGAGTTGCCAAGGCCAATGGCCGTTGTCGACAAACTCTTGAGCGTGCAAGCCGATTCCGCTCATGTAGTCGCGCACGCTCTCGGGCACGGCCGCGTCGTGCTGCAAGAACCAGATCAGGCTCGCCACATGGTCTCGGTGGAAGTCGTCCAGTCGTTGGCGGTGATGCCGATCCGCTTCGGGATAGCCCCAGTTGACCCCGGGGCAGTTGGCGCTGGTCAGCCCGGTGATGCTGCCGTTGAGTTGGTACTTGCTGCGAGGCAATTCGGTGCCTCGCCCCCATCGCTTCAGTTGGCCGCTGCGAAAATCCTCGCGTAGTGGCAGCAGGTCCAGCAGATGAAGCTCATAAGTCTCGGGTTTTTCAACCGGCACCAGATGCCGCGGGTCGTTGGTGAAGATGGACCGCATGCAGAAGGCCTGAATTGCTGTGGACGGCTCGCCGGTGTCGGGCGTCATGATCTGCCGTCCGGTGCGCCAGTTCATATAGTGAATACCCGCCTTCGATTCGCCGTGCTCGTCGCGCCCCTCGCGGCCGACTCGATACTTGACGCCGGCCTTGGCCGCGAGGTCGCCCTCGTAGGTCGCGTCAATGAAAGTGCGCGCGGTGACGGTCCATTCGGCGCCGTCGCGATCCAAGCGGGCCGAACGGATGCGGCCTTCGCCAACGTCGCAGCGCGTCAGCCAGCAGCCGGGTCGCCAGTCGATGCGCTGCTCGCGTTGCAGCATCTCGCGGAAGACCGCTTCGGCGACGGACGGCTCGTAGTGCCAGCCATCTCGCGTCAGCGCGAGTTGCTTCTGGTTGTCCCCCAAGATGCGCCGGTAGTGCTGACGCACGCCTTCGACAAACTCCAGCACCAAGCCGCCAAACAGCTGTCGACGGACCGCGTCGGTGGTGCACAGACCGCTGGCCGCCATTCCGCCCGGGTTTTGTTTCGGGCACGCCAGCACGACGCGTTCTCCCTGACGAGCCGCCTCAATCGCGGCAGCAATGCCGCCCGGCGTGCTTCCGTAGACGAAAGTGTCGCACTCGACCACGTCCCCGGGTGCAGCGAATGCCGCGAGCGGCCGCACCAGCGAGGTGGCGACCGAGGTGGTCAATGATGCGACGACACCTGTCGCCGTGCCGCAGAGTAAGCCGCGTCGGTCCAACATGCTGGATTCCGTATGTTTGGTGTTTAGCCGCCGTGTGGGTGCGCCGAGAGCTTCGACAGCGCGATCGCTCCGCCGAAGCAGACGTCGACATCGCGCCCTGCGCTCCGTGGACGCTCGCCATAATTGCCACGATACCAATAGCCTCCTTCCCCGCGTTGAAAGGCAACCGGCAACGGATCGGGGTCGGGCGAGCAGAGCACGATCTGCGAGGGATCGCTGGGGCAATGGGGGAAGTTTACATTCCAGAACGAGCGACGCGCGAGGCTGTGCCGCTGCAGTCGAGTCCAAGCGTGCCGCACCATCTCTTCGGCCGCATCCCAGTCGGTCTCCTCGGGGCGTCGGACATACTGCGACCACGCCACCGCGGGGACTTCAAAATGAGCCGCCTCGCGGGCCGCCGCGACGGTCCCCGACATGTGGATGTCGACGCCCAGGTTGCCGCCATCGTTGATGCCTGAGAACACCCAGCGCACGTCCTTCGCGAGCTCCAACATCGCCAGTCGCACACAGTCGGCGGGCGTGCCGTGGACGGCGTAGCGATTGGCGCCGACTTGATCGACCTGAATCGGCCGGTCGGTCGTCACTTGATGACTGATCCCCGACAAGTGGTGGCGGGGAGCGATCACCACGACGTCCGTCACATCGGGCAGCGACAGCGCGGCTCGCTCGAGTCGGTGCAGTCCGACTGCCTCGATGCCGTCGTCATTGGTCAGCAAAACTTTCACAAATGCCTCAGGGAAAGTGGATGAACCGAACCGGTTGATGTTGAAAACCACCTGTTCCGGCAAGCGATCCAGTTATTTTCAGTTGTATTCAGCGGGCCGCCATCAGATCGGCCAGTATCGTCAAGTAGGACTCATCGGCAAGCAGGGCGCGGTGGTGCAGCAGCAGCGTGGACTCCGCCGCGATGGCCGACTCGCTGAGATCGACAGGTTTGCGGCAGCGCCGCGAGGAGCGTCGACCAAAGCCGCGGAATCCCGCTCCGACCGGAGCTCCAGCCGCGCTGAGCCGGGCGACTTCCTCATCCCGAGCCGGTTGACGCCAGGCAGCGCGAAAGACAGCTCCGTGCGAGTCATCGAGCAGCAACTCGGGGCCGGACCTTTCGTTCAAGAGCCGTCGCAGCTGTGCGATGCCGAGCCGCCGTCGCTCGTTCATTGCATCCAGCTGATCCAATTGCGGCGCGAGGACAGCCGCTTGAAGCTCGCTGAGCGGAAAGGCGTTGTTGCCCCGCTCGGAGTAAACCAAGATGCGTTGCGACACCTCCTCGCGAGAAGTCAAAACGGCGCCGCCTCGTCCGGCTGTGAGCAGTTTGCTGCCACCGAAGCTCAGAGTCGCCACGTCACCCCACTGACCGGCGAGCCGGCCGTCGCTGGCTGCGCCGGGCGATTGGCAGACGTCCTCCACCATCGGCACTCCGTGGGCGTCGGCCCACTGACGAAGTTGTGACATCGGCGCCAGCTCGCCATGCAGGTGTGAGACAATCAATGCTTGGGTTTGTGGCGAAAAGGCAGCGTCCAGATGTTGGGGGTTGAGGGTGTAGCGTCCCGGCTCAACATCCACCAGCACGGGGCTCGCTCCGACGGACTCCACCGCTCGAAAATTGCCGGGAAAGTCATAGGCCGCCAGGATCACTTCGCCAGCTTGGACGCGCAGGCCTCGCAGGGCCAACTCCATCGCCATCGTGCCGGAGCAACAGAGCGTGACGTGAGACGCGGACCATCGTTCGCGAATCTGCTGTCGAAGTCGCTCGCCGTGGCGGCCTTCGTACTGACCCCAGCTGCCGTCCGCGATGGCAGCGCGCGCCGCCTCCGCGATGGCGGGGTCCTCCAAAGGCCAGGGAAGCGGCGGCAGCGTGATCGGCATTGCGATGCGTCGACTGGGGTGAGAAATCGCCGGCAAAAGCACAAGTGCGTTTGGCACGCTCGCTCGATTGTACTTGAGCCGGACGGCGTTGACGCGTCGGAGCGCAGTTACTCCAGTCGAAAGCAGGCCGCCTCCAGGTCATTGCGGAGCAACAGCCAATGTCCCGCCAGGCAGGGCGTGTTCCAGGTGCGGCGGTCCAAGCCTGGGCGACAATGCACGCCACTGCGTTTCTCCGGTGGCCAGCGAGTAAGCGGTCACGGCGCCGAGGCTGCCGCCCGCGGTGACGATCACGCTCTGGTCGACGATCGGCGGGGAGGCGACGGCGCCATGCATCGTGTTCTCGGCCGCCGCGTCATCCAGCATGGCGCGCTTCCAACGTAGCGAGCCATCCGCTTGTCCTTGGCATTCGAGCACGCCGTCGGCGCCGAGTGTGACAAGGTCCTGTCCCGAGAGCGCCGGAGTCGCGCGTGGGCCAGGGCCGCTCAGTGGCCGCTCGAATTCGTGTGGCCGGGAAACCTCCCAGAGTGGTTGCCCGGTTGCCAGCGCCAGGCACCGTGTCCACTCCCGATGGTCGTCCTGACTAATGGCAGAGCGATTGGCGAATGCACTGTTCGACGCGGGCGGCGAGCGACAGTGCGGTCGGGCTTAACGCGGGGGCTGCGGATGTATTGGCCCGAGCATTGGTTGGGGCGTCGTCATCGTCCGATTCACGGGACTCGGATTCGCCGCCGTCGACCGCAACGCTCGTCTCGTTTGCGTCGGCATTGGCCTCGGGCTGCGGGTCGGCGTCAAACACCGGTAGCTCGCCACGCAAGATCGACACTTCCTGGGGTGCCTCGACGCCGAGTCGCACGCTGTTGCCCTGGACGCGGAGCACGGTCACGACCACGTTGTCACCGATGCGAATCTGCTCTTGAAGCTTGCGGGTGAGAACCAACATCTGACACTCCTTTGAGTAGTTGCGCCGAGCAATCCTTCGTAGGTCCGCGAGGGAAGACGACGTTCGGCGCGAGAGATAAGAAGGCGAATTGACGGGCGCCAACGCTCGTCGTTCTATCGCGAAGGATTGCTGTTGCACGAATCATGCCAATTCTCTAGGGCCGTCATCCGATTGGACGCAAGTGAATTCTCACCAACGCGTTGCGCGGTTTGGCGTCACTCCGCGTGGCGGCCGCAACGGCGGACAGGTCGGTAGAAGTTTCCGGCAGCTTGAAGAATACAGCCGAAACTTGCAGAATTGGCCGGCAAAGTCGGCCGTGTGGGTGGATCAACGTCCCGTCTCGCGCAGCCACCCCATCTTTTCATGCGTCTTTTCTTCTCGCTTGGATCGCTTTACGTTGCCAAGGCGGCCACAATGTCCAAGCAACTTGTCCAAGCAGCCTGTCAATACGCCTTGTCCATGCGGCTTGTCCATGCGCCTTGTCCATGCAACATGAGGAGCTTCGTGATGAAAGAGACCCAACTGGCAATCGCAACAGAGCTCAGCCTGCGGCAGAATACCGGGCCGATTGTCGGAAGAGGTGTTTTTCCACGGGCTGCCCCCGTCGCCGGATATCTGTTCGCCGTGATCATGACACTTGTTTGTCAGATCCAGATGGGGCTCGCCGCCGAGGAGCTGCGGATCGATCGCCCGATGTCCCCGCCCGAGTGGGCGCTGCTCCAGCAGGAGCTGCTGCGGACCAATGTCGCCGCCTGTCGGGAGTACTTCGACAACTATTTCGACGAGCGCG
>JAGQPF010000479.1 GCA_020426845.1 Planctomycetales bacterium
CCGGCGGCTTGCGCCGCTCGGCTTCTGTTGCAGAGGCAACTTGAATTCCCACGCAACAGCACTAGGCAGCTCTATCAGGCCACCACATGGCGATTGAATATAGGGCGATCCGCCGAGCGGCGTCAAGCAAATTCTTGGAAAGTGGAACTCCATTTCCAGAGACCTACTCTCGGTGGCCGTGGCGAGATCAGAAGAGACGCGCCGAGCGGGTTCGCCGCTGTGTGAGTAAGTGCGATCGGTACAGAGTCTCCCTCGGGGCCACCCAAACAGATTTCGGCGTAGCCTCAGGATCGCGAATCGCCTCAGTACGAACGCCAGCCGGTGTCGTCCCAGTTGAATTTGTCCCAGCGGCGGGCGGGGTTGGGCTCGACAACGGGGGCGGTCAGTTCCAGTTCGCCAGACTTGGTTGCTTGCGGTTTGACATCCGAGACGGATGCCTTGTCGAGCGGTTTCGCGGCGGAGTCATTGTGCCGTGGGTTGGCGGAGGTCCGCGGTTCCGGCCAGGAGATTAACGAGTAGTCCCAGGCCTTGGAGCGAATCGAAGCGGTTCGGTCGCGTGGGTCCAGCAAGTCCTGCGTGCCGAAAGTCGGCTGTACTTGAATGCCTTCGTCCTCGCTCTTGGGGCGAGGAATAGGACGCAGGTTGTTGGGCGAGTTCAACGATCCGTCTTGCGAATCGTCCGACGCGGACGAATTCGGTTCGCTCGTGGTCTGGCGTTGCACGCGGACTTCGCCCGACGGCGCGCCCTGACCGGAGCTATAACTGCTGCCGTAATCCGAGCCGACTTGCGTGGGCGGACCGAATGCGGATGTGGCGGGCGGCACGTAGTTCGATCCGTTGCTGCTGGACGATTCTAGCGATGGCTGAACCCGATAAGTCGAGTCCGTCGGAATACGATTGACGCGGCTTCCGACGCCGGTATCGGGAGTTGGACCGTAGGTGTAGGGCGTTGTGAGACTGGGCCGAATGTCGGCCGGTTGCAGTCCGCCCTGAGGCACTGTGATTGTGTTCGGGATGGTCGTCGGCGCCATGCCGGGAGCGGGCATGACACCCGGCGTTGTCATCACATTCGGAGTGCCCGTTGTTGGTGTGCCGTAGTAAGGCGAGCCACCCATCGGCAGACCTTGGACGCCGCCACAAGGCGAACAAGGGCCCGCCGGCACCGTCGAAAAGATCGGTCGGCATACGTGTATTGGCACGCGAGCCGCTTGATAGGTGTAGGTGACACAAGGCTGCATGCATGTGACTGGACAGCCGGTTACCGGATCGGCGGTTGTCACGGGCCGGTAATTCGTGACTGGAATCCGACGGTAGGCCGTGCGGTAATAGGTTTGCGGAACGTAGTTCACAATCTGCCGGCGGAATGTTTGTTGTGTGCAGATGTTTCCCATCACCGGCGGCGAGCAGGCGACTTGTTGGGGACACGTGTTGCATCCGGTTGTAGCGGCAATTGGCTGGTATGCGGTCGTCGGCATGTACGAAGCCGTGGGCGAACACGTGCTACATCCGCTTCCCACGTTGTAGGCCGTAGTGACAGGCGAATACGCCTGACGCGGCCACGCGCTGCTGTTCGTTAGCGACGCGTTTACCGGCGCATAACCTGCCACTTGTCGCGCGTATCCATTCGACGGATAAGTTGGCTGCGTGAAAGCGCTGGCGCCTTGGATCTGCGGCGCATACGAGCCCGGATAGTAGGCTTGCGTGGCGATCGCCGGTTCATACGTTCCAACCTGGCTCGGGTAGGCCGAGTAATACGGATAGTAAGCCGACGTCGCCGGCTGATAGGGATAGCCGCGGAACCATCCGGTCAGCCAATCGAGCAATGGCCCGGCTTGAGCCGACCCGGCCGAGGCATGCCACGCACACAACAACGTCGCGGCGACCAACCAGACTTTTCGCATCTGCATGTTCATTGCTTCTCTCCAAAAGACGACACCGCGCGCGGCACGGCGTCCGTATGGAGAAGCGTAGGTCACGCTGCGTGGCGGGAGCAGGCTTCTTGATGCGAAATGCCGCCAATTCTTTGGAATTCACCGCAGTGGTTCCGAACGTTCGCGACGGGCAATTCAGCGAAGAGAGCCGGATCGGCGAAACTTTAAGCAACTCATAAGACGTATCGCGCGAGACGCAACGTCACGCCTTCGCTCGCCGGTTGGACTCATACCAGTCGTATAAACCGAACAGCACTTCGCGCACGTTGCCCCGATGCTGACGATAAAGCCGGTCGAGCAGGTCGTTGGGGATTGTCACGCGCTCGTCGGTTGGAAACTGTCGTTCAAACGCGGCGAGGATTTCTTGCACAACGGCGCGAGTCGATTCGAGCGTGGGCCGTGTTATGAGCAGCGTCGGCAATCCCATTGGTCGGTGCGCGGTGATGAGCAGCCCCGCGCCGCGTCGGCGGCAGTTTCGCTGGAGTCGCCAACGAGCGAACCAGCCGAGTTGTTCATAGCCGTCGACGATCAATTGCGTAGCCGCGTTCCAGCTTCGTAGTTCGTCGGCCGGGATTGGCAGGCGTCGCTGGCCTTCGCGGCAGACAAAGGTCGACACATGCCGCCCGGCAGCTTGCAGCTCCGGCTGTAACTCGGCCAACAACGTTGACTTGCCAGAGCCATGTGGCCCAATGATTTCGCCCCACCATTGCTGCTCGTGCAGCCGTTCGACGAGCGTGTCCGCACTCGACTCCGGCTCGAATAGATAGGCCACGGCGCCTGGTTGAATGAATCGTGTGGAGAACGGATTCGGCCGCGGAGCGTCTTTCGGCGGCGGATCGGCATCGCTGGCTGTCATTATCGAAAGCCGTCGACGTGGCCCAACTCGAATGCTTTGTC
>JAGQPF010000480.1 GCA_020426845.1 Planctomycetales bacterium
CGCATCGAAGTGACACACCTTCAACCCGTTCACCCAAGTTTCGATCGTCGGCAAGTCGCCGCCCGTGCAGCGCACCCGCAGCCGGTTCCAATCATCCGTCTTCCAAACCTGCAGCCACTGCGCAGGCGCGCAGCTCTCGCGATACACGCCAACCGGCCAGTCGGACGTGCGAGCGTCGATCGCCATCGCCAACTCCGGCTTGCCCGGATCGATTCTCGAGAAGCCCCAGGGACGAAACGGCACGCTGTAGCGTGGTGTCTCCAGGCGAATGTGGCCGACATTACCGTGGTCGTGGTGATCCACATAGATTTGCCAGCCGCCGCCCTGCTCATCGGCGCGAAGGAACACGCCGCTGTCCGGCCCCCAATCAGACCGTAGCGACAACTCGAGCTCGAATTCGCCAAAGGTTCGATCGGTCAGCAACAGCCCGCCATTGCCTGATCCCGGCGGGTCCTGCTCGCCTCGCAGACTGCCGTCGGCGTGCGCGGTCCAGTGGCCGCCCGTGCCGTGCTGACCCCGCTCCCGTTGGCGATGCCACCCCGTCAGGTCCTTGCCGTTCCAGAGCGATTGCCACGGCTGCGCCAATGGCCGGCTGATGAGCATTTTCAGCTTCGACTTGGGACCGGTCGGGCCTCCATCGCGGGCGACCCTTGTGAGGCCCGGTGGACCGGTCACGCGCCGCGCAAGGATGTCCTGCTCCGTAAACCGCGCCAACAGGATCTCGCCATCCGAGGAGCGATTGCGATCGTAGGAAATATAGATCGTGCCGTCGGGTGCCTGAAATCCGTCCGGATATGAGATCCCTTTGCGCTCATCCAGCACCAATCCGCCCTGCCACGTCTGGCCGTCATCCGCGGAAAGCCAGGCACTCAATTGCACGCGTCCTTCATGTGCTTCCGGGCGATCGCCATGCTTCACCAGCAGCAGCCGGCCGGACTGCAGCCGCCGAATGTGAAACCTCGCGACCGGATGCTTGATCGCCGAAACCGTGGGCTCGGACCAGGAGCGGCCGCCATCCCCGGAAGTCGACTCCATGATGCCCAAGCGTGTTCGAGCCAGCATCCAGAGCGACTTGTCAGTCCGCTCAACGATCATGTGCTCGTGCCAGTCCGGCTGCGGGAAAACGGCGGCGCCGCGCCGCTGCCAACTCTTCCCTTGATCGCGGGAAACGAACACGTTGGCGCCACGTAGCGGGTCGAGCTCCGCAAAACAGCCTCGAAACGGCCCAAACCCGCCACGTTGGTCCAGCGAGATGGGCAACATCCACTCGCCACTGGAGAGCACCGTCGGCTTGTTCAACGTGACGCCATGCCAGATTCGTTGCGGGGACGACCATGCCGGCTCGTCGCCGTCCGGGTTGTCGCAGACCGTGGCCCAGACACCCGCGCGGCCATCGAACATGTCCATCGACTGGTCGAAGAACAGCCACAGCCGTCCAGCGGGATCGGTCCATAAGTTTCCGACCAGAATGCTGCGTTCCCGCGGCAGCAATGCGTCGTGGGAGTCGAGCACCATGCGCGGCGGAGACCAAGTTTCACCATCGTCGTCGCTGCTGGCGAGCACAAAGAAGGCCTTGGGGCTGTCGCCACCCGCCACCCAGCACGCCCAAAGCCGGCCCCTGGGCGTACGTTCGATGCCAATGGTCATCCCGTAATCAAGACGGTCGTAGCCGTATTGCGGCAGCGGCGACGTGTTCGGAATCGGGGCCACGAGCGCGTGTTCAGCAATCGCCTCAAATTTGGCGATCCGCGCCGCCGCTTCCTCGGGCGTCTCCGCCGCCGCAACGTTCCATGCCAAACCGCACACCACGACTGTGCTGGTGAAGAGCAGATGATTCATGGCGGATGACTCCAACGCATTTCAAAAGCTTCCCGATCGGCAATCGGGTTGACAAAACCAGCAGAAAAACTGCCTTCGATTGCGCCAGGGAAGGTTTTTGAAATGCCCTCTCGTTAGTCCACAAAGGTGGCGTATGCTGCAGTGTCGCAGCAGGTTGCTGCGATGCCGGGACGCTTCCAGCGCGGCCCGTTCGGCCCGTGCTCCGACGATTCGACGCTGCGTCCTAACATTAGAACCGCAGGATAACGCGTGGACGACTGCCGTCAATCAAATGTCGATCGGAAGGCGTCCAGATTAGCCTGGCTGCGACGTCCTCCGCCAGGAATGGCGAACACGATTCTCGAGAATCCGGCGCCGTACCGTTCGATCGCCTGGCGAGCGGTGCGAGATGCCACTGCGGGATCTCCGCCGAACGCCCCGCATCCCCAGGCGCCAAGCAACAGGTGCGTGACACCCACCGCGTGAGCCGCGCAAAGCACATTCTCCCAACGCCGCAGAAAGGTGGTGGCCACCTGATCCACGCGCCCGGGATGCCGTCGCAGAAAGGGACCGCTGTTGGGAGCGGGTGCGGTGATCACGGAGACAAGAAACGGCGTCTCCAGCAGGTTGCCCGTTCCGCGGGTCTTAAAAAAGGGCACGCCGGGACTGAAAATCAGATGGTCGGTATAGAGCAGCGAGTCCTGGCGGCGATTTGCCTCGTAGTACTCCATGCAGCGGAGCAAGCAGGGATAAAGCCCCGAACAACGGCAAAGGTCTTCCTCTTGAGCCTTCGCGCCGTTTAAAAAGCCGCCTCCCGGACTGCGTGCGGAAGCGAAGTTCAGTAGTGCGACGTGAGCGGCAGCGCCGGACCGCTTCACCAGAGCTTGGGCCATCACTTGAGTCGTCCCGTCGACCACTTCCACCGGGGCCGGTCCACCGGGCCTAACAATGGTCGCCTGCGATGGAGGCCCGACCAGTCGTCCACTGCTCGCTTGGCTTCGCAGCGAATTCAGGCTCTCCGGTGTAAAGAGACGCGTCCCGTCAACGGCGCGGCGTTGCGAGTCGGCAAAGTCGACCTCACCGCTCGCGCACCAATACCTGCCGCTTCCAATCAATTGCAGCACCTCTTGCGCCGCATCCTTCAGATTCATTACCTTTTCCGTCGTTGCTTCTACAGGTTGTTGACTTGCTTCTCCGCATGACACCATGATGGCCGTCCGAGTTCGCCAGCGAACTACTTCTGCCAGATCGACTTGAGTTCGTGCGCCTCGAAAGAAATCAGCTTGGCGTTCCCACCGACCGCCGTCACGGACACTTCCTCGACGTCCTGCTTGCCTGGTCCGGCGCCGCTGATGTAGACCCGGCCGTCGTTGCCGACGATTTCGGTTAACGATCGATCGGCGAGCACTTGGATTTCAATCCGGCCATCAACCGGCTTGAGCGGAGCCTCGTTCAGCTTCTCGGCCTTGGCATCGTAGAATACGGTTCGCCCGGCCAGTTTCAGCTCGACGGAAGTCGCGTCGCCAATTTCCACGCTCAACCGCGCGTCCAGCAAGTCGCTGCCCACCGACAAAACGACCGGCTGGCCGGAGACGAGCGGCTGTGCTTGGGCGCGTGCGCTGCGGATGCGGAGACGCTCGATCTCACGGATGGGCTTGGCGAACATGCGAACGCCGTCGGCCGTTTTCCGCAGCGTTAGTCGATGCGGAAAGCTGAAATGCTGGTTGTAGGGCCCCGGAGCTTCAACTCGGAGCCAGCCCACTTGAATCTTCCGCCCGTCCGGCGCGTTGTCGAACGTCTGGGATGCGTAATACGGGCCCCAATGGACCTGACGCTTGCCCTCGTGCTCGGGAACAAAGGTCTTGCCGTCGAACTTGCCGAGGGCGTACTTGGCATCCGCCGCAAATACCACCCAGCGAGCGTCCTCCATGTCACCATCAACGGGCAGCTTGAACAGCTCCGTGCACTCGAAGTATCCCGGCAGATGACTTTGTTCCGTCCAGTCCTTAAGGTTAGTCGACGTGTAAAACGCCGCGTTCTGCTTGAACTGAGGGTGCTCGTCGTAGACGACCATCACCCAATGTCCGCTGAGCTGTTTCGCCCTGTCGTTCAGCGGCTGATCCTGCTTGCCATACGAGTACCAAATCACTTTCGGATCGCGGCCGGAATGCTTGACGACAGGGTTGCCTTCATACCATGCGAAGGACTTTCCGCCATCCGTGCTGTAGGCCACCGACTCGCCCGCCCCGGTGTCGGTGAGAAACAGCACCAGAGCGCCGCTTCCCCAGCCGGCCGTGTTCTTCGCGTCCACCGTGCCCCCGCCCGAAAAGCAATCGCCACGCGCCATCGTTTTGGGAAACAGCTTATTCGGTTGCTGCTCCCAGTGGAGCAAGTCCTTGCTTGTGGCGTGGCCCCAGGTCATGTTGCCCCAAGGCAGAGCAACGGGGTTGTGCTGGAAGAAAAAGTGCCACGTGCCGTCGTGATAGACCATGCCGTTCGGGTCATTGTTCCAGCCGACCTTCTGCGTGAAGTGAAACTGAGGCCGATGCGGCTCTGCATAGAATCCGTCCTCGCCGGGAATCGTGTCCGCTTGCTTGACCAGAGCGAATCCTTCCTCCGTCGCCTTCGTCGCGACGACGCGGAGGGACTGGCCGCGGTATGCCTTGATGTTGAAGTACGCATACCAATCGGTGGTCTCGGCCGAGGCGGCGATCTTCAGCCCATAGTCGCGCACCTTGCTGTCGCCGGCGAACAAGCTCAGCCGACCATCGACTTTGCCGGTGTTTTGAATCGGCACGATCAGGTACTTACGCTCCCCCACGAACTGCTTCTCGTGCTGGGACAGCACGGGCACCTTCGGCTTGACGTCCGTCTGCACAATGTGGTCGACGTTGACGTGTCCCCAACCACCGGTGGCCGCATCCACGATCTGCAGGTTGACCATTTTCCCCGCCAGCTCGCCCAGGTCCCAATAGGCCAGCGACAGCTCCTCGCTCCCGCCTGACTCGGTGTTGTCACCAGCCATCGACTGCACGACGCGGCCGTCCGCGACCAGATTCATGCAGGTCTTGCCCGCGTGACCGCCGCCGCCGATCAGGAACGTCAAGTATCTCCGCTCGACGCGAAACGACGGCGACGTCAGCGTGCCCGTCGTGTCGTCACCTCGCAAGAACGAGTTCACCAAGCCTCGGCCTAGAAAGCCACTGACATGCATTTGGCCGGGAAGCGTGCCTTGGGCCGGCCCGGCGCCGAACGCGTCTCCCTCCACGCGCCATGCTCCATAGGTATCGCCCTCAAAATCGGCGACGAGAATGTCCGGCCGCGCGATTTCCTGACCGGAGACCAGGGTCGCCAACAACAAGACGCTCAGAACTGCCGAAGCACGCGGAAGACGACGGCGACACGTTGTTCGTTTCATCGGAACGCAAATCCAATGGGCAAGTTTGTGATGAGCAAGCCGTGGGAAACCGCTTGGTCGCTTCGGAGCACCGCTTCGCTATCCGGCTCTCCAGGCCAGTTGCTTGGTCTGGCCGTTCCAGGGGTGCTCGGAATCGGTCGTGTGCGTCGTCAGCGTCACGCCGCCGGGGGCAAGCCGAGCGGTCGTCCAACCCGTCGTCGACTTGGACGCGTCAGCGACGTACGATATCGCCGGCGTGTTCAGTATGTGGATGCCCTGATGTTCGGCGTACCCACGATCATGAATGTGCCCATGGATGTACGCCTTGACCCACTTGCGGGGGCCGATCACCTCCCACAACGGCTCCGAGTCAATCAGGCCGCCGGGAAAGTGCAGCGGGTCGCCGCCGAGTCGCGGATTGTGATGCGTGACCACGATCGCCGGCTTGGTCTTCATGGCGTCCAGCGCCTTCTCCAGCCACTTGAGTTGCTGCTCGCCGAGCGTCCCCGGCGTGACCATCGTTTTCTGCAACGAATCGAGCAGAAAGAAATTGGCGTGCCGAGTCTCGACGACAGAAATGTGTCGCGACTCCACGGCGGGACTCTCGAGCCGCAGGTCCTTCAGCACCTCGTAGAAATTTTCTCGGTGGTCATGGTTGCCAAGCGTCAAATGCGTCTCGACCTTCGCTTCGCGCAGCGGCTGAATGAGCTTGGCAAAGTGCCGATAATCGCCGAGCTGACCGTCCTTGAGGGCGAGGTCGCCGTTGACAATCACGCCGGCAGGCCGCCGCGTTCGCGTGACCAATTCGCTCACGACCTGCCTCAAGTGCGTCGGCACTGGCGAGTCGGCCGGGTGCTTCTCGCCGATATGTGTGTCGTTCAGCAGATAGACCAAGTCGTCTTCGACTTCTGACGCGTGCGTCTCCGCGCTTGCGCCGCAGAGCAAAACGCTCGCGCCGGCAACCTGGAGAAAACGGCGACGATTGGCTGAGCAGAGATGGACAGGCACAGGGGCTCCTTCGACAAACAGGAGTGCAAACACGAGCGAGAACAGTTCGGCCGTGACGGCCAATCGACAACCAGCCATCATAAACCGCGAGCCGTTGACGTGCTTGACGGCGCGGGCCGCCATCGCGAACCGATGCTTCCAAGGCCCGCTGGCCGCGTCCCTTCCGTCGATGTTACTTCCATCGATAAAGCCGCGGCTGCCAGGCCTGCTCCACCTTGGCAAAGCAAACCAGCACGCCCGAGACACCCGAACGCCGGGCGGCCTCAAGTTGCTGGTTGAGCTGCGTTTCGGTCACATCCCAACCCTGGACAACCGCGATCAGCCGGCTCGCCGACACCGGCTCGGCTTGATGACGGGCCGGCATCACCGCAAACGATGTGACGGCCGACTCGATCCAGCCGGCGGGCTCGCCATACCTCGGCAGGTCACGTCCCCAATCGCGATACGGCAACAACACTCCCAGCGTTTCGCATTGTTCAGCGACGGGAGTCAATTGCTTCGTGTACGCTTTCCAGCAGATTCCGCGGTAACAACCCACGCCCGCGCATGGCCCGTCGTGAGCTCCGTCGGCTTCCTCACACTCGGTCGTCCAAACCGGAATAATGCGCGATGTGGAGGCAGTTTTCTTGACGGCCACCACAAACGCTTGGGCAGCATCTTTTTCGATCGGAGTCGACGTGCGGATCTTGCCATAATCGGATGTCCAGCGACACAGGTTGTTGCCACAACCACAGGCCGACGGCGCCCCTTGCAGATCATTAAGGAACACAACCTTCGCCGCCGGCAGAGATTCCAGCAAACCGCGGACTCGATCCAGCTGCGCTTGAAACGGCTCTTGATTCAGGATCGGCACCCACGGGTGCACTTTCACCACCTCGTTCTCCCCGGGCACCGGCGGGTCCTTGAAAAGCCGGCGCCACTCCTGGTGCCCTTGCAAGCTGGCCATCCACGCCGGGTGCTGGTCCGCCAGCTCCTTGCAGCGAGCAACTTCAATCCAATAACACAGATCGAGGTTCGCGGCCACGATGCGCTGGCATGCCTTACGCTCTCGTTCGCGCTGATCTCCGCCGCGCAGCTCAAGAGCAATCGCTCCGATCCCCGAACTGCGCAGCGTCGCGAGACGCTCGTCGGTTACTTGCTCGGCGCTGAGCATCGCGCCACGAAACGCCTGTGTCTTCCCGTTAGCCAAGGCTGGCTCCGCCGCCTGCGCCAGCGAGGTGGTCGCGACGATTGCCAGACCGACGGCCCAGCGAAGCCGCGCCGGCTTCCTAGGAAGCCGTTGAAGAACGGCTGATCCGGCAGTTGATTTAACGTTGGTCGTGATCATGAGTCCGGTTCCGGTTGCCGTTGGTCTACTTCCCAATCGCGTCGAGCATCGTCTTGGGGTTCTCGGCGGCCCAGGCGTACCAGCGGCACTGAATTCCGCTGGCCCATTCCAGCTGTTGCCCGCGCAGCGGGCCATCGACGGCGCGTCCCGCCAGCGTCCACCGCGAGCCCGTCTCCTTGTCCTTGAACGGCGCCGACTCGGGCGAGACTTCGTCGGCGTACAGGGTCAAGCTGCGATCGCCGAGTTGGCGACGGTAGGCGACGGCAGTCTGTGTCGGGCCGTACCAGAAAACAGCGATATCCACTCCATCGACTTGATCCAATTGGCAGGCTCGCTCGGGCAAGCCATCCAGCCGGTAGGCCTTGCGCGAATTCGGAAACTCGACGCCAAGCACGTTCGCCAGCGGCACAAGCCGGTTATCGACCTCTCCCATTGATCGCTTCGCCTCGGGGCTCACCTCCGTCGGCAGCGGCTTGACCTCGTACTTCTTGCCGTCAAACAGATCGTAGGCCGTGGATTCGGGGTGCAGCATCATCCAGTGCGACCAGTTGGTCATCAGGTTCGGAATCCGCTGCAGCCGCTGGCCCGACTGCGGCCCCTCGAAAGCCACGCCGGTCAACGCCGACCAGAGCGTGCCATCCTTGCTGCGGACGACCATGACGCCGTTACGCCTTCCGTAAAACTCAAAGCCGTAGTTCTTGCGATAGGCAGTCACAAATCCGCTATCGGGATCGTAGAAGAACAGGCCGTAGGTGTCATTGATCACTCGCCCGCCAGCCAGAAAGTGGCGAAGCGGCACGGCGCCTCCGTTGTGTGAGGCGCGAATCCACGCGAGCACGCGATCATCGTCCCGAATCAGTCCTTTGCGATGCTGCGTCGAGCAGTACGAACAGGGAGGCTCCGTCACGGACTTGAACCGTCCCGGCGCCACACGCTCCACTTGAGACTCTCGCGTCTGCCCGGCTGCATGCAAGGGGAACAGCATAGACGCCGCCAACAGAAAGTAGAATCGGGACGGATTCATCATCGACGCTCGAACTTCGGAAACTCGGGTTGGACCAGCGTGTAGCATACCACCACGGCGTAGCGGCTGCCCATGCGCGGCGTCGCGGCGTACGCGCCCATTTGGGATTAGCAGGCGAAGTGAGAGAACTCGGGCATCAAGACCAACTGTCATGTCATGGCCGAACTGCTATCCTGGCCCCTGCAGCACTGCGACGTCCTCACGGCGTTTGCGCCTACCCTAAGGAGTTCAGGCACGTGGCGAAGATTAAGTGTTTCCATTGCAACACGGTGGTCGATGTCGCCAATGCTACTGACACGGACACCATTGCCTGCCCGAATTGCGACACTGCGTTGGAGCCCAACATCGATGAGACAGAGAGTTTTCGGCCCGCCAATGCGCAACTGGGCAGGTTCAATCTAATCTCGCAATTGGGCGCCGGCCATTATGGCGTCGTCTGGAAGGCCTTCGACACCCACCTCGAGCGGTTCGTCGCCTTGAAGATGCCACAACGCGACAGTCTCTCGACCCAGGAGGCCGACCAGTTTCTCCGAGAGGCCTCGGCTGCCGCAAAACTCTGCAACAAGCACATCGTCACAGTTTACGAGAGCGGTGAGATCGATGGCACGCTGTACATCGCGTACGAGCTGATTGACGGCCTCGATCTGAGGCAGTGGTCTCGCGCCCGCTCGGTATCCGCTCGGCAGGCCGCAGAGATCTGCCGCCAGATTGCCAACGGGCTGGACCATGCTCACCGGTCGCACGTGGTGCATCGCGATCTGAAGCCATCCAACGTGATGATCGACCAGGAGGGCAACGCCCATATCATGGACTTCGGGCTGGCCAAGCGAATCGACAGCGACGAATCGCTGACCGCCGATGGCCAAATCCTGGGCACTCCCGCTTATATGTCGCCGGAACAGGCCCGCGGCGACAGCCGGAGGGCAGACGCTCGTTCCGACATTTTTGCGTTGGGCGTCATTCTCTACGAACTGCTCTCCGGGCAGCGACCGTTTTCCGGCGACGGCGCAGCGTTACTCTCCAACATCCTCCACGCATCTCCAGCTCCATTGCGTGGTGCTCCGCGGGCCTTGCAATGCATCTGTGAGCAATGTCTCGCCAAGGCCCCCGAGCACCGCTATCCAACTGCGGATGCCTTGGAGGATGACCTCCAGCGGTTTTGCGAGGGCCGAGCGGTCCGCGCCGCCAAACATCAGCTGGCCCGCCGTGTGATCGCCGGGGCGAAACGACACGCCGTTGGGATCGGCGTGGCGCTGGTGCTCATTGCGCTTGCCGCGTCCGGAGTGCTCATTCGCCGCGGGCTCGTCGACGCCGGTCGACTTGCCAAGCTCCGCGAGGATGAGGAAAACCGAATCAATGAGCGGCGTGACCAAGAGAAACGCCAGGACGAAGTCAAAGCCGAGTGGTCCAAGCTGCAATGGGATGCTCAGAAAGGGCTTCTCAAGGTCGTCGGGCAAGGTTACTCAACCTTGGAGCCGCTTGCCGAATTGGTCAGCGCCGCCGCATCCCTCGAACAAGTCCAAGCCTTGGACCTCTATGAGTGCAGCGACCTCGTCAGCCTGGCCGGGCTAAAGCAGTTCCCGAACTTAACCTTCGCCAACTTCACGGATTGCCCCCAGTTGTCGGACATTGGCGCCGTCACGGGACGAACCGACCTGCGCAACCTGCGTTTCAAAAACTGCGATCAGGTGCAGGACCTTGCGCCCATCGCCGGCTTGGTGGATCTTGTCGACTTCAATATCGCGATGCATGACACGCTGGCTTCCACCGATGCACTGCGAACGTTGACCAAGCTCCGCAAGCTGGATTTGTTCTCGTGCCCCAAACTGCACAAGATTGAATCGCTCGCCGACATGACAGAGCTCCACGAACTGTCGTTGTCCGACTGTGCCAGCCTCGAGTCCATAGAGCCACTAAAAGCGATCAAGTCCCTCAGCCTGATCGACCTGAACGACAACCCGCTGCTCAAGTCCGTCCGTGCGTTGAATGACCTGCCGAGCCTGCGCGTCGTTTATCTCCAACGCACCTTCGTCCCTCGTGAAGAGGTGGAACAGTTGCGCACCACTCACCCTCGCGCGCGAATCATCCATCCGTAAATCCGTGCTGGGCGCCTGTCCCGTAAGACTGCAACAGACTGCAACAGACTGCGTTCGGCTGAACCTCGGTACCGTTTCCTAAATGTAGTACTCGATGACGTCGTGCTCCTGGACCGCGGTCGGCTCGCGTTCGAGCATCGATTCGGCCACGCGCATTGCTTGCACCCGCAGCTCCGGCACGGCGGTCGTCTCCCAGAGGCTGCCGCGGAGCAGCGGGCCAATCGCAAACAGCACGGACGACGCCATGCCATCGCTTTGGATCGCGGCAAACCGGTCATCGACGCGAATTCCCATGTCGAGCTCATCGGCGGTGACCAGCCCCTTGGACAACAGCTGGTCGAAGAGCGGCAGGCTTGCCTGCGTGAATCTCAATTGCGGGCCGGTGCAGTTGATCACCAGATCTCCGCCCGTCGTCCGTTCGCTGCCGTCCGCGTCGCGGTAGACGACGTCAATCTGCCGCTCGCCGGGCGCAAGTCGGTCAATCGTTCCGGCAATCACCTGCAAACGCCCCGCCTCCAACGCGTCGGTCATGCGGTTGTGAATCGAGACCGCGATGCGGTGCCGAGTGACATTCCACTCGGGAGCGTCCTCGCGTAGAAACTCCTCCTTGTCCTCCTTGGACAGGCTCTGCCACAAACGTTGCGTGTGAGGTCGGAGCTTGTCGATGGCAATCGCCGAATTCTGGCTCATCTGCTTAAGCCGCTCGCAGTGAAGCTGAACCAATCGTCTCAGTCCAGCCAGCCCCAGCTCGTCCACCTCGTCCGGAACAAAATCCTCGTAGGCAATGCCTCGAAAGTGCGATTTGGGCAGGCGCCCGTTGCGCGAGATGGCAACGATTTTTCCATTCCAGCCAATCTCGCCCAACGTCAGCACAATGTCGACCATGGTCAGGCCCGTTCCGAGCAAGACGACCGTGCCGCCCGGCGGTGGCAGCCGACTCAGCCACTCGTCCCACGGATCGGCTCGATAGCGAGGGTCGTATCGCAGAGGGGAGGCAGAGGGAAAGGATCCCGGCGCCTGGTTTCCGGTCGCAAGCACAACCTGATCGGCCTCGAAGCCATCGCCACCGAGCAAATCGATCTTCGCTGTCCGGCCGTCGCGAACCGTAATGTCCACCGCCTCGTCATCGATCGCTTCGATTTGCACACGGCAGCGGGCGTCAATGGGACTCATGCAAGCCCCCAGCAGACCGCGCAGATAGTCTCCGTAGACGCGACGCGGAGCGAACAGCTCGCGTAGTTCGTCTTCCGGCACATCACTGAACTCGCAGCGCGATCTCAGCCAGTCCACAAAGTGCCCGGGGTGGTCCGGCAAGGCGGACATGTTGCGAGCGGCAACGTTCAGCAAATGCTCACTTCTGCCTGTGCTGTATGCCGTGCCTCGCCCCAGCGGCCGCTTGGTGTTGATGATCACAACCCGCAGTGGCTGCTCGCACAGACGCGCCAGATTCACGGCCGCCATCGTGCCACTGAATCCGCCCCCGATAATTGCAACTGTCTTCACGATAGTGACCTCCTGTACGCCGTTAAAAGTACGCGACCATTCTATAACACGGCGTCGGTGAAGTTGGGCCAATCACGACCAAATCCTTGCGCCATCCTTGCGCCCCAATTCGAACGCGTCCGCCCGCTGCATGAAGTTGGGTGTGTGCCAATCGAAAATCACCTGTCCCGCCATCGGCGCAGCGCGATGCCACACGATGAACACTTTTCCGATTGTCGACAGCGGCCTTCCTCTCCACAGGGTTTTTGCGCCGTTATTTAAACGCGAGTTTAGAAAGCGGGCGTATGAATGCTGTTTCTTACTGCAGCCATTAGCTTTGCCTTAGATAACACTGCAACACCGGTCGCTCTGCTTACTATTTGCCGATGAAGTCGATCAGCCGAGCGACATTCCATTCGGCCGATTGGTTGACTCCGTGAAACGATAGCAGCCGTTGTCTTCGTTCGTGCCGCCCCAGCGGCGCCAAGCATGCGAACGGATTTCGCCTGCGAGTGCGTGCCAGCGCACCATTCTGCCACCCGAAAGGAACCACGATGACCAACAAGCGACCCACTCGCCGCAACAAGAATCGCAAACTGCCTCGCCGGCTATTGATCGAGACCATGGAGGCTCGACAGCTGATGGCCGCTGACTTGGAGTTCAGCCAGGACTTCACTGCGGCACTGGAGTCGGAAGCATCCGCCACGGCGATGCTGCTCGTGCAAGGCACGGTCGCCACGGATCAAACCGTCCAAGTGCTATCCGCCGGCGGCACGGCCACCGAGACCAGCGACTACACGAACTTGCCCGACGTCGTGATCCCCGCCGGAACTTACGACGGAACCATTGCCACCGCCATTCCGATCAACCTCGCCGTGCAGAATGACGGCCTGGTGGAAACGGACGAAACCATCGATTTGCAGCTGGACCTCGCGGCCTCCACCGAGCTGACCTTGGCGGACGTCGACCTGGACGGGCTCACCAGCAGCGTGACCACCCACACCATTTTGAATGACGACGTTGCGCCCACCGCCGTTGCCGATTCGGCGTCCGTGCTGGAGCACTCCTATCTCACCATCGATCCGCTCGCGAACGATGTCGCCGGCACGGCGGCGGGGTTGACGGTGACGGCGATCAATACGGCCGGACTGAAGGGGACGGCGACGCTATCCGGCGGGCAGATCAGCTACAATCCGATGGGCAACATCAATATTATCAGCGGCTATTACCCGCTCGCAAGCCTGATCGAGGGCGATGTCGCCCAAGAAAGCCTAACTTACGAAGTCACGGACGCCGCCGGCAACACTGCGACCGGCTCCATCGTGATCGACGTTCTCGGCCAGAACAACGCTCCACGGGTGGGCGCCGGCGGCGCCGGTTGGATCACGCACCGCATGAACGAGAACGTCGCTCAGACGCAGGCTTTCAGCGCCAACGATCTCGACCGCGACGGCGACCCGGCCACGCAGACCTACACGCTCGGCACCGGCAACGCGGTCAACAACAACGATGGGACGTTCTCGTTCAAAGTTGACATGGACACGCTGGCCTTGGGGCAGCAGTGGGTGACGACGGTGCGCTACTCTGCCACTGACGCGCATGGCGCCACCGGCGGATTGGGGACGCACAAGTATTACATCACGGGTGTCAATGACGCCCCCGTGGCAGCGGATGTCTCCGCCGAGATGCTCGCCGATGCGGCGCCGATTACGCTCGCCTTCGGCGGGTCGGACATCGACAATGACGACGACGCGACAACCCTGACCTACACCGTGGACACACCAACCGCCGGCTCGCTGGTCGACATCGGCGGCGGCGCCTTCACATTCGACCCGGGCGCTGACTTCACGAGCCTGGCGGCCGGAACGACGCAAGACATCGTGATCAACTACACCGCCACCGACAGCCATGGGGCTGTCAGCAACACGGGCGCCATCACGATCTCGGTCACGGGCGCCAACTACGCTCCCACCGCGAATGACGACGCCGCCATCGTGGGAGAGGACGACTCGCTGGCGATTGATGTGCTCGCCAACGACGCCAACGTCTTGGGCAACAACTCCACCCTGACGGTAACCTCCGTGGACGCGACGGACACGAAAGGAACAGTCACGCTTGTGGATGGTGTGGTGAGGTACGACACGGCGGGACAGTTCGAGTCGCTCGCTGTCGGAGAGACAGACACCGACACCTTCCGCTACGAAGTCACCGACGTGAATGGCCTGACGTCCACGGCGGAGGTCACGGTAACGATCGCCGGCGCCAACGACGCGCCCGTGATTCAAACCGTCGCGTCCTCCAGCGACAGCTTGACCACCGCATCGGCAGACGGCAACGTCACCATCGAGGGCGCGTTCGCCGACGTGGACCTGACAGACGCCCATTCGGTGACCGTGGACTGGGGCGACGGCACGGCGCCGGAGACGTTCGCCTCGCTGGACCCGCTGACTCAGAATTATGCCGCAGCGCACCAATACGCGTCCGGCGGCATCTACGCCATCACGGTGACGGTGGAAGACGGCAATGGCGGAACCGCTGTGGAGTCGTCGACGGCTTACGTCCAAGGCGCCGGCATCGTCAACGGCAACCTGTACGTGATCGGCTCGAATGGCGACGACCGCGTCAAATTGAGCTTCAACGACGACGGCACACAGGTGCGAGTTCGCATGTCGCTGAACGACGGCGACAGAACGTCGTCGCAATTCGACACCTCCGGCATTGATCGGGTCGTGGCTTACCTGGGCGACGGCGATGACGAGTACGAGGGCGGCGAAATGGGCGAGGACGCCATCGTTGCCCCGCTCCGTCAGTTTGTCTTTGGCGGCGATGGTGATGACCACCTCAAAGGCGGCAGCGGCAACGATGTGCTGGTCGGCGGCGCGGGTCGCGATGAACTCGATGGCGCCCGCGGCCGGAATATCCTGATCGGCGGCGAAGGCGAGGACGAGCTGGATGGCAGCCGCTATCGCGACCTCAAGATCGCCTAGACCGCGCCTGCCGAGAACGACCTCGCCCTGCTGGACGAGGCACTGGCCGCGTGGGGCGACGGCCTGGAGGACCTAACGCTCGCACTCCTGGGCATCGATTCGTAGTCTCCGTCAGAAGAGTGCCGGGCCTGCTCCCGAAGCCATGTGGCGAAGACGCTATGTGGCTTCGGAAAGGCCCGCCGCCTTCCCGAGCAGCGACCGCAGCCGCTCGCGAGTGTCCAGCCGATACCTCTCTGCCTCGAAGCGGACAAACACGTCATTGGCGTCGAGCAGCAACTCGTGCGCGTCCTGCAACTCTCCGTCCCGCTCCTTTATCTCCGCCAGCCGGCGCAGCACGTAACCTTCTCGGTAGTTCCCTTCCTCCTGCCACTGCTTCCTCGCCCGAGCAAACAGACGCTCCGCTCGCTTGCGAAGCTGGCCACAGTCCGTCTGCCGAGCCCTCACCCAGTGCACGACCCCCAATTGGTAGACGGCGGAGACATTGAGCGCGTCGTTGTCCGCCTTCGACAAAGAAGTCAACATCTTCTGCGCCTCGTCTAAATCGCGAGTCCTGGCGGCGCCCTGTTTTTCGTACACCCTGCGTTTCGCGATGGCGATGTGGTACTTCACCCAATTGGTGATCCGGGGCCGCAGCGCCTTCCATTTCGCGTTGACCAACAGCGGCTGCAACTCTCGAATCGCTTGCTCGCTGTCGCCGGCGTTATCCAGCGCCGTCGCCCATCTCACGATCAACTGAGCGTGCACCTCCAGCTCGCCCTCCAGATCGAACGCGGACTTGAATTTGGCGACCGCTCCTTCGTAGTCGCGTTGCATGTCGGCGAAAGCGCCCTCGGCGGCTAACTGCTCAATGGCCGGATCAGCGACGATGGGAAACGCCTGCTGCAGCAGAAACTGGGGCACGGTCTCTGCGGAGTTGCCCTCAACCGGATCCTCCGCGAGCTCGGCAACTTCAAGTCCCAAGGCCGCAGCCAGCTTGCCGATCGTCGTCATGGTGGCGGCGGATCCGCGTTCGACGCTTTTGACGGTTCGCAGTGAGACGCCGGACTCACGGGACAACAAGGCCTGAGACCAGCCTCGCCGCAGCCGGTGCTCTCTCACTCGCCGGCCCACCGCCTGCGGGCTCTCCTGCCAGCTCACCCTCGGCATTCTGCACCTACAAGAAGAAACAAGACAGACGGTGCATTTTGCGTTGACGAACGGCCGCCCCACGGATAGACTAAAATTGCACCACAACAACAATCATAGACAATGGTGCAGTTTTGGTGCAACCGCAACCGCAACCGAACGATCCCATGCCACCACGGAGCTGCAAGCATGGCAAGCCCCACCGCCGCCGTTGAAGTTGCCTATTGGCTGCCCGCGTCGTCGCTGCATTCAAGCCACCTGATGTTCGATCCCTCCGCACTGGACCATTGCGAGATCGACACGCTCGATCTCAGACGCAGCTACCGAGGCCAGGACCCACGCCGACTCCCTCAAGAGTGGCTTGCCCTGCTCGAACGCCAGCGGTCACTCGGCGACGGACCCGTGTTAGTGCAGACGTTTCGAAACCTCGTGCAGAATCTTGGCTGCCCCGGCTATTCCCGTGACTATGGCGTGGTCCAAGCCGCCTCCGAGCACGTTGAGCGGCGCCGGCGTCCGTACCACGGCGTCTCGTTCCTGAGCGACGGCCGAGTCCGGGCCGACTCCCTCCGTCTCTCCGAGCCACCGCCTACCGATGTCGAGCAGTTCGGCGCCGGAATCCCGGTGCTCTGGGACGGCGACGTGCTAACGCTCGAGGAGCTTGCCTGCGAGGTGAGCGACTTCTCGCACCTGTTTGAAGTGAACTTGTTCAATGCCTCCGGGGTCATCCCCGACCACGAGCGGCGCCGCTACCTTCAGTTCCAACAAGTCTTCGAGGAATCGCGGCACGCCGAAGCATCCACGCTGAGTCAGGCGATTTTGGACGCCGCCCGAGCGGACGCGAAGTGGCCGGCACTGAGTCGCTCGCGAAACTACCTCCACAACCTCGTCGGCGTCACTGCGGACGGCAGCGTCCTCATCGCTCTCGCCAATGGCAAGCTCGAGGAACTGGGCGAGCTTGCTCGTGGCTACGGGTGCCACGCGGCGATCGTCGTCGACAACGGCGGCAGCACGAGTTGTCTGTTGCGACGGCAGCCCCATGCAGCGTTGCAACCTCTGTTTCAGTCGCACTACTGGCGTCCCCCTTCGGTCGCGGTCGCGGTCTACTCGCTCCGCGCAGGCGCCAACCTGCTGGCGGCCCATCCCCGCCGGGAACGCAAAACCCGCCGTCGCCTCGGTCAGCTGCGGGTCCACTATGCCACCAACTTGGGCGTCGTGACCCGTACGCTGCCGATCGGGGAACACAACGTTCATTCCGCCGACGACCTGGCAATCGCGATCGGCAATTTTGCGATGATCCACGGCGCGTCGTCCGCTCATGTGGAGGCGTCGGCTGCGTTTGTCCGGCAGGTGCAGTCCTGCTTCGCGCAGCGGTACCGCGCCACGCGTCGGTCGGAAGACAACCGTGGAACACTGGGCCTATGGCTCGAGAACTATACGGCCCAGCTCTACGGTCGCCCCTTCCGCATTGCTCAAGGCCTCGCAGCCGACGTGACGTCAGCTCCTGCGAGCGTCTCAGCTGAACGCGCGGAACCAGCCGCCACGGCGCTGGGCATCGACGTCGGCGCCTCTTGGATCAAATGTGCGATCTGGCAGAGCGGGAAGCCTCCCGCCTTGGGCCCCGCTCGCTGCACTCGACCAACAGACGGCGGCGTCTACGATAGCCAATGGTTGGCGCAGCAAATCGCCGAGGCGGCGCGCGGCGCGTGCGAGGCGGCCGGAATCGCGATCGATACACTCGAAGCGATCGGCATTGCTTGGCCGGGCCCGGTGTGCGACGGCAGAGCGGCGCCCAGCAAAACACTCGTCGACCTGCAGGACGTTCGCCGGCCCGGCACGGTCGACGGCCAGCTCTTGAGCCGTCTCCAGCATCTGCGGGAGTGGATTCCACAGGCACTTGGGATTGGCAAAGCCGTGCCCGTGTTTGCCTGGAATGACGGGGAGGTGGAGATTGCATCGCTCCAACGCGCATCCACGCTCCTCGTGAAGCTGGGCTCGAGCGTTGCTGGCGGGTTCGCAGATCACCTGGGTCGAACCGAGTATTTGACGGAGCTTGGACGCGTTGTTCTGCAATGCGACTCCCAAGCGCCGCGGCACCACCTCACCGGAATTCAAGGAGTTGCCTCCACGCTCATCGGCAGCTGGGCGCTCGCACGCATCTGCAACGAGCGAGGACTGCGCAAAGCCAACGGCGAATGCTTCTCCCCACACGATGCCGGCCGCGAGGTCTGCGCTCAACTGCAGAACGCCGACATCAAGGAAGTAGTTGTCGAGATGGGCCGGCACATCGCAGAGCTGATTCAGGAAGCTGTCGATGTGCTCGACGACATTTCCACGATTGTGCTGCGCGGTGGTCTTATGCACGGCGATCTTGGCGAGATGCTGTGCCAGTCCATTCGAGCCGGACTGCCTTTACCGTTGGCCGACTCGCTCCACGTGGAGAGCTGCCCATCCGAATCCGGCGCCATCGCCGCGGCTAAGCTGGCCGCCGGGTTGACCTAACCGGCGTGTTGAATTGCTCTGAGTTGTGGCTCAGTGTGGCTGTCGACCTGCGATTATCGTGGATTTCACCACAAGTTGCAGGCCTGCACCACGATCGGCAACTTCAACGGCCTTTCGTTGGCCTCTCCAGCAGGCAGAGTAGTGGAAGACGCATGCCGTGTCCGGCGCCTCCACTACACTCTCGCGAAACCCCTCCCAACGAGCTAGCGGGTTGCCGCCACTCTCATGGCCTGCCGACAAACTCATCGTAGTAATTATTAACGCCTCGGCACCCTGATCCGCTTGGGTGCCCCGTCAGGCAGAATTACTCAAGCACGATGAGGATGTCATGTCCAACGCGACTCTGGAATCCCCACGCGACGCCGCTCGATGCGACGCAGGCTCGATGCAACTCGTGAGCTTTCAACTCGAGCGCGAAGCGTATGGCATCGAGATTAACAAGGTCCGTGAAATCATCCTCGTGGACGAGATCACTCAGCTGCCTCAGACACCACCCTATGTCAAAGGCCTGATCAATCTTCGCAGCACGGTCATTCCGGTGATCGACCTCAGGCTGCGATTCGGGCTGCCAGAGAAGGCGCCGACGGACGAGACGCGAATTGTTGTTGTCCATCTCGAAGGCAAGACGATCGGCGTCGTCGTCGATGCGGTGAGTGAAGTGCTGCGAATCTCTCATGAGCAGATCTCGCCGCCGCCGCCCACGGTCGCCGGGCTTGGGCAGGAGTATCTCACCGGGCTGGCCAACCTGAACGGCCGGCTGCTGGTGCTGCTGGACATTGAGAAGATCCTCTTTACCGACCAACCGCTGTCCGAGCCGACGGCGGTTGCCTGACCTTCCTCACGATCACAGTCCGATCGCCTCGGTGATCGGAATCCCCTTTCACTTCCCCGCCCGCGAGCCTCTCTCGCGCCTCTCAAGGAGTCCCCTCCCATGTCGGAAACCACGCTGGAGACACCCGTGCCCGTCAGGGGCATTGACGCAAACAAACAACCTGCGAACGACCCGCGACTGAAGGCGGCCCGGCGCCGACTGTCCGCCGTCGATGCGACGTTTGCCTTGTTGGAGCTGTCGCCGGACGGCGAGATTCTCAAGGTCAACGCCAACTTCGCCGGCATGATTGGGCGTTCTCCCGAGTCGCTTCGCGGCCAAACCCACCGAGCGCTGCTCGACGAAGAGCATGCCGACTCGTCGCAATACCGGGACTTCTGGAAGCGTCTCAACGGCGGAGACGCGCAGACCGTCGAACATCAGCTGGTAACGAAGGACGGGCAACGCATCTGGGTCGAAGCCCGCTACAACCCGCTGCAGGACAAGTCCGGCAAAGTCACGCTCATCGTCTGCTTTGTCACCGACGTGACGGATGTGGTCCACGCTCGAGGCGACGCGGCCCAGATGACGTCGATTGTCGAGAACACGCCCGTCAACATCATGTTGGCCAACAACGATGGCGTGATCACTTACATGAACCCGGCGTCCCAAACGACGCTCCAGACGATCGAGGACGAACTGCCGATTCGAGTCCGAGACATCATCGGCAGCTCGTACGACGTGTTCCACAAGAATCCGAAGAAGCAACGGACGCTGCTCGCCGACCCCCGAAACCTCCCGCACTCGGCGGAGATCACGGTCGGCACCCAAACGTTGCAGCTCAGCGCGTCGGCCATCTATGACGACGAGGGCCACTACCAAGGCCCGATGGTCGTGTGGGAGGTCGTCACGTCCGCCCGGCTCGCCGAACAGCGTGTCCGCGAGACGCAGGAACGCGAGGCCCAGCGGCAGGAGGAGCTGCGAAACAAAGTGGACCAGCTGTTGGCGGTGGTGAACGCGGCCGCCGAGGGCGACCTGACGCAAAACGTTCCGTTCGACGGACAGGACGCGGTCGGCGAGTTGGCCCATGGCCTGCAACGCATGATCCTCGACCTCCGCGATCTGATCTCCCAAGTCGTCGAAGGCGCCGCGCAGTTCACCGAGGGCGCCCGCGTGGTCTCGGAAAGCGCTCAAACGGTCGCCCATGGCGCCCAGCAGCAGAGCGCGTCGGTTGAGGAAATGAGCGCCTCGATCGAGCAATTGTCCCGCAGCATCGAGGCGGTGAAGGACAATGCCGGCGAAGCCAACACGGTGGCCAACCAGACCAGCGGCCTGGCTCGCGAGGGCGGCGCCGCGGTCAAGCTGTCGGTCGAGGCGATGGAGCGAATCAAAGCCTCCTCCAGCCAGATCAGCGAGATCATTCAAGTCATCTCGGAAATCGCCAGCCAAACCAATCTGTTGGCTCTGAATGCAGCGATCGAAGCTGCCCGGGCAGGCGAGCACGGCATGGGCTTTGCCGTTGTCGCCGACGAGGTCCGCAAGCTGGCGGAGCGGTCCAGCGAGGCTGCCAAAGAGATCTCCAACCTGATCAAAGAGTCGACGCAACGAGTTGACGAGGGCGCCAAACTGAGCGAGCAAACCGGCGAGTCGCTGGCGAAGATCATCGATGGCGTCGAAGCCACTGCCACACGGATCTCGGAAATCGCCACCGCGACGGTCGAACAAGCTCACGCGGCCAACGAAGTCTCGAACGCGATCCAACAGATCTCGCGAGTCACCGAACAGTCCGCGGCCGGAAGCGAAGAGATGGCCTCCAGCAGCGAGGAGCTCGGCGCCCAGGCAGCCGCGCTCCGCGACCTCGTCTCCCGATTCAAGCTCGATTCGTAGGGAGAGTAAAAAGCCGTTGAAAAACACCTGTTCCGGCAATCGGTCCAGCAAACTGCTGCACGATGAACGCTGTTCCGATTGCCAGTTGGGTCTATTTCAGGCGGCTGCAACCTGGTCCGGCAATCGGTCCAACTCAATTCAACAAGGAGATTACCAATGCCTGTTGTGCTACAGGCGGATATCTCGGACGCTCAGCTGCAACTCTACAGCCAGCTGATCTACGGGTACACCGGCATCCTGATTTCTGCCGACAAGAAGGCGTTGCTCTCGAATCGACTGCGCCGCCGACTGAAGGCCACCGGAATCGCCACTTACGAGGAGTACTACAAGCTGCTCAAAGGGCGGCGGCTCGACTCCGAGGAGTGGGACGCGTTCCTGCAGGACATTACGACGCACGAGACCTACCTGTTTCGCGATCCCGGCCAATGGGATTGGTTCCGCGGCGACTACCTGCAGAGCCTGCAGGAGCAAGCGAAAGGCGGCGGCCGCCCGAAAACGCTTCGCGTCTGGTCGGCCGCATGCAGCGCCGGCGATGAGCCGTACACGATCGCCGTGTGCGCCATAGCCGACCTGCCACAGGACTGGCGCGTGCAGATTCTGGCAACCGACATTGGCGTCGAGACGCTGAACAAGGCCCGCAAGGCGACCTTCAACGAGCGTTCGATGCGAAATGTGCCCGAGCCGTTGCGGCAACGCTTCTTCACGGCGTCGGGAGACACTTGGAAAGCCGGCCAGCAGCTGAGCCGCTGCATCGAATTTCGCAAGCACAACTTGATGGATCCGCTGGACGAGTCGCCATTCGACATCGTGTTCATTAAGAACGTGTTGATCTATTTCGACACGGCATCCAAGAAGCAAGTGATGGGACACGTCCACCGGCTGCTCGCGCCGGGCGGCACGCTCGTCTCCGGCGTCTCCGAGGGAATCGCCGATTTGCTGCAAGGTTACGAGCGCGTGAAGTCCTGGCTGCACCTCAAGCCAGCGGCCCGCTAAAAGGAGAACCGCGATGTCCGTCGAAGAGCTGGGTTTTGACGACGATTTCATGGCGACGCTGATGGGTGAGTTCTTCGACGAGTCGGAGTGCTACCTCACGCGTCTCAATGAAAACCTGCTGGTGCTCGACGAACACCTGCGCAAGGTCGATGTGGGCGCCGTGTCCGAAATCGACGGCGAGCGTTTGAACGAGATGTTCCGTGATGCGCATAGCCTGAAGGGATTGTCGGCGATGCTCCAGCTCAACGACATCAACCGGCTGACGCACATGATGGAGAGCCTGTTCGACGCGGCGCGGCAGCACAAGCTGACCGTGGAGCGCGACGTCGCGGACCTCGTGTTCGACGCCTTGGACCGGCTCGCCGCCATGGTGCAGCTGGCCAAGCACCCCGGGGGCGAGCCGATCGAGTTCGACTCGGTGGTGGGCCGCATCGAGCAATTGCTCGCAGGGACCGACGGCGAGCCGGCCGATGACGCGGAGTGCGCCACAATCGCCGTCGAAGCGCTCGACTTCTTCGCCGAGTGCAAGCGGAATCTCGCCGAGCTGAACGAACTGCTCGCCGAACCTAGCGACCAGCGCGTGGAGATGCTCGCCATCTGCCAACGACTGAAGGAACTCGCGTTGGACGAGGGACTGCCTCACCCGACAACGATCGCCCACACGATGGAAGACGCATTGCAAGAGGGGCGGCACACCGATCTCCCACAACGCAATGAAGCCATCCAGCGCGGCGCCGCTGCGCTGCTCGAACTGCTGGACGCACGCGATAACCCGCCCCCGACGCCCACCGAGGCCGCCGACTGCGCGGTAGCGGTCGTGGAGAACGGTGACGAAAACGCCGAGGAAATCGATCTGCCGGCTACGTCGGCTACCCTGGACGCCGAGCCGCGGAACATCGGGCCCGACGTCCGGGTCAATTCGACCGAACAACTCGATGCCCCGGTGGACCAATCCCCTAAGGCGTTCGCGGAAAAGGCGGTGGAAAAACCAGTGGAAAGGCAGGCCGAAAAACAAAATGAGAAGGCCGCCGAGACCGTGCGTGTCGACATCGACCGGCTCGATCAGCTGATGAATCTGGCGGGGCAGCTGGCCATCAACAAGGCGCGGTTCCTACAAATTGGCGACCGCCTCCGTGAACTCGCCGCAACCAAGCGATGCAGCAGCCTGTTCAGCGGCATCACCACCGAACTGGACAAGCTGGAGGCCGCGACTCAGGCCGAGGAGCAGATCGGATCGGACACGTTGGCGGCGGTAATCAGCCATGTGAAACGCATCCGCGCCGATCTCTGGATCGTCCAGGAAGACCTCGGCAGACTGCGCGGCGCCCGCGCCATCTACAACGAGCTGTCCGAGGCAGTCCACCAACTCGACCGCGTCTCGAACGGGATTCAGAAGAGCGTGATGGACACCCGCATGATCCCGATCGGGCCGTTGTTCAATCGCTTCAAGCGAGTCATCCGCGACGTGACTCGATGCAACGGCAAGGACGTGCAGCTGGTGATTCGCGGAGAAAAGACGGAGCTGGACAAACGCATGATCGACGAGCTGGCCGACCCGCTGATTCACATGGTGCGCAACAGCGCCGACCACGGCGTCGAGTCCCCCGCCGATCGAGTCGCCGCCGGCAAGCCGCGGCAGGGAAAGGTCACGCTGAATGCGTTTCATCGAGGCAACCGCATCTACGTGCAGGTCCGCGACGATGGCCGTGGCATGGACCCCGAACTGCTGCGTCAAAAAGCGATCACCAAAGGCCTGATCTCCGCGACCGACGCGGAGCGGCTCACCCGCTCACAGTGTTTTCAGCTGATCTGGGAGCCCGGCTTCAGCACCGCGGAGCAGATCACGGAGGTTTCGGGAAGAGGCATGGGCATGGACATCGTGCGCTCCAAGATCGAAGGGCTCAACGGCTCGATCGACGTTGAGAGCGAAGTCGGCCAGGGCACCTGCTTCACCATCAAGCTGCCGCTGACGATGGCGATCCTGCCCAGCCTGCTCACGGTGATCGACGACGACGTGTTCGCCCTGCCGGTGGAGTCGGTCATTGAAATCGTGCGTTTGGGCAAGTCCGAGCTGACCACCGTGCACGGCATGCCAGCCGCCCAAGTACGTGGCCGAGTCATCTCGGTGGTCGAGCTGTCGGACCTGCTCAGCTGGAACGACGCTCCGCACACTCGCCCGACCGCGCATGGCGACCGCACACTGGTGATCATCGGCGCCGACGGCAGGGAATTGGGGCTCGCTGTCGACGACCTGCTCGGCGAAGGAGACATCGTGATCAAGTCGCTGGCCGAAAACTATCGCAATGTCACCGGACTGGCGGGCGCCAGCATCCTGGGTGACGGCCGAGTGTCATTGATTCTGGATGTCGGCGCCTTGCTGGACATCGCCTGCCGCAAGTCGTGTGACAGCGAGACCGCGGCCGCGTTGCTGGCAACCTGCTGACCCACGTTTCTCAACGAGCAACCATCCATTCTGCCTGCTTCTTCAGCTGACACGACACGATGACCAGGAACGAAAAACAGTCAACGAAGCCGCTCGCGATCGGCATGGGGGAGGCGGCATTTCTTCACGAAGGTGAAACCGCCTGCACCGTGCTCGGCTCATGCGTGGGCCTGGCGTTGGTGCACCCCAAGCTGGGGTTGGCGGCGATAGCGCACATTGTGCTGCCCACGGCGCAGTCGCGCAACGGACCGCCGGGAAAGTTCGCCGACACGGCGGTGCCGCACCTCATCGATCTGTTTCGGGTGAAAGGGGTTTGTCCGACCCAACTGGTCGCCAAAGCTGTGGGAGGCGCCAAGGTGCTGGGCAGCGGCGGTCCATTGCAAATCGGCAAGGCAAATCAAGAACAGGTGCTGGCCTTGCTGCAGGCCGCCGGAATTCCTCTGGTCGCGCAGCACTTGGGTGGCACCGAACGGCGGCGCATTGTGCTGCATGCGTATTTGGGGCGTCTCGAAGTTCAGGTTGCCGCCGAAGAGCGGCTGATCCTGTTGTAACTCAATTCGGCGCCGAGCCATTTGCCTCACGAAACAGGGCAATGGCCCTGCGACCTTGGAGCCAAGTCATGACACACGAAAAACGAATCCGAGTCCTCGTTGTGGACGACGTCGCCTCCGTGCGAAAAGCAATCGGCCGGATTATCAAGTCCGCCCCGGGACTCGAGCTGGCGGGAGTCGCCGCCGACGGCTGGGAGGCGCTCGAACTGCTCGAGCAACTTCAGCCCGACGTGATCACGCTCGACGTCGACATGCCCGGCCTCGACGGATTGCAGACGCTCGACGGAATTCTAAGGCTACGCCCCACGCCCACGCTGATGGTCAGCTCTATGACACAACGGGCGGCGGACATTACGTTTCAGGTGCTCGACCGCGGCGCGTTGGATTACGTCGCCAAGCCGAACACGATGGAAGGAGGGCTCGAGGACTTCGCCGGCGAGCTGACTCGCAAGTTGCGGCTGATTGCCGGGGCCGACGTCAACCGCATCCTGCAGATCCGCCAGCGTCAAGCCGAGCGCGCCCAGCGCACGATTCGCAAGGCCAGCATCGGCGCGAGCAACGAGCCGCATCCCTATCGCGACTGTTGCATCGCGTTGGGCATCTCCACGGGAGGCCCGCCGGCACTGTCCACGGTTTTCCAATCAGCGACGCCTCCCTTGCCTCCCATCGTGATTGTGCAGCACATGCCGACCCACTTCACGGCGACGCTCGCGGCGCGGCTCGATTCAATCTCCGACCTGCACGTCAAGGAGGCGGAGACCGGCGACGCGTTGCTGCCCGACCACGTGTACGTGGCGGCGGGCGGACGTCACCTGCGGCTGCGGCGCCGTGGCCAACAAGTGCTCGTCGGGTATAGCAACGGCGAGCCGGTCAGCAGTCACAAGCCGTCGGTCGACGTCATGATGGAGGACGCGGCGCGGGCCTACGGCAGCGCCTGCCTGGGTGTCATCATGACCGGCATGGGCCGCGATGGCGTTGCGGGCTGCGAAGCAATTCGCGCCGCCGGCGGCTTCGTGCTCGGGCAGGACGAGGCCACCTCGGTCGTCTACGGCATGAACAAAGCCGCCTTCATCGAGGGCCATGTCGACATGCAGTTCGCCCTCGAGTCGCTCCCCAAGCTCATGAGCAAGCACGCGCCGACAACGTTGCGACCGGCCAACCGAGCCTCCCAAGGATCGCCTGCGATCTAAGGATCAACCGATCAATCGATCAATCGGTCGGCCCAAGACCGCCGGCAGGCCAAAACTCCGGAGCGTCGTGTCGTCTTTAGTCGTGGAACGCAGCGCTGGACGCCTGTTCGCCGTAAAACTCCCGGACGACATCCTCGTCGCCTTCGGATCGCTGAGCGTAGTACACCTGCAACAGCGTGTTGCGCACCCCACATCCGGCCTCGAGCGGCGGGCGGCCATGCCAGCTGCGAATTCGCATCGTGTTGACCACAGCGAATGAAAACACGGAATTGGGCAGGAACGGGTAACGCATCACTTCCTGAAAGCCGCGCGGCGACGTGAACATGTGGCGCGGGTCCGTGCTGATTCGATAGAGCGAGGTGCCGAGGTCAATCTGTGACTCGTCGCACGGCATCGCCAATTGCAGTGTGACCAGCTTGCGGCGCCCATCGGTATGTGGCTTGATGCCATAACCGACCGACTCACGCATCAGACGAATCCGCGGATAGCCTTCGATGTCGCCCGCCTCGTGGTCGGCAATTCGAAACCGATGGGCTAGCCCGTGACTTAGCTTTTCAAACACCGCCTGTTTGACCCGAGGCGATCCCATCGCATTCCGCACGCCGCGCCAGAGTTGCTCGGTCGCTGGCGGCAGACAGCCCAACTTGGCGTCGCTCATCCCCATGGCAAACCGGTTCACGGAGCCATCTTTGATCTGCCCGGGGCGCCGAGCGTGCTCATTGCCGTAGAGGCTGCCCTCAAATAGCGATTGATCCGGCGCCTCGTCAAGCAACCGCTCGAAGACGTCCGTGGGCAAGAACGCGTCCAGCCAAAAGTGAGGAAACGGTGAAAGCGTAGGAGGTGTGGATGCCAGACGATCAAGAATGTGGTCCACACACCGCTGTCGAATCTCCCATTCGCCTTCCATAGCGACTCCCGGCTTCAATCAATGTCGTTTCAATCAATGTCGTGGCACAGGCTGCCAGCCTGTGATAATTGCCCGCACCACGCCACCCTTGGGGTGTGGCGAGGCCATCGGCAAGGAGCAGGGTATCCATCCCCCGATTGCGCTGCAATACGAATAGGTCAGCACTCGGTTTGCTCGTCGTGGCTCATCGTCCTCAACACGCTTTCGGCAAACTCCACCTCGTCTTGCTGGCGTTTCAAGATGGCCTGGGCCTCGGCGTCACTGGTGCGAGCCAGCGCATCTTCGTACCGCTCCTTGAGCGAATGCTCACAACGTTCGGCAGCATTAATGACTCCGGCGGCGCCACGATTGGTGCGAATCAGGTGAAAGAGCGCCGCCTCGGCGATGGTGGGGAGCTTGGCAATGTCGAACGCCTGCGCCCCGGAGCTCAACAGCAGTTGCTGCAACTCTTCCGCATGTCCGGCGAGAAACTCGGCCAGCCGGCGGCACACTTGTTGTCTCGCGTCTCCGTCCATTGCGTCCGCAGCGGCGTAGAGTTCGTCGCGCCCCACGTAGTTGGCCTCAACCAACCGGCGAATGGCAGAAAGCGTCTGTTCGCAAAGATGGTGGGATTCCATTGTTTGGCTCCGTTGAGGGGTGGGGCGGATTGGTGTTCGACGAGTCAAACAGCTGCACGAAGATCGTGCACATTCTGTGCCAGCCACACGAAAAACAATCGATCCAACGTCGACCACCTGCAATTTCAACGCTCTAGACGCCGATCGACGGCAGAATTCCCGTCGTCTTTGCGCTGACGGCGACGTGACGGAGTTCGCCGAGTTTGGCACGCAAGATGCAGTTGAATGGAAGTGGAGCTGTCGACTTTTCGCCACCTCGATTGAGAAAGGGAGCACGATGAACATGCGCAAAATTCTCTACGCAACGGACTTCTCCGACTGCTGTCACGCGGCGCTTGCGATGGCTTCGTCCCTGGCCCGCGACAGCGGTGCTACCCTGGTCATCGCTCATGTGCACGAGCCCGCCTTCGCCTACACCGAGGGCCTGGGGGCAGCGTACTCGACATTGCCCGACCAAGAACGCCGCGACGCGCAGCAATTGCTGGACGCCGTGCAGCCAACCCTTCCCGACGTCGCATGTGAGCGTTGCTTGCTGGAGGGCACTCCGGCACACGCCATTGTCGAATTCGCGGAACAAGCCGAGGACATCGACATGATCGTCCTGGGCACACACGGTCGCACTGGCATCAGCCGCGCTCTGATGGGCAGCATTGCGGAAGAAGTCGTTCGCAACGCCCCCTGCCCCGTCCTGACACTCAAAGAGCCAGTAAAGCAGTCCAAGTGACGGACTACGAGGCCGCGTGATCGCGCCACCGGAGTGCTTGGCCACGTCACGGTTCCACATCGACCCAGCGTCGCTGGCGATGGCTGGTCAAAACCGCCTCACAGATCCGCAACTCGCGGTGGCCGTCTGCGAAGGTCGGAAACGGAGCGGGTGCGGACAGATCGCCCGCTTCGATATAAGCGTAGAAACTACGAAAGAGCTGTTTAAACGTGTCGGGAAATCCCTCGTTGTGGCCGCCGGGATAGTCTGCGCCGCCAGCGGCCGCGGGCGACAGCAGGGCGGGATCGCGGATGAGCAGCTCGTTGGCGCGCTCGCGAAGGCCAATCCACAACGAGTTGGGGGATTCACTGTTCCAAGCCAGCGAGGACGCGGCCCCGGCAATTTCCAATCGCAGGCAGTTCTTGCGCCCGGCAGTCGTTTGTGACACCCACATACAGCCGCTGGCGCCGTTGTCGAAACGCAGCAGGATGCCGCCGCAATCCTCCGTCGCAACCTCAACGGGCTCCGTCTTCGGCGGGTCATCGCCGGTTGCGGTGGCAAATGTCTCGCTGCCGCCGATTGGTCGAAGCCGTCGCCCATGTACGGTGGCTAGGTCCGCACACACGGAAACCACGCGCAGGCCCGTGATCGATTGTGCCAGGTCGAGCCAATGGGTGCCGATATCGGCGACGGCGCGCAGAGCGCCTCCCTCGTCAGCGAGCACGCGCCAATTGAAGTCGCGCTCATACAGCAGCCAATCCTGCACGTACGAGCCCGTCACGTGCAGCACTCGGCCCAAGTCGCCGCCACGCACCCGCTCGCGCGCCTCGACACACAGCGGGTATGAACGGATGTTATAGGCGACGCCAGTCACCAACCCGCTCGCTTGCGCGTGTTCAACCAGTTCCGCCGATTCGCGCGGAGTCATCGCGAGCGGCTTTTCACAGAGCACATGTTTGCCCGCCGAGAGACACTGGAGCACCTGGGCGTAGTGGAGCCGGTTGGGAGAAGCCAGATGCACCGCGGTCACGACCGGGTCTTGCAGCGCTTCGTCCAGCGAAGCGTAACCGCGCGGCAGGCCGAGCCGGTCGGCCGCCGCCGCGGACTTTTTCGGCGTCGAGCCAACGATTCCCGTGATCGCCACGCCTGCCCGGCGCAGCCCCTCGACATGCACCGGACCGATGAACCCCGTGCCGACGACGGCCGCACTGGAAGAAAATCGAGCCATCCACCGCTCCTGCTCAGGTTAGAGGGCATTTCAAAACCTTCCCTGGCGCAATCGAAGGCAGTTTTTCTGCCGGTTTTATCAACCCGATTGCCAATCGGGAAGCTTTTGAAATACGGTAAAGGGGCGTCGCCCCGCCGGATCAGCTACTTGCGCACAATCCGCTGGGAGACTTCCCCGCTTTGCTTGTGGCGAAGAATCAGTTTTTCGGACCCGTCAGGCATGCGTTCCGACTTGATCAACAGGTGATCGTCGTCGAAGTCGCGCGCCACGGACAGACTTTCGACATTGGACTTTCCTCGCCAGGTCGGCAGCTCGACCGGCGACCATTGTTTGCTACGGGCCGACTCATAAGCGGCGTCGATGATCGCGTTGACTACATAACCGTCGTAAAACGACTCCATCGGCTCGCGGCCTTGCTCCAGACAGTCCAGCGCATCCGCGAACATGTCGTGGTAGCCCAGCGCACCGGGCTCGTCGCCAACGGGAAACAGCCAACCTTTGTCGCTATCCGCCTTCTCGGCGACGTACCCTGCTTCGCCCACGGCCGTATAGAGCTCCATGCCCGTGCGCATCCAATGGTTCAACCAAATGGTGCCCTCGGTGCCGGCCACTTCATCGCGCAGGTCCATCCCGCCGCGAAACGCCCAACTCACCTCGAACTGTCCAATCGCGCCGTTCTCGTAACGCACCAACCCAACCGCATGGTCCTCCGCGTCGATGGGGTGCACTTGCGTGTCGGCCCAGCAGCTGACCTCCAGCGGGCGAATCTCTTTGCCGATAAAGTTTCGCGCAATCTCGACGCAATGGCAGCCGAGATCGATGATGGCGCCGCCGCCGGAAAGCTCGCGATTCCAGAACCAATCGCTATGCGGCCCGGGATGCGTCTCTCGAGAGCGTACCCAGAGCACCTTGCCGACCGAACCGCTTTGCACCGCCTTGAGCGCCTTGAGCGTCTTGGGCGTGTACACCAAATCCTCGAGGTAAGCATGGTAAACACCCGTTCGCTCGACCACTTCCAGCATGCGCCGCGCCTCGGCGGCGTTGCGGCCCAGCGGCTTGGTGCAGAACACGGCTTTGCCGGCCTCCGCCGCGAGCGTCACGGCCTCCTCATGAAGATGGTTCGGCAGCGCCACGACGACCACGTCGGTGTCCGGGTCGTTGATCGCCTCAGCCAGCTGATCCGTATGCCGCGGAATGCCCCACTCGTTGGCAAAGTTACGGGCGCGTTCAGCGGTGCGAGAGTAAACCACTTCGACGCGATCGCGACTGCGGCGGCCATGCAGCGACATGGTGTAGAACATGCCGATCAGGCCGGCGCCGAGCATCGTAATTCGTTGCATCGTGTCTCGAATGAGGTTGAGAGGAGAAAGTAGTGCCCACGCGGCCGCGGCTTGCGAAGGGAATTCGGCGAACGGTCCGACGAACGCCCCACGACCTAAGAAGTTGCGAGACAACGGCGTTTCGCGCCGTGGTCACGGCGCCTGCGAGGCGACCAGCAAGTCGTGGACGCGCCGGTCGTCCCAAATCTCCAGCGGAGAATAATTGGGGTGTCGCCCGCCGCTGATAATGGGGTCGTTGTGTTTCGTGTTGTAACAGCAGATCAGCGACCACCGCGGGTGCTCGCTCAGATTGCGATCGGAGCGGTGCAGCAAGTTCGCATGAAAGAAGATCGCGTCTCCCGGCTCCAACTCACAATACACCAAGGGGAATCGGGCCAGAGCGGCCTCCACTCGCTGCGGATCGGCTCCGACCTGTTCGCCGGCTTTGCCATGATCGACGCGGCCCAGGCGGTGGGAGCCGGGCAGCACCTGCAGGCAGCCGTTTTCTCGAGTGGCGCGGTCGACCGCGATCAGACAACTCGCCATGTCCGGAAAGAGGCAGCCGAAGTTGTACCAGTATCCGTAATCCTGGTGCCATTCCCAAGCGCCGCCAACGCGCGGCTCCTTCAGCATCATCTTGTGATGATAGTGATAGACTTCGTCGCCCAGCAGCTCCGCCATGGCTCCCGCCACGCGCTGGCTGCGAACGACGGCAGTATACGGCGACTCATCATCCAAGTCGTTGCGCAGGGCGAGACGGGTTTCGGCGCCCTCCCCGTCCTTCCGCACGTAAGACTCCGACGCCAGCTGTCGGTCTCCCTTCGCGTGCGCGAGCAGTCCTCGCATCTCCTCGGGGTCGAAGAGCTGCCGGACGATCACATATCCATCCTGTTGGAAAGCGCGCAGCTGCTCAGAGTCCATCGTGTTATTCCTTGGCGGGAGAAGCGGGAGCGGCCCGCAACGGAATCCGCTTCGCGTCGGAGTCATCGGGATGACGATCCAGTGTCAGCATGGCAAACAGGTCGCGCAGCTCTTGAAGCTGCAGCTGAGTCTCGAGTCCCTCGGGCATCAGCGACAGCTCGCTGCGTTTCATCGCGGCGATCTCGTCTCGCGGGATCGCCTCGACTTTGGCGCCCTGGAGCAACACCACGACTCGCTGGGGACTGTCCTCCTGAAGCAGCCCCGATACGGTGCGTCCCGACTCGGTGCGAATCGCCACGGCTTGATAGGCGGCGCCGATGACCAGGCTGGGATCGAACACATTGGACAGCAGTTGCTCGTAGGACGAGCGGCCATTGCCCGTGAGATCGGGGCCGACCTTCGCGCCTTTCCCATAGATCTCGTGGCACTGCCCGCAAACCTTCGCGAACACGGTCAGGCCGCGGTGGGGATCGCCTTCTTCGCTTTGCAGCAAGGGCCGGAAGCGATCGACCACCGCCTCGCGAGCGGGATCGCGACGGGTACGGACGGTGCCCCACTGTTTTTGGACCGCGGCGGCCAGTTCGGGCGAGCCGCTGTCCAGCATCGTGGCGACCTGCGTGACGCTCAGCGCACTGCGCGGGATCCGCTCGTCGGCAATCGCATTCATCAGCGTCATGCTCCAAACCGGTCGCTGCGTCAGCACCTCGATCGCACGCGGCATCACGTCGGCGGGAAGGCGCGGGTAGGCCGCCACCAAGGCCGCAGCGACTTCGTCGATGCTCAGCTTTCCCAACGCCGAGATGGCGCGAGCTTGCTCGTCCGGCTTGAGCTGTCCGGGCGCCAGGCAGCTTCGCCGCACCTCGGCGAGCACTCCGGCTTGTTGCTTTGGATCGGCATCGCTCGCCAGCGCGTGCAACGCCGCCAGTCGGCGCTCCGCTGGCTGGCGCGGATCGGCGAGCCATTTCATTGCCGCCTGCCTGGCTGCGGGCTCGCCCCAACCGGCGCCCAGCAGCACACAGTCGGCGTGCAGCGGATGCGTGGCGCTGCCCATCGGCTCGGCGAGCAACGGCCGCAAGCGCTCCCGCAGAGCGCGCAGCGGCGCGCCTTTCAGCTCGCCTGACTGAGTCTTGTCACTTAGCACCTGCAAGCAGCTGCGGGCCGAGTCGGGCGCACCGTCGATGACCAACTCCAGCAGCGCAACCACGGGCTCCGGGTCAAACTCCGGCTCGCCCGGCTGAGCCGCCGTCTCCCCGGCCAGCATGGAGCACGCCGCCAGCAGAGCGAACACACTCAATGCCCGGCGACTTCGATCGCGTCGCCGCGGCCGCGCAAACTCGGCAAGGTTGGCCTGCATCGCCGTCACACTCACTTGCTGATCATCAATTCGGTGGCGCGCGGCATGATCTGCGCAAGGCCAGGCGACTGTTTCAAATCGTGTTGCTTGACGGCCTTCAAGAATGCCGCCTGCTCCGCCTTCAATCGAGGCACCAGGTTCTGCCAGACAACGTGAGGAATCAACGTGTCGTCGCCGCAGCGAGCCGCGACCTTCACCAGCGTGCCAACCGTCTCTAGCGCTTCCAGCTTGGGCGCCGCAATCGCGAGCTGCAGCAACACATCACGGCTGTCGTCCTCGAGACACGCCTGCAGTTGCTTGCCGACCGCCGGCGCCGCCTTGCCGGCATTGCCCAGTCCGCGAATCGTCCACGCCCGGAACGTCGGGTCCGCGTGCTGCAACATCTCCAGCGCGAACGGCTCGCGCAGTTCGCCGCCGGCCACGAGCACCCACAGCGCCGCCAGGCTTTGGCGCCGTGAGCCGCCGGATCGCGCGAGCGTCTCCAATCGAGGCGTTAGAAAACTCCGCTGCTCTCCCTCTCGGCTCATCAGTCGTTCGGAGAGGATCCGCTGCGCCAGATCGCGAATCAGCCCGTTGCCCGAGGCCAGACGCTCGAGCAACTGCTCATCCGTCTCGTTGCCAAGGTTGAATTTCGCAGCCCGCGGGGTGTTTTGGTAACGAATGCGATACAACCGCCCCTGCCCCCGATCGATCCCCTCGGGATCGCGACGCGCGTCCTGATAGCAGTGGTAGCGGTCGTACCAGTCCAACACATAGAGGCACCCGTCAGGTCCCGTTTTCTGAGCCACCGGCATGAACCACGCGTCGTTGGCGCTGAGGAAGTCGGGGTGTCCCTTGCCGAAGTAGGTGGAGCCGCGACGTTCCAGCGAGTCGACGTTCAGGCAATTCCCATGGATGTTGCCCATATACAGTCGCTGACGATACTCCTCGGGATAGGCGTCACTATCGTAATAGTGAATGCCGCAGTAGGCCGCCTTCTGGTGTTTATGCTTGACGATCGAATCGATCTTCCACGTGAACGGAGGATAGGGTCCGCCCTGACGATGGTAGTAGCCGCTTTCGGTCAGGTGCCAGAGATGGTCGATCACGCAGGCACTGACAAAGGCGCTGCCTTCGGTGTCGAAGGCGACTCCCCACGGATTACTGGTGCCCTCGCAAAACAACTGAAACTCGCGCGTCAGCGGATGCACGCGGAACAACGCACAGGTGAACTTGAACTCCTTGCCTTGGTGCCGCACATGGCTGTGATTGAAGACGCCGTTGAGTCCGTACAGCCAGCCGTCGGGGCCCCAGGTCAGTGAGTTCGGCAATTCATGCGTGTCGGTGCGACCGAATCCGCTGACGATCACTTCTCGTTGATCGGCCTTCAGATCACCATCGGTGTCCTTCAGCAACAACAGGTCGGGGGCATTCGCAACCCAGACGCCTCCATGACCGACGGCGATCCCCGACGGAATGTTCAAGCCGGTGGCAAACACGGTGACTTTGTCGACGGCGCCGTCCGAGTCGGTGTCTTCCAACACCTTGATGCGATCCTTGCCCTCGCCGGGTGAGGAGCGAGGGTACTCGACGCTTTCGGTGACCCAGATCCGCCCTTGCTCGTCAAAAGTCATCGCGACAGGATTGATCAGCTGCGGCTCGCTGGCCACCACTTCGACGGTGAAGCCCTCGGGCACCGTCATTTTCTTAATGGCCTCAGCCGGTGAGAGCGCGGGTCCGGGGGGCGACGTCTGGCCTTGAGGGATCTTCTGGGCCATCGCCTCGGGCAACATGCCCCCGATCGTGCCCGCGATAAACACCGCGACGGCAAGGGGCACGAGGACGGAGGGAAGGTGAAGAGGCCGTTGGAAAACACCTGCCCCGGCAATCGGCGCCGCGTTTTTCTGCATCATGGAGGCAGTTCCGATTGCGAGTGGGGACTTATTTAACAGGCTGTGGGGGCGAAGATGCCGGCGGCGAACATGCCGGCTCCGCGTTGCACACATAGATGGCTCGCGATCGGGTAACAGGGTGAGCGGGTAAACCGAGGCGGAAACAGGTCTGATCCGGGCACAGCGGACCAACCAACCGGACTGCCTTCACGGTGGGGAGTGAAAAGGGGGAAGTCGCAATGTCGGAAGTTTTCCACCACCTCGGCGCTCTTTGAATTATCAATCGAGCGTCACTGGGTCTCAAGTGGTCGTCCGGCGACTGCCCTTGGGCAGAAAAGAGTGGAATGGCTTGGAGTTACCGCGTCTCTCTGGCATAATTGGAGACGCCCGGGACCAAGGGGAATGGACTGTCCAATGGGCAGGATCGCTTCGATGACAAGGTCCCTTCCCCTCCATTGCGCCAATCCATTGCACTGCGTCCGACTATTCGAGCAAGCTGATCAACAGCTCCGACTTCCAGGGACCCCGATGAAACGCACACTCGCTTTGCTGCTGTCGTTTTCCGCCTCGTTCGCCATCGCCTCCTTCACGGGCTGTGGCGGGGGCGACGACTACAACGTCGCTCAGAATTCCAGCTCCAGCGACACGGGCAGCAGCAGCACGCCGACCCCGAGCTCCTCGTCCAGCAGCGCTCCGAGCAGTTCGCCGGCGGCCGACAGCGGCAGCGACGCGGGCATGTCCATGAGCCCCGAGATGATGGGGCCGCCCCCCGGCAGCGATAACATGGACATGAGTCCGGAGATGGAAATGTCGCCCGAGATGATGGGCGGGGGCGCCGCAGACATGGATATGGCGATGAGCCCCGAGATGGAGATGTCGCCCGAGATGATGGGCGGCGGCGCTGCGGGCATGGAAATGTCGCCCGAGATGGAGATGTCGCCCGAGATGATGGGCGACGGCATGGGAGGTATGGGAGGCGGCGGCGGACGCCGCAATCAGGCGCCGGCCAACTACCGCGACCATGGCCTGTCGCTGCTCAAGGCGGGCAACGAAAAGGACGGCATGCTGTTCGTGCTGGCTCACAATCTGATCGAGCGAGAGGACGCCGCCAATTTCGCGGGGTTCGCTTGGGCGCCGTCGCTGGTGGAGCCACGCATGGCGCTCCGCTGGGGCGTCGGTGTGGATTTGGCCAAGCCGTTTGAAGGCGACGCGAAACCGATTGGCAGCGGCTTGCCGGCTGCCTTGAAGCGAGGCGCGAACACTTCGGGTCGAAAGCGACGCGGTCGTGGCGGTAACGACGGCGTGGGCGGCATGAGCGGCGACTCGGGCGCCATGGAAATGTCGGACGGCATGGGCGACATGAGCAGCGAAGGCATGATGGGCATGGGCTCGGGATCGGGATCGGGCGGCGGACCCCGCGGCTCCGACCCGCTGCTGGACAAATACACCGGTGACTTCGGCAAACAGTTTGTCAGCCGGCTTCGCGAGCGAGCGGAGTCGGGCGCCTACGGTCAGCTGCTGACCGGTCTTGCCCCGCAACGTCGCAACGGCCGGGGCGGCGGTGGCGGTGGCGGCATGGGTGGAATGGACGGCATGGATGGCATGATGGACAGCAGCATGATGATGGGCGGCGACTCCGGTGGGGCTGGCCCCGGCCGCGGCCGGCCCAAGCCCAATGCCTCCGGCGCCAAACAGCTGCTGCCGGGCGTGATGATGGTCGGCCAGGGCGACCCCAAAGAGCTGCTCGAAAAGGCGCGACAAGAGGGCCTCGACCTGCTGGCCGTGTTTGACGTCGCCGTTAGCGAGTCCACGCGGACCAAAATCGTCACCAACGACAATTCGCTTCGCATCTACGATGTGAAGACCGGCGAGCCGCTGGTCAACGCCGAGGGCCGGCCCGCCCAAACCAAGAAGTTGAACAACATCAAGACCGAACAGGCGCGAGAGGACGAGAAGAAAGCCGATCCGGTCGAAGAGACGCTCGACCAACTGTTCGCAATCATCGACCCCACCGTCAACCTGGTCCCGATTCCCGCCGGACTGACCTCCGCCGGCGTGCTCAATCGCGCCCGAGTGCTGCTCGGGCAGTCGACCTCGAATCCGATCCCCGTGCTGCACGAACTCACCTACTACTTCAACCGCCAGCTGCTGGCTCCCGAGCACATGGCGATCGGCTTCCAGAAGCTGATCGGCTCCGAACGGGGCGCCACGCTCGCCAGCGGCACGCTCGAACAGCGCATGGACTTGGTCACGACGCTGCTTCCCGATCCGCCGAAGCTGGCGGGCGCAGCAGAGGAAAAACCCGTTCCCGCCGCCGGTGGGAACAACGGCGGTGCGAGCAAAGGAAGTGCGAACAGCGGCGCAGCAGTCCCGACCACTTCCTCGGGGCCGGCAGGCTCACCCAGCAATCCGCAAGACGTTGTGAAGGCCCTGCAAGGTCGTTGGAAGTTCCCTGGCTCTAGACGTGAATTCAAATCACCCCTCGGTAAACCAGTAATCGTAACCGAGGACCCGGCTGACATCGAGTTCAAGGGCAACCAAGTGTTGTTTCATGCTCCGGGAGAGGAAACGAAGTCGCGTGCCTATTCCGTCGAAATGCGAACTGGCGGATTTGTTCTCATTTGTGATGGCGATCCAGCAGATTGCGAGTTGTCGGGCAACAAGTTGAACATGAAAATCGGCCATAGCGAGCTAGATTTCACCAAGCAATAGAAGCAGAGACCTCGTTGCCCGCCCTGCCACGCCATGAAGATTGAACAGATCGAGGCCATCCCCTGCCGAATCCCGCTCACGCCGGAGCGGCGAATGGTGTCGGCGCTGGGGCGCCACGAAGTGTCCGACTTTGTGTTGGTGCGTCTGCGGACCGACACCGGCGCCGAGGGAGTCGGCGAGGCGACCGTCACGCCTCGCTGGAGCGGCGAGACCGCCTGGAGCGTCGAGGCGCTGATCACCAGGCTATTTGGCCCCGCCTTGCACGGCGTCGAAGTGGCCGACTTGGCCGAGATCAACCGCCGCATGGACGCATTGGCCGTCTACAACTGGTTTGCCAAGTCCGCCATCGAGATGGCCTGCTGGGACGTCCTGGGGCGTGATCGAGGCCAGCCCGTGTTCGAGCTGCTAGGCGGCGCCAAGCGCCCGCTGGAGGTAGTGAACCGCTTCTCGATGGGCGCCTATGACGTCGAGCGCGCTTCGCGGCGCGCGGGCGAGCTCGTCGAGCAGGGCTTCCGCACCATCAAGGTCAAGGTCGGCGGCGTGGTCGACGAAGATGTCGCTCGCGTGGAAGCCGTCCGTGCCGCCGCGGGGGACGAAATACTGCTGACGGTGGATGCCAATGGTGGCTGGAGCCTGACACAGGCGTTGGAGGCGATACCCCGCCTGCAATCGCTCAATGTCACGCTGTTCGAACAGCCACTCCAGCGAGGCGACTACACACGTTTGGCGCAATTGCGAAACGAGACCGGTTGCCGCATCCTGGCCGACGAAAGCTGCTTCAACTTCATCGAGTGCGAAGAGCTGATCGCTCACCGCTGCTGCGATGCGCTGACGGTCTATCCCGGCAAGCATGGCGGCCTCGGGCGCGCGGCTGCGATCACCGCCCGCGCGGGCGAGGCAGGTTTGCCCTGCACCATCGGCTCCAATCTCGAGTGGGACGTCGGCGCCGCGGCCATGCTGCACTTCATCGTGGCCACCGAGAACGTCCGCATCGAAGAGCTTCCCGGCGACTGTCTCGGTCCCAGCTACCACGAGCTGTCGATCGCCACCAATCCGATCGTGATCTCCGGCCCCGTATCGGTGTGCCCCAGCGGCCCGGGACTGGGTGTCGACGTGGACTGGGGGCAGGTGGAGGCAATCCGACTGACGCGAGACTGATGTTCGTTCGGAATTCTTTCGCCACTGGAGATTCCTGGCCGGATTGGACCGCAAACGCCGATTCCACTATCATGAAGTGATCCGGCGGTCGCGGAATTCTAGGTTTCTGCCTGCAACATTTTTCGTGAGTTTCATGAATCCGATGAACGCTCGTCAGAGAACGACGAAAACGCCCCCAATGTTCTGGGCGTCCCTGGCCATCATCTTTGTGGGCGCAGCGTTTCGCTTCCTCCCCCATGCCTGGAACTTCACGCCGATCGGGGCCATTGCGTTATTTGCCGGAGCGACGTTGGCGCCCTGGTACCTGGCGGTGCTCACTCCATTGGCGGCGATGGCGATTAGCGATTCGTTGCTCGGCTTCAATGAATGGACGCCGGTGGTCTACGCCTGCATGTTGCTGTATGTGGGGCTGGGACGGCTGATCCGCCACACCACGCGGCCCGAGCAAATCCTCGGCGCATCGGTGCTTGGCTCAGTGCTGTTCTTCCTGATTACCAACTTCGTCTGCTGGTACGCCTATTACCCGCCCACCATCGACGGCCTGCGCAGTTGTTACGTGGCCGCCGTGCCATTCTTCCGCAACACGCTGCTCAGCGACCTGTTCTTCTCGGCCACGCTGTTCGGGGCCATGCACCTGATCCAACGCCAAATTCCGGCCTACGCCACCGTCCGACGCTAACGACACGGTTCATGGAAATCGAGACGCTGGTAGGCTACCTCGACCATCCTCCGCAAGCGGAGTCGTGGCTGCGCCAACTTGGCCTGCGCGATCTGGCGCGGTCGCAGGAGATCTTCAAGCGACTCGCCTCGTCCGGTCAGCCCGGCCTGCCCCTCGACCTGCTTGCTCATCTCTGCGGGCAGTTGGAGGAGCTGCTGCCGTCGCTAAGTGACGCAGACCTGGCACTGAATAATCTGGAGAGATTCATCGCGGCGGCGCGCAGCCCCCTGTCACTTGTCTCGTTGTTTCAACGAGAGCCCGACGCGCTCCGCACGCTGCTGCAAATCATCTCAACCAGCCAATATCTGGCCGACTTGCTGATCCGCGACCCCGAAGGTCTGGACCTGCTGCGGATGACCGAGGGACAGCCAGTGGCAAGACAATTGCTGCTGGACGAGATCTGCGCCGAAGCGGAGGCTCTGGAGGATCCGCAGCAACTCAAGCGATTGCTGCGTCGCTACAAGCAGCGTGAGACCTTGCGAATTGCCTACGGCGACATCGTTCGCCAGCAGCCCGTGCAAGTGGTCACCCGTCAGATCTCGTACTTAGCTGACGCGATTCTAGAGGCGGCGATCCGTTTCGCGCGACGACGCCTCGAAGCCGACCGGGGCCCGGCAACGGTTGGCAAAGGCGAGCCTGCGCGTTTTTGCGCCCTGGCGCTCGGCAAGCTCGGTGGCGAGGAGTTGAACTATTCAAGTGACATTGACCTGATCTTTCTTGGCGACAGTGGCGCGCGGACGAACGGCCCCAGAGCCATCTCGGGCGATGACTTCTTCTCCCGTCTGGCCAAGGAGGTCGTGCGGCTGCTGACGGAAAGCACCGAGCACGGCGCGGCATACCGCGTCGACTTGCGGCTCAGGCCGCACGGAGACCAAGGGCCGTTGGTGATGTCGTTCGACGCCGCCCAACGCTACTACGATGTCAGCGGCCGCACCTGGGAGCGACAAGCGTTTGTCAAGGCAAGGACCTGCGCGGGCGACAAGGCCGCCGGCGACGAGTTCATTGCCCGGCTGCAGCCCTGGATCTACCAGCGCTATCTGAGCCGCGCGGACATCTCCGGCATCAAAGCGCTGAAGCGAAAGATCGAGCGACGCGCCGAACAAGCCTACGTTCGCGACCTGAAAACCGGCCATGGAGGCATTCGCGACATCGAGTTCGTCATTCAGTTTCTGCAACTGCTCAACGGCGGCGATCTGCCCGGCTTGCGAACGGGCAATACGCTGGAGGCAATCCGCGAGTTGGAGTCAGCCGGCTGCCTGACCATGCAGGAACGCACGCTGCTGGAGGAGAACTACGCGATGCTTCGCAAGGTCGAGCATCGACTGCAGATCATGTTTGACCTGCAGACGCATCGGCTGCCGTCATCGCCGGGCGAAACATCGCGGCTCGCCAAGCGGATGGGGTTTCGCGACGTGGGCGGACGCACCGCGCTGGAGCTGTTTGATGAGGAGCTCCAGCGCCGCACCACTGTCAATCGGCAGATTCTGGACCACCTTTTGCACGACGCGTTCGTCGATGACGAGTCCGCCGATCCGATTATGGATCTGGTGCTCGACCCGGCGCCCGAGCCGGCGCGCATCGAAACATTGCTGAGTCGATTTGGCTTTCGAGACGTGCCCGAAGCGTACCGCCGTCTGTTGGAGCTGAGCGAGGAGCGAATTCCGTTTCTCTCGACACGCCGCTGCCGCCACTTCCTCGCCGCCATCGCTCCGCGTCTGCTGGAAGCGGTCGGGACGACTCCCGACCCCGATGGCGCCTTGTTGCGACTCAGCCTTGTCAGCGACTCCCTGGGCGGCAAGGGCGTGCTATGGGAGCTGTTCAGCTACAGCCCGCCCACACTGCAGCTCTACGTCCGGCTGTGCGCCGCGGGCGACTACCTGACGGGCATCTTGACTGCCCAGCCCGGAATGATCGACGAGCTGATGGACTCGTTGGTGCTCGACCGACTCCCGGAGCTGACGACGCTGCAGCGTCAATTGGAAGATGTTTGCCGCGGCGCCGCCGACCTGGACCCCATCTTGCTGAGCTTCAAAAGCCTTCAGCATCTGCGTGTGGGGGTGCGAGACGTGCTGGGCAAGAACGACGTCCAACATTCGCACGCGGCTCTGTCGGATGTGGCCGAAGTGATCCTCGAACGAGCGACCCGGCACGAGCTGGCAAAACTTGTGGAGAAGCACGGCGAGCCGATGCTGGCCAATTCGACGCGACCCTGCGAATTCATGATTCTCGCGCTTGGCAAGCTAGGCGGGCGAGAGCCCAACTACCACAGCGATCTCGACATCATCTTCCTCTACGAGGGCAACGGTCAAACGCAACCCCGTGGCCGCGGTCAGCGTGAGACAACCAATCAGCACTTCTTCAGTCAGCTCGGACAGCGAATCATCAAGCGAATGACGCAACTGGGAGCGACCGGTCGGCTCTATGAAGTGGACTCGCGGCTGCGCCCCAACGGAGCCAGCGGCGCACTGGCTGTCTCGCTCCACAATTTTCAATCGTACTTCGAGAACACCGCGGAGCTTTGGGAACGCCAGGCATTGTGCAAGGCCAGGGTCGTGTTCGGGACGGACGCCGGCCGTGAGCGGACGATGCACGCCGTGCGAATGGCCCAGTTCAACCAACCCTGGCGGCCCGGAGACAGCCGCGAGATCCTCGAAATGCGTTCCCGCACGGAAGACGGCGCCGGCGAACACAACTTGAAACGGGCGCCCGGCGGCACAATGGATGTCGAATTCTTCACCCAGCGTCTGCAATTGGAATACGGTCAGCAGCATCCCGAGATCCTGAGCCCCAACACGCTCGAAGCGCTCCAGCAACTCGACGACGCCTCGTTGTTGCCGCACGACGACGCCGAGGCGTTGGCGGACGCGTATCGCTTCCTGCGAAAGGTGGAGGCGCGATTGCGGCTGTTGAACACGGCCAAACGTCATGACCTGCCGGCCGATGAGCTCGACATGAACAAACTCGCCTACTTGCTTGACCTTCCCGGCGGAGCTGCCGAGCTCGCCAGCGCCTGCAACCGGCGGATGCGCGACGTGCGCAAGCGATTTCTACGACTCATGGGCCACTGAACAACCGGCCGGAGCCACTTATGACTGAACTGGATGCTGAACCATTTGACGTCGTCGCCGTTGGCGCTCATCCCGACGACGTTGAGATCGCCTGCGGCGGCACACTCGCCAAACTGGCTCGCCAAGGCTACCGGGTTGGCATCGTGGATCTGACGGACGGCGAGCCCACTCCCGGCTCGCCCGGCCCCGACGCGCGGCGCCGCGAAGCCGCCTGCGCGGCGGAAAAGCTCGGCGTCGCCAAGCGGATTGTCATGGACATGCCCAACCGACGCCTGTTCGACTGCTTTGAAGCGCGCGTCGAGCTGGCCAAAGTGTTTCGCCGGCTCCGACCCAACATCGTGATCGGGTTTGGGGACAAGACGCCGATGGCGTCTCCCGATCACTGGCAAGCGATGCAGATCACCGACGCCGCCGTGTTCTATTCGCGGCTCACGAAGTGGGACAACGTGTTCGACCACCTGCCGGTCCACACGATTCAGCGGCAACTCTACTTTCGGCTCGCTTTCGAGCCGGCGACGCTGGAGGGTTTTCCCAGCCACTTCACGGTCGACATCTCCGAGACCCTCGAAGCCAAGCTCGATTCGATCCGCTGTTACGAGTCACAATTTCCGCCCGCCAAGGCTCACGTGTTTGACCGAGTTCGCGGCGCCGCGCTGATTCAGGGCGCTGCCGCCGGATTTCATGCGGGCGAGAACTTCGTCTCCACCCGAATGCTCGGCGCCGACGACTTGGTGAAATTCATCGGGCTCTAGCCGTCCAATGGTTCGCGGGTGCGGGCAGCACGGCAAGCCGATCCTCATCGACGTGGATGCCGATGCCCGGCGAATCGGGAACGGCAATCTCTCCGCCCTCCATCTCGGGCTGTCCCTTCACCCACGTCATCCATCCACGTCCCGATTCGGCGAGCGGCTGCGGATCCAGCGCCGCCAACGCGTGCAACGACCATAGCTCCGCCCCGCGATGGGGACAGACGCGGAGCCCGTGCTCGGCGCCGATTTCATAAATCCGCACGAGCTGCGTGAGCCCGCCGCACCAACAGACATCGGGTTGCAGCACCTCGTGCAAACGCTCGCTGGCCAAATGTTCAAACGCGGCCGCGGTGTATTCGTGCTCCCCGCCCGCGATCGGCAGCGGACTCTTGTCAACCAACTCGCGATAGCCAGCCAAGTCGTCAATCGGCAACGGCTCCTCCAGCCAACTCAAATGGTAAGGCGCCAGCCGCTCGGCCACGCTCAAGGCCGTCGGCAACGACCACTGCATCCAGGCGTCCGCCATCAGCTCGACCTCGTGGCCCAACAGCTCGCGCGCCGCCGCGACTCGCGACTCCACCCGGTCGACAAAGTCCGCTGCTGCAGCATCCGAGGATTGATCCGACTCGCCACCCACCATCGCCTCGAGGTGCAGTTTGTAGCCGCGGTGACCGCGGCCGGCAACCTCGCGCAGTTGCCCGTCATTCCAGACCGTGACATACGTGGGCAAGCGTTCGTGGCGCCGACCGCCCAGCAGTTCGGACACCGGCAGCGACTCGGCTCGGCCTTTCAAGTCCCAGAGGGCGAGGTCGACACCGCTGATAGCCATCAGCACCAGCCCCTTTTGACCGTAAGCCAGCGTGCGACGGTACATTCGCTCCCACAGCGTTTCGATCTCCAGGGGGTCGAGCCCCAGCAGCATGTCGCGCAACACGGTCTGGACGACATGAATCGAGGCAAATCCACCCCCGCCCACTCCGTATCCGGTCAAACCGGCGTCGGTGTCGACGGCAATCAGAATTTGGCCCAGGTCGGTGCGCCAGTCGGGTGGAGAGGATTCGCAATAGGGCTGACAAGCGCGTACGTTCGTGATCTTCATGGTTGCATGTGGTTCAGCGACGGATGCATTAACATGCGGTTAGGGCGCCTTGCCCCACCCAGCCATTTCGGTCGACACAAGGAACGCCATGGCGCCGCCGCGAGGATCAGGACCAAGAATGGCCCGTCTCAAATAGTACTCGTCGAACTGCTTCTGCTTGCCGGTGCCGGTGCAGACATCAATCAGGTTGCCCGACTCACCGACCCGCAGGCGCACCGCGCGCCAGCCGCGTTGGATGGCAGCGTCGAATTCTTGCTCCGGAATCCATCCTCGGTCGACGGCGCGGCGGCAGGCGAACAGGATCATGCAAGTGGCCGTCAGCTCGCGATAGGCGTCGGGGCGGTCAATGATCTGGCGCCAACAGCCGTCCCGATCTTGATACTGAATCAGTGTGCGCAGGTGCCGCGTCAATGACACCTTCAGCAGCTCGTGCGCCGAGTGACTCGCGGGCATCGCCGACAGGGTCCAAGCGAGTCCCAGAGCGGGAAAACCGTTGCCGCGGCCCCAGGCCGCCTCATTCCCCGGATGATGTCGGTAGAGGCCATCGGCTCTCCAACACAGCTGCTGCATGAACTTGACATGCCGCAAGCAGGCAGCAAAATATCGCTCGTCTCCCGTCACTCGCCCCGCTTCCGCCAGCAGCGGTGTGCTCATGAAGACGGCGTCGCTCATTTCGGCATGGAACGGCATCGCCTGCTTCGGAGTGCCGTCCGATTCAAACCCCAATTCCGCGGTGGCCGTAAGCTCCTTTCGCAATGGCTCCTGTTCTCCCTCGGGCACAAGCCGAGTCAACTCGGCCAACAGCAGCCGGCCAGCGACCTCGCTGCCGTTTTTTGGCGCCGCGTGCGGTTGCTTGGCCCAGGCAAGGACTCGCGCCAGCTCGGGCCCGGATGTTTGCGATGCGTCGCCGGTTGTCGCCGCTTCGCGTCGCAACCGACTCACGGTCGCCAGCGCAGGGATGTAGTGAAGTTGCAACGGTTGCCCGTAGTGCGGAGCGAGTTGCGCAGCGACCTCTTCCGGCGAGCGGCGCAACCGCCGCAGGCAGGCTTGGCGAGCGGCAGACGGCGGCAAGGGGCGGCTGAGCAGTTGAGCGACCCAAGCCGTCTTTTCCCCGGCTTCGACCCGCAATGCGGGAATGGCGCCGACGCCGGCCAGCTCGTGGGCGCCGCTGCAGGCCCATAGCGACTTCGGCGCCGATTCGTCGGCGCTGACGTCCAACGGCTCCAGCCAACTGCCGAGCTGCTTGATGGAGGTGGGGTGAGCAAAAACGCGAGCGGGCGCCGCCGGATCGTCGGCGATCCGCACGAACACCAGCAGGTCGATGCCCTGGAGCGGGAGCCAACGCCAAAGCGCATGCCGAAAGTCGTCCACCGTCTCGTACGCCTCACCCGCCGGCGGAAAACCGCGGTCGAGCGGCGCCTTGGCCAGCAGCCAGCTCGCGCTGGCCGCAATTCCGGTCGCCTGCTGCTGCAGCAGCTTCAATTCCGTCTTGCCACCGCCTTCCAGCACAAAGCAGACGTGAGGCGTCTCGTCGTCAACCAGTGACAACGCCTTGTCACTTAGCAGGACCTCCAGCGGCTCGCGTCGCGAGGCGCCGGGAAGCGCAGGCCAACGTCCGATCACCGTTGGACGGAGGCCGGAAGTCTGCTGAGCCGCGGCGGGAGCAGCCAGCAGCAGCGCGCCGGCCATTCCCAACAGGACCGCACGCATCGGTGCTTTGAGACATTGGGTGTGGTGCATGGTGAATCAATCAGTGAAGAGGGAGAAGCCGGGGAGAGGCAGCGGGAGAGTTGGGCGCGTGTTGACAACGCCGTCCGCAAGTATAGCGGGTTGCGACTCGCGACGGTCGCCTTGCTCTCCTCCGGGCGAAGCCCGACAGGTCCTCCTTGCCTCACAAGGGTTGCGATGGAGGCCCGACAGATCCACCGAGCCTCAGCTAACTAACCGGGACGAACCGCAGCGCCCCGTCTTGCCCGTGGCCGCCGTTGAGACACTCTGTGATAGGAGAGAGTCCGACCGGGCTCTTGGCGTGCAGTCGGTCACCCCAACGTGCTGCAGAGCGTCATCGTCTCGACCCACTCGCGCCACCTGGCGAGTTGGTGGTGCGTCAAAGCGTGCTCGCGGACGAGCTCACGAGTGACCCGGAAACCGATGGCCGCGGACTCGACGTAGACCGTCACGCGGCCGCTGGGAGCGCATTGAAATTCCACGTCGAACTGGGTGCCGATTGGCAGGCCGGGAGGCAAATCCGAAATCACGCACCGCCCCACGGACGTGCAGCGATCCGCATCCACATGCTCGCCTTGGAGCATTTGGATCATCAGCGAATCTTGTCCTTCCCGAAACGTCTTGAAGGTTCGCCGCGTGGCCGCCGGCAACTTGGCGCCGCGAGGAATCAGCACGGCGTTGCACCGCCGCTGGGTCTTGCTCTCAATGCCGACGAGCCCCAGGCTGTTGGCCGCCGCATCCTCCACTTCGACCAACGGTCGGCGGCCGTCGGCGCGACTGCGTTGGAAGCTCGCTTGCAGCGCAGCCCCCTTTGCCACGCACGAGGCGGGAAGCTGTTGAATTGGCGTCTTTCCGGCGGATGCCTTGAGCGCATCCAACACGCCAGCCGCTTGCGTTGCCTGACCGGCCAACACAATCCGATCGAGCTCGCTCCAATCACAGCCCGCTTGCTGCAGGACACATTCCACCTCTTCGGTGACCTGCCGGATCAGGTGAGCGGTGAGCTGCTGGAACCGGGTTTCGGAAACGGTGAGCAGGATGCGGCCGTAAGCGTCATTGAACGCCAACTTCGCCTCGCCATGTGCGGAGACGTGATGCTTGGCGCGCTCGCAGTTGCTGGCGATCTCTCGCAGCGCGCCGTCCACCAGTCGCGGGTCCGGACCGTCGCCGGCCACGATTTGATCGGCCATCACATCGGCCAGCACATCGTCCCAATCGTCGCCGCCCAACGAGGGCACGCCATGAATGGCCGCCGTCGTCAGCCTGCCCGGCTCGTAATCGTATACACCGACATCCAGTTTGCCGGCGCCCAGGTCGACGCAAAGCATTCGCGAGGGACGCTCGACCGAGAAATTGGCGTCGCAAACCAGCGACAACATGGCCGCCGTGGGCTCGTTGATCAGGTCGACCACATCGACGCCGCCGATGTAGGCCACATCCTCGACCGCCTTGCGATGCGCGTCATTGAAGCCCGCCGGCACGGCGAACACCGCCTCGCGAAACGGGCTGTTCATCTGTCCCTGAGCGTCGATGCCAATCCGCCCCAAAATCAAGGCGAGCAGCACCTCGGGCGGATAGTGTGCTCCGTCGATTTCGTGGCTGTATTGAGCGGCCCCCAGTTGTCGCTTGATCCGCCAGGCAACTTGCGTCGTGTCGCCGACTCGCTCCAATGCAGGACGGCCGACGGCGATGTTCATGCCGGACAGCGCGACCGCAGTCGGCACGGCCTCGGCGCCGCTGCGTCCCAGCACCGCGGGCTCGCCGCGCTGGACGCTGGCAATCATGCACTTCGACGAGCCGATGTCGACTCCCAGCGGACGTTGCGGTCGGCGCTCGCTCGGCAATTGAAGGCGGAACCGAGTGCTCTCGGCGCTGGCCTGACCCGACAGTCCGGCCGTCAGCTCGCTGATCAACCCCTGCATCGAATCCTGGCGATCAACCGCGCGTTTGGCGATCATTCTGCGGAACAACACGTCCAGCCAAGACGGCACCTCCGGCCGCGACTCGCGAAGCGACGGCGCCGGCTGCTCGGCATGCGCCATCAACACCTGCATCACGTTGCCATCGAACACCGGCCGGCCCGTCAACAGATAATGCAGCGTGCATCCCAGCGAGTAGATGTCGCACCGGTGGTCCACCTCCGTCGCGTTCCGGGCCTGCTCGGGCGACATGTAGTTGACCGTGCCCATGATGATCCCGGTCTGAGTCAAGTCGCTCGGCCCCGACTCGTTCTCAAAGCGTGCCGTGCCGAGATCCAGGATCTTGACGACTCCGTCGGAGTCCATGATCAGATTGCTGGGCTTGATGTCGCGATGGATCACATTTCGCGAGTGCGCGTAGGACAGCCCGGTCGCCGCCTGCATCACATAATCCACCGCCTTGTCGACGGTGACAGGTCCATGTCGCTCAACCAGCATCGTCAGCGACAGCCCCTCGACGTACTCCATCACAAGGTAGTGGACGCCGCCGTGCTCTCCGGCGTCAAACGCTGTGACGATATTCGGATGAAACAGCTTGGCCGCCGCCTTCATCTCGCGGCGAAAACGCCGCACCGCCTCGGGGTCCCGCATCGTGGCGGGTGAGAGCATCTTCAACGCCACCAGACGCTCCATTTGGCGGTGGCGGGCTTTGAAGACGCGGCCGTTTCCGCCCGCTCCGATCCTGCGCAACAGCACATACTCGCCAATGACCGGCTGCCGCGGCCCCAACGAAAAATCGTCGTCCTCCTCCGGCTCCACGGGAAGCGGCAACTCGCCCGACGCCGACGGCGCCGTCAACATCAACTCTTCGATCGGCACTTCGCGAGTTTCCCCACTATCGTCATGGATACCGGCCATAGGGTCTCCTGATAGGGGGGAAAGGGAAGTGGAGATGGGGCCTCAATCCCCACCCAACGCATGATTGTACTGCGGCAGAATCGCAGGGTGAAGAATGAAAAACGCCCGGACCGACGACGTCCGGGCGCAACGAATTTATGGTCTTCGTGGAGTGGGCAGCCTTGCCCGCATCTTCGTCCACTCGTGCGGACTACTGCCCCACGCTGCTACGGATCGTCGATCGAATGGGCGGCGGCAGTGTCGAGGTGGCGCTCGAGCTGTTGGAAATGCGAGTCAGCTTCCAGCGGATGCCGCCGGGCGCGGATTCCGAAACCCAACTCATGTCAGGCACCATCGTCATCGACTCCAGTGCGTGCACTTGGACACTAGCCTGCCCCCACTGCGTGTTGACTTTCACGGCGGACAGATCCACTGCCCCCGTAATGCTGTCGCCGTTGAGCATTGCGATCGTCGTGCGCTCATTGGCTTCGGAGGCAAAGCGGATGCCCGCAATCGTCGTCAGCGGCACCTCGATTTCGCCGAAGACAGTGCTGATGGTCAACTTATCCAACTCGGCAGCGGCGCCAACGAAGGTCAGATTGTCCTTGAGACGCAGGCTGATTTGAGGAGCCGCCATGACGTCTTGCGGCTCCTGCTTCAGCTCCTGCGCCTCCTCGGGCTTGGCCTCCTCGGGCTTCGCGTCCTTCTTTGCACGCGACTTGGCCGCTTGGTCGGGTTTTTCGTTCTTCGTCGCGGGCTCTTGAGCGACGGCGACGCTAACCACACAAGTCAACAATAGACAAGCCACGAATCGTTTCATTTTCGGCTGACTCCTCTTCATCAGACATCCCTCGCCGATGCCGTGGCGGGGAAGGGAACACTCGGGGGACGCTGGCCAGATTGGCCTGCAAACCCGTCCATAGTTGTTCGAGCACGCCGCGAAGTCAAAGAATTCCCGCGAGGTTCGCCGGAAATCAAAACGGCCCCATGGGAGAGGAAACGAGTCGGCTGGGCCGAGATGACGGGAAAGGCAGTTTTTCAGTGCGGAGGAGGAGGTCGCGGACCGTGGCGGCTCATTGCAGGCGCCGAAACGTTTGCACCACGATCGGCTCGACCGGGAATCGCACGAAGTCGTCCACGTCGGTCGTCGGCACTTTGGCAAGCGCGTCGAGGATCTCCATGCCCTCCACGACCCGGCCAAAGACGCAGTAGCCGTTGCCCCCGACAACCACCTCGTCCGGCTTGTCCTGATGGTCGAAGTGAGGGTTGTCGGTCAGATTCACAAAGAACTGCGAAGTCGCGCTATCGGGGAACGACGGATCGCGGCTCATCGCAACCGTGCCCCGCACATTGCTCAGACCGTTGTTGGACTCGTTTCGCACCGACCAGCGTGTGCTCGTCGGCTGGCGATCGGCGCCGAACCCGCCGCCGATCAGAATGTTCTCGTCCACATAGTGAATCAACGAGTTGTTGTAGAGCTCGAGGTCCACATAGTTGCTCATGAAGTTATGAACCGTGCTCGGCGCTTTCTGAGGAAACAATTCCAACAACACGCGGCCTTGCGCGAGCACCAATTCGACCCGGACCACCTCCGCGGACGCCGCCGCAGTTTGCGTGGCAGTCGGCGAATCCCCAACCGCTTCGGCGGTGGGACCTCCGTCCGAGTCGGCAGGCTCGGGTTCGGTGGACGCGGAAGTCGAGCCCGGAGGCTCGATGTGGGCGGTCGGCACTTCGCCGCCGCACCCGACCAGGACGGCCAATAGCAACAATGGCAATGGAGTCGCATTCCGTGCGAGGGAGTAGATGTGACGCGTCATGCGTGTCCCCATGATAATTGGTTGTGGCAACATGCCCATCCGGCCGATGACTGCGGCGCCGATTGCGTTCGCATCGCCTCACTGGCATCCCCGCCCACTATGGACCATCCACCCTTTGCACCGCAACCTCGGTTTCTCCCATGCATATCGAACATTCCGCAACTTCGCTGCGGTGACGCGGTTGCCGAGCAGTTTCCCGGCCGCCTTTGCCTGCTTTGATTGACGGCCTGCTTGACTCGAAGTATCGTCAATTCGTGCATTGACAGCGGGATTTCCGCGAGCGGAATTTTGATGATGGGAATATCCATGTTAGGTCGCCGTCAAGGCAGTTTCGCTCGACCAATGCAATCCCACCAAAGCCGCCCGGTCCCGCCGACCTCACAAGGGTCGCCTGCGATGGAGGCCCGACTTTTCTCTCGCGCGGCAATGGCTTGGCTCGTGGCGATCGTTCTCGTCGGCGGCGCGAGTCAACTTGCCGCTGAAGCGCCGTCTCATCCGGGCGGTGAACTCGTTCGGCGTGAAGGCAGTTTCCCGCAACGCCCAGGCCCGCACTCTCCGTCACACCGAGCGCACCGGCCCCTACCGCCGCTACCGCCGCTACCGCCGCTACCGCCGCTACCGCCGCTACCGCCGCAGGGCTTCGGCCCGCGGATGGACTGGCCTGCTTTCCCGGCACCCCATCGCGTGCCGCGCGCGACCTTCCCGCCTCCCCCGCCCATCGGGCCTCCGCCCGGGTGGGCAGGCCCACGTGGCCCACTGCCTCCTCGCCCACCTCAACGCGGTTTCGGCGAATCGAACTGGCGCGATCGTGCAAAGCACGAACAACCCAGGCACGAACCAGAGCGACCTAGCGCAAGGAAGTCCGATCTCGATCCAGACGTCGGGCAACAACCTCTCGCAGAGAAGTCGGATCGGCAGCAAAACGAGCAAGCGGCGCGCCCGCAGGCAGAAGTTAAAAAGCGCCGACGCGGCGATAAGAAGAAATCAGCGAACCCGTCATCGCAAACGCCCCCTACCCGAAAAGCCAAACAGGGGCGGAAACAGAAACGACGGTCGACCAAGCCAGTGGACCCGATGCCCATGGGCGAGGCGCCGCCGATGGCGATACCTCGTCGGCCTGTTCCACCACCCGAGTTGGAATCGACCATGCCACCCATGCCGCTGACGCCGCCCACGCAGCGAAATACGGACAACGATTCGCTCGAGGTGACTCCCAAAAATCTCTCCCAACCGCCAACCAATCCAGCGACTCCGGCGACTTCGGCGACTCCGGCGAATTCACCAGCTGACGAACCCAAAGCGGGAGAGGCGCCGCCTGGCCCACCCCGAGCCGCTGTCCCGTCCGCAACGCCCGCCCATCAGGACGTTGTGGCGCCTCCAGTACCAACGCCCTCGTTAGCGCCGCCAGCGGCATCTCCGGCCGCTCCAATCAATCATTCGCCTGCGGCATCGGTGCCTGCGGTATGGACGCCTCAAGTGTCCCCGGTCGCGCCGAATCTGCCCTCGGTTTGGTACGTCTGCCCGCCGTTGCCAGCGCCGACGCCCAACTACCTGCCCCAGTTACTGCCCAACACTCAGGTCCCGAACGCGGTGGAGCATCGGGTGTATACGCCACAGAACCCGACGCCCAATCGCGCTACTTCCCCACCAACATCTCGGTGGCGATATGGCAAACAAGCGGTGCGCGGATACTAACCAAGCACGTAACGCTTAGTACCTGATGGTTGGAGCACTCTCAAAATGTGGCGGCCCCGGGTTGGGAGGGCCGCTAAGTCGCGGTGAACCGCGAGTTTGGGAGGGGCAACAGACGTTAGTCGCGAGAGCACGAGCCCGGGGATCCGTGGTGCGCCCGCGCGCAATAGCCCCAACAGGCAACGCTGTGAAGCATTTTGAGACGAGAAACACAGGGGTTTCGTGGAATTGGAGGATCTGAAGGAGGTCAGA
>JAGQPF010000481.1 GCA_020426845.1 Planctomycetales bacterium
ATCCTGATCCGGGTTGACGGATATGTCAACTACACGCTTTACCGATTCCATCGGAACGGAAGCCCGGATTACGGGTTCGCCGGCAACGGCCGGCGAAACCTGACACCTGGGCAGATAGCCAACTCCTATGCAAGGGCCGGTGGCAAAGGCCAGATCAAGGGAATTGGGATCAAAGGATTCGAACCTGGACCGAATATTCACTCAATCACATCGCTTCCCAACGGAAAGACAATCGCGGTGGGTCGCACGCCGTATCGAGAAACCAAAGATGGCCTCAAGCGAGTCGCAATCATAGTTCTCAGGATTAGGCGCGACGGAAGTCTCGACAGGTCATTTGCTCACGGCGGTGTCTACGTAAAGGCTTTCAAGGACCGGGCTGCGATGGGTTGGTCAGCGATCCCCAGGGCAAAAGGCAAGGTGCTCGTCTCCGCGGAGATTCTGTCCACCCGCTCCGAGTTCGGAGCCTCAGTCATGATGAGGTTCAAGCGCTGAGCAGATCGTCCTCAAGGTTTCGAGGAAGGTCGCTCGGAAAGCTCGGAATTCCGTTTGTCGCGGCGTGACGCGATCACTTGTCGGTGTGACGGCGCTTTGCTGCCAAGTAGCTTGTGAAACGACACCGAAACGACACTGCAGCGTCATTGGACGACACGTGTGTCAGCGCATAGGGCTGAACCTTTCGGATTTGCTCGGTTGGCAGAACTTGAGCGCGGTACACCCCAGCAGCTCAGGGAGCTCCTTCTCGCCGGGGAGGCAACCCTAGCCAAGGCTTGAACCGACTGGGTTGATCCCATCTGCGTGAGATTCGGTCGTCGACCGGCCCAACTGAGAACATCGGCACGATCGACTCTACATTCCGGGCGAGGGAGAAAAGCAATGAGGCCGTTCTTTAGCGAGACCCAAGATTTCGCCAGCGATTACACGGCGCTTTACGATTTTGTGCACGGAGCCACCGCGGCACTTTGGAATACGCGCTGGCAGGTCTTAGGGTTCTTGGCGGTGATGCCGAGCGCGTCAGTTGCGGATCTGCAGGCTCGTTTCGTTACCGGGAGCGGGGTTCATGGGGTGAACGTAAGACGGGCTTTCGCGGACTGGTCTTGGGAACAGCATCAGGAGGAGTTGGCAAAGCTTACGCTGGCGAACACAACGTCGTTGTATGAAGGGTGGCTCGAGCGGATGTCGCAGCACTTTCCTGGACTCAACAAGAAATCACGAATCCAGTTTCCGTCTCGGTCCTCAAAGCATGGCTCAGGTTCTCCAGGCGTGAGAGAAATGTTGGGCGTAGCCAAGAAACGGTCCAGCTCGTCGGCGACGATTCAGAGGGCGTTCACCTCGCGATTGGAGACTCAGAGCGATTATCGCCTCGTAGAATTGGACGAGTTAATGGTGGTCTACCGATACTTCAAGGAACTGCGAAATTGCTTCGTTCACAACGGTGGTCGAGCTTCGACCCAACTCGACACCGCCAGTGTCGCCATCGATGGCCTGAAAAAATCGGACCTCAGGCTAAAGGAAGTGCCGAAGCACGAGC
>JAGQPF010000051.1 GCA_020426845.1 Planctomycetales bacterium
GCAGGACACTTGGATCTACCGGCTGGCGACGCCGCATGGTGACACGGACGTGTCGTTCCCGATTGTCGCCGTGGCGGAGCAGACGGTGACATCCAGCCAAGCGGGCGCGGGCTCGGATGCAGTTCACCTGACCGGCCCGAGCTCCGTCAGCGGATCCTTGGAACACTCGGGAATTGTGGCTGCGCGGTTCAGTTGGGACGCGACCCAAGGCGATGTGTGGCGCCTCGAGACGTCGGCCAACGCCAACTTGGACCTCATGTTGCGAGTGTTCAATGAAGCCGGCAAGCAGATCGCGTTCAACGACGATCTCCCCGATCGCGCGGGCGCGGCCGTCGATGTGCGAATTCCCAAAGATGGCCGTTACGTGGTCGCGATCGAGGAGCAGTCAGGGCTGCCTCGCGACTTGGACGCGGTCTTCCGATTCCGGCTGGACCGCGCCACGCCGTTTCGCTTGTCGGCCCCGCCGCAGTTGGCGATCGCTGTCGGCGCCAAGGGCGCGCTGAAAGTCTCTGCCGACCGCGGCGACTACGAGGGGCCGATTCGGTTGCTGATCGAGGGGCTGCCCGAAGGCATTCAGGCAGCCGAGCCGCTGGAGATTCCCGCCAATAAGAATGACGTCACGATCTCGCTGGAAGTCGCCGAGAACGCCGCGGCCACGGCGACGCCGATTCGCCTCGTCGGCGAAGCGATGGTTGGCGATCGCCTCGTCCGTGTGCCGGTGCTGACGCCCGCTGCCGGCAATCTGGCGCCGACGTCCGAACCGTCTCACCTCGCGACTGTGTTGTTGGCGACCACGCTAAAGCCTCGATACACGCTTCACCTGATTGACATGAACCGGCAGCGCGCGGTGCATCGCGGCACCACCTATCCCGCTCCGTTCATCATCGAACGCGAAGAGGGGTTCGCCGGCGATGTGCGAATTCAGATGGCAGCCAAGCAAAGCAGGCATCGCCAAGGCATCTGGGGGCCGATTTTGACAGTTCCCGGCGACGCGCGGGAGGCGTTCTATCCGTGCCAAATGCCCGAGTGGCTGGAGACCGATCGGACCACGCGCATGGTGGTCATGGGCGTCGCCAGCCAGCCCGATCCGCAAGGGAGACCTCGCGAAGTGATGCAGGCCGCCGATGCGCGGATCACGATGATCCTCGAAGGAGCGTTGCTGCGAATCGCGCATGAAGCCGGCGAGCTGACGGTGCGAGCTGGCGAGACGTGCGAGGTGCCGGTCACGATCGCTCGATCCAAGAAGCTGCCGCTGCCCGTGCAAGTTGAGCTGGTGGTGCCCGAGGAGATCGCTCACCTGGTTCGCGCTGCGCCACAGACGCTCGCGATCGGACAATCGCGGGCGACGCTGCGCATCGAGACGACCAACGATCCAGCGCTAGCCGGCGTCTGGACGTGGACGGCCCGCGCGACCGCACTGGAGCCGGGGCCGCAGGGTCCGCTGCCCGTGATTTCACAAAGCGAGTTCGAAGTCGTCATCCCGGCCGCGGAGCGCTAGGCGAGTGCGATGCGGGCGCTTTCCGGCGGTGCTATCCCTCGCTGACGCTTCGGGTTTCCTTGCCCGAAGTCTGCGCTTTGTGTAGCGCTATCCCTCGCTGACGCTTCGGGTTTCCTTCTTTAACCGGCTCGCGCGAGCGGCGCCGTTTGGCTGTCGGATGCATCGCGGCACGGTCGGCGGATGGTCTCGCGCGACTCGGCGGCATCCAGCACATCGAAACAAACCTCCGTCGTCTCGACGAGCTCCGACCAGGGGATGGGCCAGTCGCCACCGGATTGCACGGCGGAAAGAAACGCCTCGAGCATGGCCACGTGGCCCAGATCGCGGCGCCAGCTGCGCTGGTTCTTAACGCCGCGCCAGCCGTAGGATCGGAGCCGGCGGTAGTTGTCCAATTGCAGGATCTGCCCTGCGCAAAAGACTTCCAAACGCTCTTTGGGAAAGCCGCGGTGACCGTTGCCGAGGTAGTGAATGGCGCCGGTTGATCCGTCGGCGAACCGCAGGGTGATCGACATCTTGTCGGATGGGATGGCCGTGTTGGCCATGCCGGTGGCCTGCACCTCGAGTATCGGCTGGCCGACGAGAAAGCGGAGCAGATCGATAAAGTGACAGCCTTCTCCAATGATGCGGCCGCCGCCGACCTGCGGGTCGTGGGTCCAATGGTCTTCCGGCAATTCGCCGGCATTGACGGTCATCACCAAGGACATCGGCTCGCCCTGCTGCTGCGTCGCCTTTCGCATCGTCCGAATCATCGGGGCAAACCGGCGGTTGAACCCCACGGTCAGCACCGGGCACATGCCGCCGGCAAGCTGTGTCTCCACCTGTTCCTTGAGTTCGGCCAGCTCGTCGCGGTGGATCGCCAGTGGCTTTTCGATGAATAGATGTTTGCCGGCACACAAGGCCTCCCGTGCCATTCGCGCGTGCGTGTCATGGCGAGTGGCGACGACCACCACGTCCGTGGCTTCATCGACCACGGCGGCTCGCCAGTTCGTCGTGGCGGTGGTGGCTTGCTGGCTGCGAGCGGCCACTGCCGCCGAAAGGCCCGCTTGAGAGGCCACGCAATGGATGTTGGCCCCGAGCCGCTTGAGATTGGGCATCAGGACTCGCTTGGAGAAGTTGCCGGCGCCAATGACCGTGATTCGCGGTGTTGGCACGCCCGCGGCCGCAGCGCGGCGGTTCACGGCCCTGCTCGCCGCGGCCGCGCCGCCGGTGGGAACTTCGATGGTGTCGAGTCCCAAGGTGGCGGGATTCGGGTGGTAACTGAGCAGCACGCCCAGCGACGGCTTGTCGCCCGTGATGACGTCGTAGGCCGCCTCCGCCTGCTCAAACGGAAAGGTGTGAGTGATCAGGGGGGCTGCGGTCAGCCTGCCGGAGGCAAACTGGTCCAACGTTGCTTCGAAGTTGCGCTGCTCGGTCCAACGCACGTAGGCAGCCGGGTAATCGATGCCCCGGGTTTCGTACTGCGGGTCGTACCGTCCGGGGCCATAAGAACAAGAGACCTGGAAGCTGAGCTCTTTTTCGTAGAAGTCCTGTCGTTGCAGGTGCAGGCCCGCGACTCCCACGAGCACGATCCGGCCGCGCTTGCGAGACATCTGCGCCGCTTGGTGCATCGGCTCGTCGCTTTTGCACGATGCGGTCACGAGCACGCCGTCTACGCCTCGTTGGCGAGAGAATTTCAGAGCGGCCGCGACGACGTCGTCCGCCGCCGACACCGTCTCCGCGCCAAGCTGCTCGGCGAGCGCTCGTCGCTCGGCGGCAAAGTCGATTCCCAATACCCGGCAGCCGTGGGAGATGAGCAACTGAACGGTCAACAGGCCGATCAGTCCGAGCCCAGTGACGACAAAGCACTCGCCCAATGTGGGCTCGGCCAGCCGAACGCCTTGCAAACCGATGGCGCTGACCACCGTGAAAACTGCGTCTTCGTTGGCCACCGAGTCGGGGATTTTGGCGCAGAGGTTCTGGGGGACACACACCACTTCGGCGTGCGGGCCATTCGAGACGACGCGGTCGCCCGGGCGGAATCCGACGCAACCGTCACCGACTTCGGTCACGACGCCCACGTTGCAATACCCGAGCGGAATGGACTCGTGCAGCTTGCTGTGCACCGCGTCCAAGGTGGAGAGCAAGCCCTCGGAGCGAATCTTCTGCAGCACTTCGCGCACACGGTCGGGCTGCTGCCGAGCCTTCTGCAACAGGTTGGCCTTGCCGAATTCGACCAACATCCGCTCGGTGCCCGCCGAGATCAGCGTCATCTCGGTGCGGATCAGGAGATGGTGGGAGCGAAGCGCTGGACACGGCACCTCCAGGCGCTCGACGTGTCCGTTGTTGAGCGATTGCAGCAGTTGTTGCATGGTCTCGTTGCAGCGATTGAGTAGTGGAGCGGAGCGTTCTCAGGGTGGTGGCGGATCTTAGAAGTTGGGGGATTGCGCGTCAAAGCCGATCGGAGTGCCCGGCAGGGGGCTGGCGAGGTGCGGTTTTTGGCCGCAGACGAGGCACGTTTTCGGGGGGGGCGATGAGCAGTCGGAGTGGCTCTGATTCCGGTGCCAAGGGCGATTTTGCTGCGGAAAAGTCACGCAGACGCCTGCCCCTTCCCTCGTCGTTGACCCGGTAGGCTGGATAGGCTGTCCGGGGACCGCCAAAGTTTGGGGATAATTGGCAAAAGATAACGGCGGAAGGTTGACACGGGTGTTGAGCGTGCTACCTTTGTGCCTAAGCTTTGTGATCGCTACAAATTGCGTATTCGCTGTCAATTAACGCCTTAAGGCTTTTGCTTGACGCATCCAATCCCAACTCAGTCTTTCCCAGGGTGGGGGAATTCCGATCAAGGCAGACCGACTGACTGGCAGCAACGAATACGCTCCCACCTCGTAGTGATCGGTTGTTCCTGAGCAGCCGGATGTCCACCCACAGCCGTCTGTTCAAACAACAGCGAGCGAACCGTGCTTCGTCTGCCCTGTAGCATCAGGCACCACAGACGGACAACTTTGATTTTCGTGTACCGGTGTTTCGAAATTTTGGAGGTTTCTCACATGAATCGTTTGATGATTCTGGGCGTCGCGGCCTTTTTTGGCCTGGTTTCGATCGCGATGATCGACATGGACAAGACCGCGGTTGCGGGTCACGGCTGCAATGGTTGCAATGGTTGCAGCGGCAATGATTGTGGCGGTTGTGGCGGTCGCGTTCGTCGCACCCGTTGCGGTTGCGATTGTGGTGGTCGCGTTCGTCGCACCCGTTGTGGTTGCGATTGCGGTGGTCGTCGCCAGAAGTGCTGTGGTCAACAGACCTGCAACACTTGCAACACCTGCGACACTTGCAACACCTGCAGCGCTCCGGCTTGCAGCACCTGCAGCGCTCCGGCTCCCGCTTGCGCTAGCTGCGCTGGCAACGTTGTGACCGAGGCTCCGGCCCCGGTTGAGGTTGCTCCTCCGGCTCCGGCTCCGGCTCCCGCCGCTGAGCCCAGCCCGGCTGCTTCGACCTACTACGCTCCCTCGATCTACTACACCAGCCTGTAAGTCGATCGCTGTCGTAGTAACGAAAGATTGCAAACAGCCTCGACGCTTCGGCGCCGAGGCTGTTTTCATTGCGTCGGGAACAAGCGGTCGCCGTGACGGCCATCAGATGGCGCGCCCGGCGGCCCCGAACGGTTGGCTCGCCTCGACTCCGAACCCGGCGTAAACTATTGGTGTCACTCAAACTTCAGGGCGCCGTTGGAAAACAGGCGTTCGTCCTACTTCCCAATCCGGAGCAGTGCCGCCGCGTGTACGATTTGGAACGCAGCCAGAGCTTGGCCAACGAGACGGCCGTGTTGGCCCGTGTCATTCTTCCCGGCCGGGCGTTCGAGGAAGATCCCTTGGCGGAGCTGGAGGGGCTGGCAACGACGGCTGGCTGCCAGGTGGCCAGCGGTCTGGTTCAACGCCGCGAATCGATCAATCCGGCCACCTGTCTCGGCAAGGGAAAAACCGAAGAGTTGAAATTGCTGGTCGACCATGTCGGCGCCGATCTGGTGATTTTCGACAACGATTTGCAGCCCGCTCAGACTCGTAATCTCGAGAAGGCCCTGGGCGTCAAGGTGCTCGACCGCACCGAGTTGATTCTGGACATCTTCGCCTCCAATGCGCAGACCCACGAATCGAGGTTGGCTGTCGAGCTGGCGCAGCTGGAGTATTCACTGCCGCGGTTGAAGCGGATGTGGACGCACCTTTCGCGTGTGAAGATGGGCGTGGGCATGCGTGGCCCCGGCGAAAAGCAGTTGGAGGTCGACCGTCGACTCGTCGAGAAGCGGATTCACGACCTCCGCACCGAGTTGCAGCAGATTGAGCGTCGTAAGGAACGGGTCGTGCGCTCTCGACGCGACCACATGACGGTGTCTTTGGTGGGGTACACGAACGCGGGCAAGAGCACGTTGATGAACGCGCTGACCGACGCCCAAGTCGTTGCCGAAGACAAGCTGTTCGCCACGCTCGATACCCGCACGCGTCGCTGGTTTCTGCCCAACTGGGGGCCAGTGTTGCTGAGCGACACGGTCGGCTTTATTCGCGACCTTCCTCACCGCCTGATTGCCAGCTTCAAAGCCACACTGGAAGAGGCCCATCAGGCCGACCTGTTGTTGCACGTCGCCGATGGCTCGAGCCCCGCGGCGCTTGATCAGATCAGCGCAGTCTTCAACGTGCTCGAGGAGATCGAGATCGACACGAAGGCGACCCTGTTGATCGTCAACAAGGTGGACCTGATTGAGTCGACCGCGACGCTCGATGCGATCCTGAACCGGTATCCCAACGCCATCCCGATTAGCGCCCGCAACGGCATGGGGCTGGACAGCCTGGCTCGAGCCGTCAGCGAAGCGTTGAGTCGCTCGTTCCACGATGTGGAGGTCGTCACGGACGTCGGCAACGGAAAACTGCTGGCCTATCTGTCGGC
>JAGQPF010000482.1 GCA_020426845.1 Planctomycetales bacterium
AGATCGCGGTAGTGGTCGTGATGGATGCCGTTGGTGTCGGCAAAGCGAACGAGATCCAGCCAATACCTCGCCATCTGCTCGCCGTATTGAGGCTTGTTGAGCAAGCGATCCACCAATCGCTCGTAAGCATCGGGGGATGAGTCGGCGAGAAAGTCCGCGATCTCGCGGCGCGTGGGAGGCAGGCCGGTCAGGTCCAGGGTCAGTCGCCGAATCAAGGTGCGGCGATCGGCGCGGGGTTTGGGCCCGAGTTGCTCGGACTCGAGTCGCCGCCGCACAAACAGATCAATCGGCTGGTCGCTCCAATCGCGATGTTGCACATCGGGGTTTGCGGGCCGCTCGATCGGCGCGAAGGCCCAATAACCTTCGTACTCGGCCCCACTGGCGATCCACCGTCTCACCAGCTCCAGCTCCTCGGCGGTGAGGGGCTTCTTATGCGCGTCAGGCGGCGGCATCACTTCATCCGGATCGTCTGAGCGAATGCGATTCCAGACCGCGCTCTCCTCCGGCTTGCCGGGCTTGATGGCGGTGGAGCCCTCTGCGGTGCGGTAGGCGCCTTCGGCGCCGTCGGCTCGATCCAGCCGCAAGCCGCCCTCCCGATTGCCTTCGGCCGGTCCGTGGCATTGGAAACAACGATCTGCCAGCAACGGACGAATATCGCGATTGAACGACACCGGCGCGGAGGCGTCGTCGGCTCGAGCAAGCGAGGAAATCGCAAGCGGGACGATCAGGGGGATGAGGAGTAGTGGAAGCGATGGGACAAAGCGTTTCATGCCAGCTTTCCGTCAGCTCAGAATCGTAAGGTCAACAACCAGTATCTCATGGCGTCAGGGGCTATTTTAGTCCGTACTGGCTGTGGCTGCCGACGTGGGACTCCGTCGAGCGGCGATGCAGAGGCGACGATGCGAGCGGCTTCGTGTCGCCCATTAATCGGGCAAAACCACAGGCGAGGGGCGGCAAAGGGCGGTGAAGGGCTCCAAAGGGCGGCGAGCAGCGCGGGCCCCTAGACATCGCAATACCGCGGCAACTTGACGCAGATCGCGTGCGGCCTCCTCAACAACCGTCTGTACTTCGCCGCGCCGGTGGCCGAAAATCGCAACCGTACGCGTGTAGGACGGACTTCCAGTCCGTCTGCGCAAGCCCGCCGATCTACATGCCGGCGATCAACTTGCCGGCGACGATTGCCACCGCAGCGGTGGCGTCCTGCCACGAACTATCGAGGTTGACGGCCTGTAGAAAAATGACGGACTGGAAATCCGTCGTACGAGTGGCCCGGCTCCGTCCGCGCACTACTTTTTCATCCATCCTTCGCTTAGACCGCCAGCATCATGCAGAACCACCATTGGGTCGGCTGTTCCACATTGGTTCGACCATCTGTCGCAACTCTCCCATCACGGTTCTCCGTGCGGCTGGCCTGGCTGCCGATTTTCGCCGCGTGCTTGCTGCCGCAGTTGCTGTGTGCCGAGTTGCCCGAGAAGTTGCAGCGTTGGCTGCGACCTCAAGTTTGGGAGCGGGACACTCAAAGGCCCGTGTTGTCGCTCGGCGAGTCCGGTAAATTCGACGACACGCACATCTTCGCCCCCTCCGTCGCGCGGATGGGTGACGAGTACTGGATGTGGTACTGCGGCTCGAGCGGCTTTGCACATGACTTGGCTCCGGAGCGCAAGCCCGATGAGCGCGTCTTTCGCTTGGGTCTAGCCGTCAGTTCGGACGGCCGAAAGTTCGAACGCCACTCGGGGTCGCCCGTGTTCGCGCTGCCGGATCCCAAACGCTCGGTGCTGACGCCCACGGTGCTTCGCAGCGCCGATGGCAACGTGCTGCGAGAAGATGGCAAACTGCGCATGTGGTTCTGCTCCGGGACGCTCGGTGGTGGCGGGCGCGTGCACTCGATTCAGGAGGCGAGCAGTGCGGACGGGGTCCATTGGTCCGAGGCGTCGCCCGTTCAACTGGAACGCGCTTATGCGCCAACGGTGATCAAGACCTCAGCGGGCTATGAGATGTGGTACACCGTGCCCGGCAGTTATCCCTGGCTGATGAAGCACGCGCGAAGCGACGACGGCAAGAGCTGGCAGGTCACCGAGGAGCCTGTGCTGAAAGTTTCTCAGCCGTGGGAGCACTTTCTGCAGATCTACCCGACCGTGATGAAGATCGACGATGTCTACTTGATGTGGTACGCCAGCTACATGCATCGCGACCGCCAGACGACCGCCATCGGCTTTGCGGTCAGCCTGGACGGAGTCACCTGGCACAAGCACCCCCAGAATCCGGTGCTGCGTCCGGATCCGTCGCGCCCCTGGGAATCCCATTACGTCTCCAGCCAATCCGTCGCTCGGCTGCCGGACGGCAGCTTTCGCATCTGGTACGCCAGCCGCAAGGCGCCGCCGTTCCAAAACCTCTACTTCGCGCTGAACACCGCCCGCTGGCAACCGGAGTAACGGCAGGGCTTTGCGGAGAACACCAGAGGGCGTCGATTCATTCAAGGTTGAAGGTCTTTGTGAACAGCGCCGCTTGATTGAAGGCCAAAGGCCTTCTTCACCGAAGCCCGGGGCAAGCGAAGCGCCACCCCGGGTATGCCGTACCGTGGTTTCATCGAAGGCCAAAGGCCTTCCTCACCGTCGCCCGGCGCACCGCACCGCGTGAATGACGAAGGGCCTTCCTCAACGTAGCCCGAGGCGGCGCCAAACCGGGGGGAAACACCACAATTCTGTTTGGTGGATGCCTTTTTCCTGAAAAAATGCGGCCACTCGTGCAAGAAACGGAATTCGGGTGTGACTTAGCAATATCCAACGCCCTCTGCCCCTGACGTGGCCCATGCCGACCAGTCCTCCCGAAACGCGAGCCAGCTTGATACTGCGTCTGAAAGACGCGGCGGA
>JAGQPF010000483.1 GCA_020426845.1 Planctomycetales bacterium
ACGATGCATGGTTCCACTCGCTCGGGATGGGTGTGCATTACACCACCAGTATAAGGGCGACCTTGCGATTGGCAATCATTCAGGCCTAGCGGCTGAGGTTCCCACATGCTCGGCGCTAGCTCAACTCCTACAACCGCCCCCGAGGCGACGCTAACACCCTCCTAAACCGACACTTGGGCCGGCGTTTCACTCAGGGGCTACGGTGAGGGAATGCTTTGTCCCGGCGGGGCAGCGTGAACCAGCCGTGCCGACATGACGAGTTTATCTTTGCGACGAATGCCGTAGAGCACATTGACGTCGCTGCGATCCCGAGCGATTCCTTGACCCGCAAACGGCGCGGGCAGCGTCGCCCGATGCACCAGCTCCGTGGCACGAGTTTCTCCGGATGCCGCCGCGTGTTGGGGCAGCTCCATGACGTAGACCTCCAGGTGGTCGTGTCCCGTGAGGTAGAGCTTTTCGTTCGGGCCCCAAACGCCGCCCGAATTGCTGTTCGGCGCCATTCGCTTCAAAACGGACTCCGGCAGCAACCATCGCTGTTGTTCGCGCCACTGGTCGTCATAGCGGACCAGTCGAGTGCGCCCGGCCTGCGACCCATAGGAGGCGAACACGATCCACCATTGACCGTTGTGGCGGTCCACCCAATTGATCGCGCCTTCCGTGCCGGGGAATGGAAGCGACTCGAGGTGCTCGAGCGACTTCGCATCCCAAACCTCAAGCGTATTGACCGCAGGGTTGCTTGGCCACGTGGAATGCGCACAGTACAGTTTGCCGTCGATAACCACGCCACTGTTGAGATGCTTGAGCGAGCGGGCCGTGGCCGGCGTCTTGCCCGCATCCAACGTCTCCTTGCCGTCGCGCCAGACGCGCAGCGTATCCCCGGTCTCCTTGTCCAACTGCGCAATCTCGCGATTCGAGATGGCGAAGATCGCCTGCTTGTCGACTGCCACACCCTGGTGCGCCTGAGGCGACGGCCACTGACGGAGTTGGCGAATCTCCCACCGCTCCGTCTTTGACTGCGCCGGTTTGTCGGCGGAGCATGGCAAGCTGAGCAGACAACCGCTGACCACCAAAACGATGACGGCCCGTTGTTGCATTGCGGAATCCTCGATTGGTTGCATGCGGGATCGGCGTCGTTTCGCCGGCCTTCTCGGAGCCGCTCAACGCCTCAACGGCTGTTAGAACAACCGCCACGCTTTGGCTTCGAACTCTTTCTCGATTTCCGGCGACTTGGCACGCCGCAGCAGGTCGTAGTATGCGTAGGGATACTTGAACGCATGCCCAATCCCTAGCGTCTTGGCGCCACGTTGCTGCCAGTACTCCACCTCATCGGGGCGAAGCTTCGAGAATTGATGCTCGGAGATTTTGCGATCGGTCGGCTCCGGCCCCTTGCGGGTGACCGTGACATACTTGCAGAAGGCGACGCGGCAGCTCTCGGCCCATTCCACTTGACCGGCGGCGGCCATCTCGACCAATGACTGGCCGAAGGTGAGCATGTGCCCCGCGAATCCTTGGCCAAAGCCAATGAAACGGTCGATCGATGCGCTGGCCTCTTGCAGGATGAAGCGGGAGCAGGCCACCTGATCCGCGAACGGCGGCGGATCAACTTGCGGGTCGGCGGGATCGTCGCGCCACGGTTTGAACGCGTCGATCAAGCGACAGACACCCTGCACTCGTTCCTCGGTGGCGGTGGCGGGCACCATTTGAAATGCCTTCATGGCGTGCATCGCGAAGATGGCGTCATGTCCCACCTGACGCAGAGTGCCGCGTCCCTTGGCCAGCGCTTTGCCAACGCGCTCCACCGCGTCATCGACGGGGTCGGCCTCCGGAAAATCCCGGCAAAGTTTTGACTTGGCCCAGTTCAGGTCGAACAGCTCGATGATTCTGGCCGCCGCCGCGTCGTCGAGTTGGTTGTCGGCGCACATTAAATGAGCGGAAATCAGCGCCGCGCCGCGATGTCCGTCGGCAAAGTAGCTCATTTCGGCCGCACGAGCCAATCCATTGATGCCCAGCGTCACGAGTTGCTTGGAGTCAATGCGGGGCTCCACAGCCGCCATTCGTTGCGAGGGTAGCAGCATGCCTCCGATGGCCGCGGTGGCGCCTGCCGCAAAGGTTCTGCGATCGAGAGTCATCGTCGTCTCGCGGATTGGGATAGGAATGAAGCGTAAACGCTGCATGTCTGCGTTGAGTCGCCTCGGGAATTCACTTTACCAAACGACCTAGGGCGATTCAATTTGCCGAAGTGAGGCAAGCAACGAAGCAACCGTATGTAGACCATGAGCGTCCAGCAACTATTCTTGAATGGCCTCCTCGTTTCGTGAAGCTGTCCGAAGGTTGACCTATACTGGGGCTCGCAATTCTCGCTCCGGGTCACCATTTGCTCCGCGACTGTTTCGGCCCTTCACCACTGTCGCCCAACTTTTAGTTATGCCCACCGAGCCTTGGCTTGAACGTGTCCTCTCCGGTGCTCCCGGTCACGAGCAAGAATTGGTCGAGCGTTACACGGCCGGCCTGCTCCAATTGGCTCGACGCCAACTGCCCGACCGAATCCGCCGTCGAATCGACCCGGATGACATTGTTCAGTCCGTCTACAGGAGTTTCTTCCGGCGATTGAAGGGGGGCGAGTTCAGCTTCCAAGAGTCCCACGATGTGTGGAAGTTGCTGGCGGTGATGACCTTTCGGAAGGTTCGCAACCAGATCAAGCACCATCGCCGACAGCAGCGAGATTCCTTTCGGGAAGTTTCCCTGCCGACCATCGGGGCTTTGGGCACGGCTGCGGAGCCCATCGATCATGCGCCCGAAGCGGCCGACCTGGCGATCATGTTGGACTACCTGGAGCAGCTGCTAGCCAAACTTCCGGAACGTCACCACCTAGTGGTGACACTGCGAATGGAGGGGTACTCGACGGCCGAAGTCGCGGAGCGAGCGGGAGTTTCCAAGCGGACTGTCCTTCGGGTGCTTTCGCACCTGCAGGACCTGGCCGTTGAATTGATTGGAGCCGATGCGTGAGTGACAAGCCAACCGACTCTCAGTGGCGGCTGGCCGAGCAAGTGCTACTGCGGTTTGAGGATTCTTGGCGAGAAAGCGGGGAAGCATCGATCAGCGAGTACTTGCCGGTCGGCAACTCGACGGAACGCTCCTATCTGCTAGCCGAGCTCATCAAAATCGACATCGAGCACCGCTGGGCGCGCGGCGAGCACGCCACGCTGGAGGACTATGCCAGGGAGTTTCCTGAACTCGGTGATGTCGAATCGATCTCCATTGACTTGGTCGTCGCAGAATTCAACGTTCGCGTCGAATGCGGCGAAGCTCCGACTCTTGAGGAGCTTAGGCGGCGATTTCCTACGCGGATCGACGAAATGGCGTCACTGCTGGCTGCCGAGAAAACTCGAGTGGCACAGGCGACTCGGACAACGGGAGCGGTCTCCGTTGTTGCGAGAGACGGCCGCCTGCCAGCGCGAATCGGCCGTTACGAACCGCTAATGGAACTTGGACGCGGCGCGTTCGCCGTTGTCTACCGTGCTTGGGATCACCGTCTGCATCGCGACGTTGCGCTCAAAGTGCTGCACACTGAGTTGATTGCGATCGACGAGCTGCGTGAACGGATGCTGCGCGAAGCCCGCGCGGCCGCGAGCCTGCAGCACCCGGCGATCGTGCCGATCTACGAAGTGCATGAGGAGGAATCGCTGTTTATCGTCAGCGAGTTCGTCGATGGCGAGACCTTGGGCCAGCGGATCGATCGGGCCACGCCCTCATTTGATGAAGTGGCGGGTTGGGCCGCCCAGATGGCTCACGGGCTTCATTTTGCGCATCAGCATGGGGTGATCCATCGTGACATTAAGCCGGCGAACATCATGCTGCACCGTGACGGCAAGTTGGCGATCACCGACTTCGGCCTAGCCCGACAGGCGGATGCCGGCGAGTCGCTCACCCGCCATGGAGACATCGTTGGCACGCCCGCTTTCATGTCCCCAGAGCAGGCACGCGGTCACAGCCATGCCGTCGACGGTCGCAGTGATGTCTACAGCGTCGGCGTGGTGATATACCGAATGTTGTGCGGTCAGTTGCCGTTTCAGGGCCCCGCGGGTTCGATTCTGACTCGAATACAGGAGGAGGAAGTCGCGCTGCCCCGCCGCGTGCGGCGTGACATTCCTCGTGATCTCGAGACGATTTGTGTCCGTTGCCTGCAGAAGGATCCGGCCGATCGATATGCATCGGCGGGAGAGTTGGCGGAGGATCTCGAGCGGTATCTTGCGGGACAACCGATCAAAGCGCGCCCTGTGGGAGCGTTGGAGCGTGCCTGGAAGTGGTCAAAGCGGCGCCCCGCTTTGGCCTTGACGGTCTGGTTGCTGATGCTGGCGATGGGATTTCTTGCCGGAATCGGAATGCAGCTCGCACGCGTGCAAACGGAACGGGACCGAGCCGTCGTGGCCGAGTCTCGCGCGAAATCGGCTGAGGCTGAGAAAACCAAGTCGCTCGCGGAATCCTATGAGCGCGCTGGCTCGCTCGCCATGCAGCGAGGCCAATTTCGAGAGGCGATTGGATTGTTTGAGCAGAGCTTGGCAGCCGGTTCCGAACACCCCGCGACGCTGCGCCTGAAGCAGGTGGAGTCTCACTTCGTGCTGCGCGAGTTTTCGACGTGCGAGTCAATTCTGCGAATGCTGGAGCCACCTGCGGCCACCGCCAGGCTCGCGAAATCGCAGCAGGGTCAGTTCCTGATGTGGCAAGCCGAGTTAGCGTTGCGTTCCGATGCAGTCGCAAGCAATGCGGCCGCACTCTATCGCCAGGCATTGGAGTGCGAACTCTCCAAGGCGGACGCCGCCTACATCCAAGGAATGACGGCGGAGGGCTCCTTGGAGGCACTGCAGCGTTTTCGTGAATCGTTGGTGGCCAACCCCTTCCATCATCGCGCGCGGACAATCTCCGTGAACCTGCTGGCTTCCTTAGGTCGGCTCGACGAGGCGAAGTTCCAAGCCGAGGTGGGGCAGCAACTCTTTCCGGAAGACCCCCATTTCTATCTCTTGGAGGGACTCGTCTTGGCGGTCCGCGGTCAGCGGGAGCAAGCAAACGCAATCGTGAAGGATCAGTCGTTGTCGGAGGCCGACGAGCAGGCGTGGCAAGTCGCCTACCGACTAGCGGACAATCTGGCGGCGCTTGCCGCAAACACGCCAGCACTCAGCCCGGCGGTTGGTTCCCGGATCGTCGCCGAGATGCTGGCGGAACGCAACTCGCTGGTCGCCGTGGCCGAATATGGGCTGCGTTTTCCCTTGCCATTGACGAAGCGGTTGTCGCAACTTTCCGAGTTGATGGGGAGCGGAATCAGTCAGGCTAGCCATCGCGCCAAGCCCATTGTGTCCGAGTTGGCAGCCTTGCACCCTGAGGGAATGCTGCTGGTTTGGCTGGGTGAGTTTCAAATTGCCGACAATGAATTACAGGCGGCGCGTGACTCGTTCTTGCGGGCGGTCGAACTGCCATCGTTGCTGCGGAATCATCAGCGCGCCGCAAGAGCGGGTGTCATCGCGACTGCGTCGGCCCTGGGGCTTGCGCGTCAAATTGATGTCGAAGAGAATCGGCGATACGCCGCCGAGGCAATTCGGGAACTGAATGCAAATCAGGAGTATCCGGCCGGCTACTGCAGGCTCTTTACGCAAGTCTTTCTAAGCTGCGGCGACGCCAACCATTGCCGAGTCTGGCTGGATAAGTGGGCCGGGCTGGCCGGGGCGGACGACTACAACGTGCTTTGGCACCGAATCGAACTTGAGGCGATGTCCGAGCGGGTGCTCCATATGCTGGCAGCGTGCGACCGAGTGTTGAAAGAGCACCCGGACGACGAGCACGCGCTGCGCATGCGCGACGGAGCGCTGCAGTCGATCCGCGAGGCGACCGACGGCTCTCGGCAGCCGCCAAGTACGCCGACAGAGTGAATTCGGCCGCTATAGGTTCTTCCGGGCGGCTCAAGCGCTGGTTGGGACATCTCGAGGCCAACCCGTCGCGATTTTCTCCGAACCGAACGCTGTGGACCATCGCATTTTTCCGGAATCGCGTCTCTTGAGCGACTTTCCTTTCTGGCCCGCGACATTTTTTTGTCACCGTTCTCGGCCCTCGCGTTGATTAGTTCCTGAGAGACGAGTCCCGTCCCCGCTTGATCACCTCGCTTGTTTGATCGCGGTCGTTGTTGGGGGCGGCGATCGAGCGTTCGTGAGCAGTGGAGGCCACGAGCCGGTCCTTGTGGACCTGTAGGACGTTTAGCCACGCCACTCGTGGCCTCCGCCTCACTGTGCCTTGCAATGCCTGTAGGTTGGACTAGGGTGGAGTGTGGCTAAACAATCCTGCAGGAATTTCCACAAGGCCGGAACCGCTGCGCTCAGCGTTCCGGTCTTTTTTTGCGCGCATCGCTGAGCTCGTCGAATCGCTCAAACTTCGAAACATTGTTATGCATCACCGGAAAGATTCTGCCATGAACAAACGTTCAACCCCGCGACGACTCGCCAAACTCGCCTCGCCTCGCTCCCGCCAGAGAAGTCGTCGACACCGCAATCGACTGACGCCTCGTTTCGAGCACCTCGAGAGTCGCATCGTGTTCAGCACGATGGCCATCAGCGGGACGAACATCGTCTATTCCGCGTCTCCGGGTGAGGCAAACAGCCTGACGGTGACGGAATCGGGCAGCACACTGACGTTCATCGACACAGGAGCCGTCATCGCGCCCGGGGCAGGGCCGTTCACGGTGATCAGTCCGAACGAGGTGCAGGTCAACACCGCAGGGCTCTCGTCATTGCAGTTCTCGCTGGGCGATCAGGATGACAATCTGGATATTTCCGGTGTGACGTCAGCAAGCGGCATCGCCGGCACCAGCATCTACGGCCAGGAAGGCGACGACAACATCATCGGCAGCCAGGTTCGTGATGTCATCAACATCCTTGGCGCTGGTTCCGGCGTCGACACCATTGATGGACAGGGTGGCACGTCGGACCTGCTTGCCGTTTCAGTGGATGCAGATATTGTGCTGACAAACAACACACTGGCGATCGGCGGAGGCCTGCCGGGTGCACATGCGAATGTTGAGCAGGTGTCCTTGAGCGGCGGCGCCAGCGACAACATCATTGACGCGTCCGCGGTGACCTCGGCCAGCAGCTTCGGCAGCGTGGGCATCAACGGACAGGAAGGCGACGACACGATCATCGGCAGCCAGATCCGTGACGTCGTCACCATTAGCGGCGCCAACCCCGGAGTCGACACGATTGACGGCCAGGGAGCGGCGAACGATCTTCTCAATGTGTTTGTTGACGCCGACATCACGCTCACCGACAACGCGATCGCCATTGGTGGCGGCGCCCCGGGCGCCCACACCAACATGGAGCAGGCATTGTTGAGCGGCGGCGTCAGCGACAATGTCATTGACGCGTCCGCCGTGACCGCCGCCGGCGCCATTGTGAGCATTGGAATCAATGGCGGAGCCGGCAACGATACGCTGATTGGAAGTCAGATTCAGGACACCATCACGATCAGCGGCAGCAATCCCGGCGTGGACACGATCGATGGTCAAGGTCACGCAAACGACCTGCTGAACATCATCGTCGATGGGGATATTGCGCTCGCCGACTCGACCGTCGTGATCAATGGCAACTCGCCAACGACGCACTTGAACTTTGAGCGTGTGTTCGTCAATGGAGGCGCTGGAGACAACCTCCTCGACGCGACTGGAGTAACGGCGGCGGGAGGACTCGCTTTTGTCTCGCTCAGCGGTCACGGCGGCAGCGACACCATCCGGGTGAGCGACCTCGGTGTGCGCTACGATATTGACGGGCGTGACGGATTGGACGTGCTGGACCTTGCCGGTGCGACCGAGACGCCGAATCTCATCACGACGGGCCCTGGGCCGATTGATGGGCTGGCAGGGACCTTTGTTGGCCCAAGCAGTTTTAGAAACATTGACCAGATTGTGCTTCCACCCGAGTACGACTTCACAACCGCATCCTACTCCAGTGCTGAAGGCGACGTTGTCAACACGATCGGCGTCGTGCAAGTGACTCGTTCGGTGAACACTTCGATTGCATCCTCGGTGGACGTTGAGCTGAACGGGATTGGCGCCACCGCTGGAGTGGACTTTGCCGCCGGCCCTATTCGTGTGGACTTTCTGCCGGGAGAAACTGTCAAGAGCGTGCCGGTCGAACTGTTCGGGGATGTCGATGTGGAGCTCGACGAGACGATCTCCCTGGCCTTTGCCAACGGCATTTCCGGGGTTGCCAACCCGGTTGCGACGCTGACCATCGTGAACGACGACGCCAGCAATCAGCCGCCCGTGATCACTAGCGTCGCTACGGACGCCACTTTCGTCGCCAAGGCCGAGCCAGGCGACGTGGTCACGCTTGCCGCGACCTTCACGGACCCGGATGCTGGTGACCTGCACATTGCGACGATCGACTGGGGCGATGGCACGACTTCCGTCGGTGTCGTTAACGAGCTCAGTGGGACGATCTCGGGCGAACATGCGTACGCGACGGGCGGGATCTTTGACGTGTCGGTGACCGTCAGCGACGACGACAGCGAATCGGACATCGAGTTCACCACGGCGGTCGTCTCCGGAATGAGACTAACCGACGCCGGCGTGCTTCAGATCGTTGGCACCAGCGGCAAGGATGTCGTCGTGGTCAAGCAGGTCGGCGATTCCGGAGAGACCAGCGGGCAGCTCAAGGTGATCGCCAATTGGGACGTGCAAGGCGATCACGACCATCACGAATACCATCATCACCACGGTGTCGAGATTCAAGCCTTTGATTTCGAGGACGTGGCGAGCATTGAGATTCACCTCTGTGACGGGGATGATCACGCCATCCTTGGGAAGGGCGAGGGCCTAGCGATACCGGCGATTGTTTATGGGGGCGACGGAGACGACTATCTGGTGGGTGGCGCCGCCAATGACGTGCTGATGGGAGGTTCGGGAAGCGACTTATTGATTGGTCGTGGCGGAAACGACGTGCTTGTGGGCGGCGACGGCGACGACAGACTTCATGGCGGGTGCGGCGACGACATTTTGATTGGCGGCTTCGGCGAAGATCGGCTGCGCGGCGGCCAGGGCCGTGACCTGTTGATTGGCGGTTCGACGACGAATGAAGCCGACGCGAATGCAGCGGACATTGCGCTGGCCGAGTGGGAAGAGGCAGACCTGTGGGATGCAATCCTGGCACTGGGCGCACTCATCGACGACAACGAACAGGACACGCTTGCCGGTGGTCATGGCGACGACGCGCTGTTCGCCGGACTGGGAGACATCGAGTTTTAGGATTGCTCTGGAAACTGTCTCGAGCAGTGTGCTGAGGTCGTCGGTTACTCGTCGGACGGAAGGGCCACGCTTAGAACTTCAAGATTTGCTGTCTTGCCGGCAGGCACTTCAGCCTCGATCGCACGGGATCTACGGTTCGTCTGGCTTGTGTCGAGGTAACCTTGTCGTTCATGCCAGAGACGCAGTTTCACGGAACCAGCTGGTAGGTTGGACAGCTTGAACTCACCTCGACGATTGGTGACGGCGAGATAGGGTGAAGGTCCTACGAAAATGAAGCCGACTTCATCGCGATGCTTCGCGCATCTCAGGGTTAGCGGCGACGTATGGGCTTTGTCGAAACGCAACACGAGGGAGGCGTTCGTCTCGATCGGGCTTTGATGGGCATTGGCGGGAGCATCCACAACCGGCGAATGGCCATTCGAAGCGATCGTGATATCCGATCCGACAAGTGCGTACGTAAATCTCGGAGTGAAGCCATCGGCGGATATCTCAATTCGCCGATGGCTTGACGCCTCGCGAACTGCGTCGTGAATGGCAGGAAGTGAGTCTGGCGTGTAGATGACTACGCCCGGGAGTGGAGTCCCGTCGTCATTCAGAACTCGCCCCGAAACACTACCCCAATCGGCCGCAGCAGCGAGGCTGGTCACCAAGCCTAGTGCCGTCAACACTAAAACGTTGGGTTGGCCACCGCCCCTAACTCGTGGCTCGCCACGACTTCGCGAGTTTTCCAACCCCAAAACCAAGGCTTGACGGTCCACTAGTGCAAGCGGCGCGGTCCACGGAGTGAGGTTCACGAAAACGTCCGCGCAAAAAAAGAGCCATACTTGCCTAAACGGTCCTTCGCTTCAACTCTCCATTTGAGGCATGAAGCACCAGCGAATTGCGACTACCAAACCGGCCACCCAACACGGAGCTACCCAAATAGCTCCATGATCGGCTTGCCGGTTGTGATCGGCCGGGAGATGCCGCTGTTGTTCTGTGGCGAGTTGAGCGGAATGTCCAGCGCGTGGTAGACCGTTGCGGCGAGCTCTTCGGGACGCACCGGGTTGTGGGTCACGTAGCCGGCGAGCTTGTCCGTCTTGCCGTAGACAGCCCCGCCAGCGATGCCCGCGCCCGCGAGAATGGACGAGAAACACTTGGGCCAATGCTGACGGCCGGGAGGCAGCTGCGTGAGGATCTTGGGCGTGCGACCGAACTCTCCGGTGACCACCACCAGCGTGTTGTCGAGCATCCCGCGGTCTTTCAAATCAGCGAGCAGCGCCGAAAGCGCCTGGTCGAGCCGGGGAAGGCAGAATCCCATTCCGTACGAACCGGTGCCGAAGGCATTGCCCATGCCCATGTTGCCGCCGTGCATGTCCCAACTGCTGCTCGGGGGCCCGGCTGTCTCGTGCGGGGCCTGGCCCGTCCAGCCGTTGACGGTCACGAAGCGGACGCCCGCTTCCACCATGCGTCGCGCCAGCAACAGGTTTTGCCCGAGCGGATGCCGGCCGTAACGATCACGCAACTGAACTGGCTCGCGGTCGAGCTTGAACGCGTCGCGGCCCTCGGACCGCGTCATCGCATCGTAGCCCTTCTCTCGCAACTGCGCCCAATCCTTGCCTCGGTCGTCATTGGAAAGCACTTTGCTCTCCAGCTTGCCGAGCAGTTCGCGACGCTGATCAACGCGTGACCGGTCGCCAACGTCGTAGATCTCGGGCGGAGCGAAATCGTCCATCGCCGGATGATTTTGGGCCGAGCCGATGAACACCGGCGCGTAGGCCGAGCCGAGATAGCCGCCGATGCCGATGTTCGGCGCGCAGAATACGGGGGGCCCCACGCACTTGATCAGCCACGCGTTGGAGACGATGTTGCGCTTGCTCGGGTGAATCTTGGAGACGAACGACCCCATATAGGGCAGGTCGTCCGGAACGCCTTGAGCCACGCGCTTCACGGATTGTCCGCTGAGCAAATTGTGCATGGCGTCAAAGTGGTTGCTGATCGCGCCGGGATGAGTCATCGAATTGATCAGCGTGAACTGGTCCGTCAGCTTGGCCAGCTCCGTGTGCATCTCGTTGATCCGCATGCCCGGCACTTTGGTCGCGATCGGGTTGTATGGACCGCGAATCGTATCCGGAGCTTCGGGCTTCATGTCCCACGTGTCCACGTGGCTGGGCCCGCCACAGAGAAGCACGAAGATGCAGGACTTCTCGGCCGCCTTCGCGTTGCCGTCGCCATCGACCTGATCGACCCCCATCACCATGCCGGGCATCCCCAGCGTCATGGCGCCCATGCCGCCCACGAGCATCGCTTGTCGGCGGTTGAGTTCGAACTCGCTCATCGGTTGTCCTACATCGGTTGGGGTTCGGGATGGGTTCTGACGCTTCGTGCGCCAGCTTCAAACTGATTTTGCGGCAGTCGCTCAGGCCCGTCAATCCAATTCGGCCCGGAACAAATCCACTACGCCAACAGATCGTGAATCACGTGGGCGCCTTCGACGCCGGTGAGTCGCTGATCGAGTCCCTGATAGGCGAATGTTAGACGCTGGTGGTCAATCCCGAGCGTGTGCAGGATCGTGGCGTTGAGGTCGTTGATGTGGACCGGGTTCTCGAGAATGTTGTATGCCCAGTTGTCGGTCTTCCCATACTCGAATCCGCGTTTGACGCCGCCGCCGGCCAGCCACGTCGTGAAGCAACGGCCATGGTGGTCGCGGCCGTGATTGTCCTTGGTCAGCTGGCCTTGCGAGTAGATGGTGCGTCCGAACTCCCCGCCGCAAATTACGAGCGTGTCGTCCAGCATCCCGCGCTGCTTGAGGTCGCGGATCAACGCCATTGCGGGCCGGTCGATGTCGCCGCATTGATTGCGAAGGTTGGAAGGCAGTGCTCCGTGCTGGTCCCAGCCGCGGTGGAATAGCTGGATATATCGCACGCCACGCTCGAGCATGCGGCGGGCAAGCAGCACATTGCGGGCAAAGGTGCCGGGCTTATTGACCTCTGCGCCGTAAAGCGACAGCGTGTCCGCCGACTCGTCCGCGATGTCAAACAGCTCGGGCACCGCGGTCTGCATGCGGAACGCCATTTCGTATTGGGCGATCCGCGCGGAGGTTTCGGGATCCCCGTACGACTCGAACTCCTCGCCGTTAATCTCCGCGAGGGTGTCAAGTTGCTGGCGCCTGGTGTCGCGATCGAGGCCGGCAGGATTGGTCAGATACAGCACCGGCTCGCGGCCGCTCCGCATGCTGACTCCCTGATGGCGGCTCGGCAGGAACCCTGCCCCCCAGAGACGCGAGTAAAGGGCTTGGCTCTGCCCGCGGCCCTTGGAGATCATCACGACATACGCCGGCAAATTGTCGTTCAGGCTGCCCAGTCCGTAGGACAGCCAGGCGCCCATGGCCGGCTTGCCTAGCTGCTGTGTGCCGGTGTTGATATAGGTGATCGCGGGGTCGTGGTTGATCGCTTCGGTGTTCATCGATTTGACGATGGTGATCTCGTCGACAATCGACGCCACGTTGGGAAGCAGGTCGGAGTTCACCCAGGTGCCGTGCTCGCCGTACCGTTTGAATTCAAACATGGGCGCGACGCAAGGGAACGACTTCTGACCGCTCGTCATGCCCGTCAGCCGCTGGCCCATGCGAATTTCGGCCGGCAACTCGCTGCCATGCAAATCTCGCATCTCGGGATGGTAATCGAACATGTCGATATGCGACGGACCGCCCGAGAAGAACAGGTAGATCACACGCTTCGCCTTCGGCGCGAAATGCGGCAACCCGGCAAGTCCCGGCGAAACCGAACTTGTCGCGGAAGGCGCGGCCATGGCGGCGTCGCCCATGACCGATGCCAGGCCAAGCGCCCCCAGCCCGCCACAGCTGCGCTGAAGGAAGTAACGTCGCGTTTGCTCTGCCAATTCGTCCCGGTGTCGAGCGAAATGGGGATTGGATCGGCGGGCGTCTTGCGGGGAAGTCATGTCGGTTACTCGGCAGCGGGCAGTATTCGTTGGGTAGTTGGGCGGAGATGCCAGCGATGACGTCAGCGTGCGCGAAGAAGCGTTTCAATGGCGGGTCAACGTGGCATCCATATTCAGCAGCACGTTCGCCACCACGGCCCAGGCGGCGTGTTCGGCAACGTCCAGCGTGGCATCACGGGGGCTTTCACCGACGCCCAGCAGCTCATTGGCCGCGTTGAGGTCGCCACGAAACTTCTGCAGTTGGCGCTCATGCAGCAAGCGCAGAGCGCTCATCACGCGCGGAGTGGGCTCGCGGGCCGTCAGCAAGCGATGGCCGAGCGAGATTTTCTCCTCCACGGAGGCTGCGTCCGACTTCATTAGTCGCTCGGCGAAGGCTCTCGCAGCCTCGACAAATTGAACGCCGTTCATCATGTAAAGGGATTGCAGCGGCGTGTTGGTGCGCGGCCGTTGGACGACACACTTTTCTCGCGTCGGAGCGTCCATAATCAACATACCCGGGTGCGGCGACGATCGCTTCCAGTAGATGTACATGCTTTTGCGGTACAGATCCTCGCCCTTGTCTTGCACAAAGCGAACGTTGCCCGACAGCGAGACTTCGTTCCAAAGCCCCGGCGGTTGATACGGTTTGACCCCGGGGCCGCCCACGTGATCGACCAGCAAGCCAGATGCGTGCAGCGCAAGGTCTCGAATCAGCTCTCCCTGCAAACGGTAACGGGGCGCGCGGGCCAGCAGTAAATTCTCCGGATCCCGGGCCAGCAGTTCGGGGGTCGCTCGCGATGATTGTCGATACGTCGCGGACATCAAGATCTCTTTCCAGATTCGTTTGATGTCCCATCCCTGCTCGCGAAACTCCACTGCCAAGTGGTCGAGCAACAATGGATGCGTCGGCCAGGCCCCCTGAGAGCCAAAGTCCATCGGAGTGGCGACGATCCCGCGCCCGAAGATCATCGACCAATAGCGGTTGACGGCGACGCGCGCTGTGAGCGGGTGCTCGGGCGCCACCAGCCATTGAGCCAGCCCGAGACGATTGGCCGGGGCGTCCTTCGGCAGGGGTGGCAGCACGGACGGAACGCCCGGTTTGATCACTTCACTCGTATCCGGCGACGCGTAGTGTCCACGCATCAACACGAATGTCTCGCGCGGCTGGGGCTGCTCGCCCATCACCATGCACGTAATCGTTTGTTTCTTAAGGGCCGCGACCTGGCCTTCCAGCGTCGACTTTTCTTTCGTCAGCCTTTGGTGCTCGGCGTCGACGGTTGTCAGGTAATGGGTTCGCAGTTGGTCGCTCTGCTCTTTGGATCGCTGATCCGCGGGGATGGCCAGCAGGTCGCCAAGCGGATCGTTGCCGGCGATCGCCGCCACCTCGGTGTCGGAGAGCGTGCGGGCGTAGAGTCGCACTTCGTCGACGAGTCCCTTGTAACCCGACGAGTTGTTGCGTCGGCCGATCTTGAGAGGCACTTGGGATTGAGTCGTCTCCGTCAGACGATCCTCGTTGACCTCCCAAGGCTCCACCGCGCCGTTGATGAAGATCTTCACTCCGGCGGCTTTGCCGGAGCCGTCATACGTGGCGAACAGGTGAGTCCATTGATCGGCTGGAATGGCCTTCTTCGTCGTGACTTTGATCGCGTTCTCGGGCCACTTGTTGATCAGGTGGAGCGACACACGGCCACCGGAAAGCAGCAGGTCCCAGCCCCGATGCGCGTTGGCCTCATCCATTTTGGCGAGCGGAGCGCCGCTGGGATTTCCTTCGGGGCGCACCCAACAGCCATAGCTGAACCCGTCCGTGCGTTCGAAGTTCCCGACGTTGGCGGCTTCCAGAAAATTGCCGCCGTCCACTTTCAAGGCGTTGCCGAACTTGCCTTCGACCCAGGTCGGCTTGCCCGAAAGTTTCGCAGACGCCTTGGCGTCGGCGCCGTTGGCCGCTTGGCGTCCCTTCGTCTCGTCCAACGGGAAGTGGGCCAATAGATCGGTTGGCAACTGAGGTTTGGCGTCTGCGGCGATTCGCTTGGCTTGTTCGGCGAGCCACTGCTGGAACGGCTCCTCCACCTCGGCGGCTCGTGACGAAATCTGCTCGGTGACCTTCGCGAGCTGTTGTTCCAAAGCAGTGATTTCGGCATCGCGTTTGGCATCGGGCACATTGACCAGCGGCGCCTGGTTGCCGCTGCGACTCTGCATGCCCGGATCGCTGGTCTGATTAAAGAAAGCGAAGAATTGGTAGTACTCTTTTTGGGTGATCGGATCGAACTTGTGTCGATGGCACTGACCACATTCCATCGAAATGCCCAACCACACGTTGGAAGTCGTCTTAACGCGATCGACCACATAGTCCACTCGCCACTCCTCCGCGATCGCGCCGCCCTCGTCGGTGGTGGCGTGATGGCGGTTAAATCCCGAGGCGATCTGTTGATGAGGAGTCGGGTTCGGCAGCAGGTCGCCGGCGAGTTGCTCGATCGTAAACTGATCGAACGGCATGTTTGAGTTGTAAGCGTTGATCACCCAGTCGCGCCACGGCCACATGTCGCGCGGGCCGTCGGCGTGAAAGACGCTGGTGTCGCCATAGCGTGCCGCATCCAGCCAATTCAGCGCCATTCGCTCGCCGAACGCGGGCTTCGCCAGATAGTAGTCCACCATCTGCTCGTACCAGTTTTCATCGCTTGTCGCGGCAAATCGCTGCAACTCTTCGAGAGTCGGAGGGACGCCGTTGAGATCGAGAGCGACACGGCGAATTAGCGTCGGTCTCGCGGCTTCGGGAGACGGCGTCAGTCCAGCCGCCTCCAGCCTCGCCAGCACAAAGGGGTCAATCGAGTTGCGGACCCAACCGGCTTGCCTCACGGCGGGTGGCTCCACCTTTTGCGGCGCGACGAACGACCAATGCTGCTCGTAAGGTGCGCCCTGCTCAATCCAACGCTTCAGGATCTCGCGCTGCTCGTCGCTCAGCGGCTTCTTTGCCTCCACGGGCGGCATGATCAGATCGTGGTCGTCGCTGAGCACCCGGGCCAGCAGTTCGCTTTCCTCCGGCTTGCCGGGCTGCAGTGTCTCCAACGCGGCGTCGCGCTGGTCCAGCCGCAGCTCCGCCTTGCGACCGGCCTCATCCGGACCGTGGCAGGAGAAACAGTGCGCCGACAGAATGGGCCTCACGTCCCGATTGTATTGCAGGGGCTCCGCCGCGGTGGCAGCCTGGGTAGAAAGCAAAGTGAGGGCAAGGAAAGCGAGAGATCGGCTAGAGGTTCGATTCATGGCTGAACGGAACTCAGTGGGATGCAGGGTAGGAGCAGCAGTCGGAAGCGGTCAACGTTATTGGCCAGATTCCGAGGGGCCTGGCGCTCCTTGTTATCGAGCGGAAGGCGTCACGCCGCGGTGAAGGTGGGGGGCGGAATGGAAATCCCGCACTGTTTAATTATGACAAGATCTATCCCCTTGTCGAACACCGGATTGCGGCCGATCGGCGGAGCCGCCTTTGGCGAACACCGATTGGCGCTCGCCAAAGGCTATATTTACGGGATGTTGGGTCGGAGGTAGCTGGTGTTTTCAACGGCCTTCTGCCCCTCCCATTCGCCTCTGATCATGTGTCGATGGCCCGCGAACGGACCTTCCGTTTACGAACCAACCCCCCACCGACAACTACAAAACCCGGCTGAGTTTATGTCGAACCTTCCGCGAAACTGTCCCGCGCGATGCTGCGCGGCGACGGTATTGTTGATCACCGCCTCCGCTTTCGCCCAATCGACCCCAACGTCGCCCCCAACGCAGCGTCCCGCGGCGGCAGCCGCCTTCGATGCCCAGTTGGCGTCCGAGCGGTTGGTGGCTTGGTGCATTGTCCCGTTCGATGCCACGAAGCGGTCACCTCAGCAGCGGGCTCAGATGCTGAAGACGCTCGGCCTGCGCCGTTGCGCTTACGATTGGCGCGCCGAGCATGTTGAGTCGTTCGAGGAGGAGATCCTCCAATACAAGCAGCACGGCATCGAGTACTTCGCTTTCTGGAGCGAGCATCCGCAAGCCTTCGAGCTGTTCAAGAAGCATGACTTGCATCCGCAGATCTGGCGGATGATGCCCAGCCCCGACGCAGCCACGCAAACGGAACGGGTCGAGCTGGCGGCACAAGCGATGGCGCCGCTGGCCAAGCAGACGGCCGAAATGAAATGCAAGCTGGGAATCTACAACCACGGCGGCTGGGCGGGCGAACCGGAGAATATGGTCGCCGTCTGTCTGCGTCTCCGCGAAATGGGCTACGACCACGTTGGCATCGTTTACAACTTCCACCACGGCCACGAGCATATTGGCGATTGGAAACGCCATTGGGCAGCGATGAAGCCGTTGGTCCACTGCCTCAACCTTAACGGGATGCGGGCCACGCCGGAGCCAAAGATCCTTGGGCTGGGCAAGGGCGAGCATGAACTGGAAATGATGCGCGTGGTCCGCGAGTCGGGGTATGACGGACCGATCGGCATTCTGGATCACCGCCCCGAGTTGGACGCGGCGGAATCGCTCCAAGAAAACTTGGATGGATTGAAGTGGCTTCGCGCCGAATTGAAGTCGCCCGGCAGCGGCGGCGCCAAGCCGGTGGTTAGCGTCAAGCGGCCCGCCGGTGAATTCGGCCACAGCCAAGTCGTCCCGAGCCCCCCGTCCATCCGCGAACTTCCGCTCACCGCGGAGTGCGTGGCGAGCCTTGCTCGCAAGGACAACTACAACATCTTGGTTGCCTCCGAGACCAAAACTTCGCCGCTGCACTGGGAGATTTTCTCCATGCGTGGCAGCGGACATTTCACGGCCTACTTTCCCGGACTGACTCCTGACCATGTCCGCTCCAGTGTGGACATCTGTGACGGCAAGCCGCATCGGCTCGCGATGGTCTACGAGAGCTCCCGTGTGCGGCTGTTGGTGGACGGCAAGGTCGTCGCGGACGCCAACGTGAAGCGAGTGCGCGAAGCCGGCGAGAGCAAGCCCGGAGGGCTGGGGTTGGGCCGGCTCGTGGAGGGAGGGCTTAGCTGCTCGGGGCACATTGACTGGATCCACCTGCAACGGGGCGCGGCTACCGAAGAGGTTGCGGCCTTGGCACAGCCGGCGGCGGGCGATCGCACGCTAAAGCTATGGCGATTCGACAAGCCAGCAGCGGAGTCGGCGGCGGCGGCGAAATTCGCGCCGTATGATGCCGATCTGGTGGCGGAATTGGTGGCCGCGGCCGCGGAGCATGGCGATGCCGCGCGCGGGGCGAGAGTGTTTGCTCATGCCAAATTTGCCTGCCTGTCGTGCCATCGCGCGCTCGGACATGGCGGAGCGATCGGCCCCGATCTGTCTCAGGTCGCTCGCCAACGCACACCGACCCAGCTGGTCGAGTCGTTGTTTTGGCCTCGTCGCGAGGTCAAGCCCGAGTTTGTGATGTGGCACGCCATGACGGATGACGGCGAAGTGCTCAAGGGGTATCGGCTTCCCGGTGACGACATATTGTCACTCAAGGACCCGGCCACGGGCGTCGTCCGCAAAGTGCCTCGAGACCAGGTGACTCGGCTGCGCGACGCGGCCACCCTAATGCCCGATGGCCTTGCCCAGTCCATGACTCGGCGGCAACAGCTGGACGTGATTCGGTTCTTGACCACATTGGGAGCCGAGGAAGCGACTGAATCCTTGGCGCCGTTGGCCATGACACTGATGCACGCGCACTCGCATCGCCCTGCGGAGTTCAAATACGATCGAGCCCCTTTGCGGCCCGCGGACTGGCCGAGTTGGCAACACGCGGTCAATCGCGACCGGATTTACGATTTTTATACCAAGCAAGCCGAGCACTTCCGCACGCAACCGGCAGTGCCGATGTTGCTCGCGGCGTTCCCCGGACTGGATGGCGGGCAGCAAGGCCACTGGGGGAATCAGAACGAGCAGACCTGGGCCGACAATCGCTGGAACGATGTCCGATTGGGCTCGGTGCAATGCGGAGTGTTTCGAGGCGCGGGCAAGACGGTTCCCCGGGCAGTTTGTGTGCAGTTGGGTGACGCCGGTGACGTGTTTGCCTGCTTCAACCCCGAGACGCTTGAGTACGAAGCGGTGTGGAAGGGCGAGTTCTTGAAGTTCTCCGGCGTCCGGCACGGATTTCTTCATGGAGTGGAGATGGCAGGGCGGCCCACGGAGACCGCCACGCCGCTCGGCCGTCCTCAACCGGAGCTGCCGTTCCAATATCGAGGGTTCTATCGGCATGGCCAGCGAGTCCTGTTTCGGTTCCGCATCGGGGAAACGGATTACCTCGACGCGCCGTGGGCCGAAGAGGGCCGCTTTGTGCGGCACGTCGCGCCGCTGGCGGAGCATCCATTGCGAGGGCTGCTAAAGGGCGGCGATGCTCAGTGGCCCCAAACTTTGGAGCTGCCCGTGCGACTTGCGACGACGGCCGCGGAGGGACCGCCCTATGTCATCGACACCTTCGTGATGCCAACGGAAAATCCTTGGAACGTGCCGCTTTTCTGCGGTGGCCATGACTTTTTGTCGAACGGCGATGCGTTGATCTGCACGATGCACGGCGACGTGTGGCGAGTCACGGACGAAGGCGAGACCGCTCGCTGGCGTCGATTCGCATCGGGACTACATCAGCCGCTGGGGCTGGTGGTCGCCGAAGACCGCATTTACGTGCTGTGTCGAGACCAGTTGACGGAGTTGATTGACCGCAACGGCGACGGAGAGGCGGATGAGTACCGAAGAATCAGCAGCGCGTTCGATACCTCGCCTGCGGGCCACGATTTCATCTGCGGTCTGCAAATAGATCGGCAGAACCGGTTCTATACGGCGTCGGGCAACCAGGGGTTGATCCGGATCTCTGCCGGGGCCGAGAAGGTGGAGGTGCTGGGAACCGGGTTTCGCAATCCCGATGGATTGGGACTCCGCCCTGATGGACTCGTCACGGTTCCGTGTTCGGAAGGCAGTTGGACGCCCGCATCGCAAATCTGCGGCTTCTTTGCGGACAAGGCCAACAGCGACGACGGGGACAAGCGGCCGCCCTTCTTTGGACTGGGCGGGCCCGAGCGCGGCAAGGTGCTGGCGCCATTGGCTTATCTGCCTCGCGGGTTGGACAACTCAAGCGGCGGGCAGGTCTATGTTGACAGCAATCGCTGGGGGCCGCTGTCGGGCCAGATGGTGCATCTTTCGTTTGGAGCGGGCAGCCAATTCCTGCTGCTGGTCGACCAAGTCGACGGACAATTGCAAGGCGCGGTCTCGCCGCTGCCGGGCGAGTTTCTGTCAGGCGCACATCGTGGCCGCTTTCATCCACGCGACGGACAACTATATGTCAGTGGGATGGCTGGCTGGGGGAGTTACACTCCCGAGGACGGTTGTTTCCAACGGGTTCGCTACACCGGAGCGCGGGCGCAGCTGCCGATTCGCCATCGAGCCCATCAAAACGGCGTCCTCGTGACCTTCAGCGAGCCCGTGTCGTCTCGCATCGCCGAGGACCCTCGCAGTCACTTTGCACAATGCTGGAACTATCGCTTCAGTGGCGGATACGGCTCCCCCGAATTCTCCACACGCCACCCCGGCGTGGTCGGCCACGACCCGCTCGAGATCTCCTCATGCCACGTGCAGCCCGATGGCCGGTCGGTGTTCCTGGAGATCCCCGAATTGCAGCCATGCAGCCAGCTGCACCTGCGAATGCATGTCGGCGAAGGCGACGCTTGCGACCTGTTTCTGACGGTGAATCGTCTGGCAGAGCCGTTTGCGAAGTTCCCCGGCTATCAGCCGGTCGAGAAGGTCGTCGCCGCGCACCCATTGGAGAGCGACCTGGCGCTGGCCGACGAACGAAAGCCAAACCCGTGGGCGAAGCGCATCCCTGGAGCGCGAGTCATCCGACTGGAGACGGGCAAGAACTTGACGTTCGCCCAGACAACGCTGAACGCAGCCCCGGGAGAAGCGTTGGAGCTGGTATTGGTGAACCCCGATGTCGTCCCGCACAACTGGGCGCTGACGGCGCCCGGCTCGCTGCGGACGGTGGGTGAAATGGCGAACCACTTGGTCGCCGATCCGGCGGCGTTTGCGAGACACTATATTCCCGAAACCGACCTGGTGCTCGCCCACACCGACGTCGTGTCCCCGGGCACCGAGTTCCACATCTATTTTCGAGCCCCCTCCAAGCCCGGACGGTATCCCTATTTATGCACTTTTCCGGGCCATTGGATGGTGATGAACGGCGAGCTGGTGGTGAAGTAGCCCAAAAAGGAAACCCGAAGCGTGAGCGAGGGATCGGCAGCTCAGTCCCCGTCTGAAGCTAATCAACTTCGTCGATCGGAAAGGAAACCCGAAGCGTAAGCGAGGGATCGGAAGTACAGGAAACCCGAAGCGTGAGAGCGTGAGCGAGGCATCGGACAAGAACCCCGAAGCGTCAGAGCGTCCGCGAGGGATCGGCAGCTCAGTCCCCGCCCGCTCGCCCGCCGGTCGGTTGCAATCTCGCCCCGATCGGGAAGAATACAGCATTGGTTTCGCGGATTGCCTATCGCCTGCCCAATTGAGGCGGGCCGTTCATCAACAAAGGATTGATTGTGTACAAGTCCATTCTCGGCCTGTTTTTGGTTGCTCCCCTGGTGATTGGCTGCGGTGGCGGTTCGACGCCTCCCGGAGGGGATCCCATTCCCAAGCATGACCACGACCACGAAGCTCATGCGACTACGTTTCCCGCCGCGGTCGATGAGTTGGTTGCCATTCACGATGCCGTGAAGTCCGCGATGGACGCGGGTGACATTGAGAAGGCACACACGCCGCTGCACGAGGTGGGCCACGTGCTGGAGAATGTCGAAGGACTGGCCGAAAAGCTCGAGGGTGAAGCCAAACAGGCGGCGACCGAGGCAATCGATGCGTTGTTCAAGGCCTACGGTGACGTCGACCAGAAATTGCATGGCCAGAAGGGCGCCGACTACGCGGATGTGTCGGCCGACATTGACGCGGCTGTCGCCGTGTTGGTGGGCCTGAAGGGCAAGAACGATGGAGAATCGGAGCCGGCCCCCGAGCCAGGCGCTCCGCCGGCGACAGAACTTCCTCCGGCTCCGGCGACAGAACTTCCTCCAGCTCCGGCTCCGGAATCGGAACCGGGAGTGAAAGATGGCGCCGAATCCGAGGCAAAGACCGAATAGCCACTTCACCGGCTATCGGAAACGTCTTTCTCCTGCGGCAAAGTGCCGTCTTCCGCTGGGCAATTGTGGTTTCAGTAGGGCGAGCGCAAAACGCTCGCCCTTTTTGCTGCGCTGACAGTGGTTGTGGAAATGGGCCTTGCTTCGGGTGTATCATGGCAGCCACTGAAGAACACTTGGTTTGGGCCACTGGCCCCGGCAATCGGCGGCGCGTTGATCCACACCATCAAGGCGTTGCGTTTGCCAGCCGGGTGTTCCACTCGTCGATAGCTCACCTTTGGCCACCCTTCCTGCCTTTTGCCAACAAAGCACCATGAAACTGCCACTTCGTTTTCTGTTTGCGCTCACCCTGCTGGCAATCAGCGCCACGGCCCCGGCCTTTGCCGAAGAGATCCGACTGGGAATCATTGGGCTCGACACTTCCCATGCGATTGCGTTCACGAAGATCCTGAACGACCCGGCCGCGCCGCCGGAGCTGGCTGGTTGTCGCGTCGTCGCGGTCTATCCACAGGGAAGCCGTGACATCGAGTCCAGTGTCAGCCGAGTGCCGAACTATCTTCGGGACATCAAGCAGTACAACGTCGAGGTGGTCGATTCGATCGAAACCTTGCTCACCAAAGTGGACGGCGTTTTGTTGGAGACCAACGACGGGCGCCCGCATCTCGAGCAGTTGCGCCCCGTGCTGAAGGCCGGCAAGCCGGTCTTTATCGACAAGCCGATTGCGGGCTCTCTGGAGGATGCAATCACGATTTTTCGCGAGGCCAAGGCGGCCAACGTCCCGCTGTTCTCGTCGTCCTCGCTGAGATTCGGCAAGAACACGCAAGAGGCTCGCGCGGGACTTTACGGCAAGGTCAGCCATTGTGAGACGCACAGCCCGGCCAGCCTCGAGGCGACACATCCCGATCTGTTCTGGTATGGCATTCACGGCGTCGAGTCGCTGTTCACGGTGATGGGCACGGGATGCCAGTCGGTCGTGCGCTCCAAGGATGAAGAAGGCAAGATCGTCGTCACCGGCAAGTGGGAAGGCGGACGGGTTGGCATCTATCGCGAAGGCAAGGGCTACGGCGGGCACGCCAAGGGCGACAAGGGCGAGGGGCCGGTTGGATCCTACGACACCTACCGGCCTCTGGTAGTGGAGATCGTCAAGTTCCTCCGCACCGGCAAGCCTCCGGTGTCCGCCGAGGAGACGCTGGAGATTTACGCCTTCATGGAGGCGGCCGATGAGAGCAAGCGGCGCGGCGGCGCGGAAGTTACCTTGAAGTCGGTGATGGACCGTGTTGCCGAGTTCAAGCCGTTGTTCAACGGCAAGGACCTGGCGGGTTGGAAAGGCTTGGTGGGCAATCCCAAGACGCGAGCCGCCATGTCGGCTGACGAATTGGCCGCGGCTCAGGCCAAGGCCGACGAGAGCATGCGAGAGCACTGGAAGGTGGTCGATGGTGTGCTCGAGTTCGACGGCAAGGGCCAAAGTCTCTGCACCGACAAGGACTACGCCGACTTCGAGATGTTCGTGGACTGGAAGATTCTGAAGGCGGGCGACAGCGGCATCTACTTGCGCGGCAGTCCGCAGGTTCAGATTTGGGACACCGAGCACGAGCCGTACTTCCGCCACGGCGCCGATCAGGGATCGGGCTCGTTTTGGAACAATCAGAAGAACCCCCGCTTCCCCTTGAAGAAGGCGGACCGTCCGGTCGGCGAGTGGAACACGTTCTACATTCGCATGATTGGCGAGCGAGCCACGATCAAACTGAACGACCACACCGTCGTCGACGACGTGGTGCTGGAGAATTACTGGGACCGCTCGCGGCCGATCTTCCCCAGAGAACAAATTGAGCTGCAGAACCACGGCAATACACTCTACTTCCGCAACATTCGGCTCCGCGAGATCGGCGGCGACGAGGCGAACGCCTACCTGGCCGGCAAGGACTCGGACGGGTTCACACCGCTGTTGGGCGACGAGAAACGCGATCTGTGGACGGGCGACGTCGACAGCTACGAGTTCCAGGGCAACACCGTGTCATGCAAGGAGGGGCAAGGCGGCAACCTGTTCACCAAGAAAGAGTACGGCGACTTCGTATCCCGACTCGAGTTCAAGCTGCCGCCTGGCGGCAACAACGGCCTGGCCATCCGCTTTGACGGCAAGGGGCGCCCGCATCTGGACGGCTTGGAGCTGCAGGTGCTCGACGACGATCACGAGAAGTACAAGAGCCTCGATCCTCGGCAGTATCACGGCTCGGTCTACGGCCTGGTCGCGGCTCATCGGGGCTACTTGCGGCCGACCGGCCAGTGGAATTTCCAACAGGTGACCATGCAGGGATCCCACGTGAAAGTGGAGCTGAACGGCTACACCATCGTCGACGCGGACCTGAAAGAGGTTCGCGAGTCAAAAGACGGCCCCGTCCCTCCCGGCGCGCAGCGATCGGCCGGTCACTTCGGCTTTGCCGGACACAATGACCCCGTCTCGTTCCGCAACGTGTCGATTCGCGAGCTTGGCGCCAAGTGAAGTGACGCCAGGTAGGGAGCGGTTTGATCCTCGGGTTTCCTTCAGATTACTCCCGTATTTCACCGCTCATCCCTCGCTTACGCTTCGGGCCTCCTTCCCGATCACCTATCGATTAATCCACATCCGCACTCCACCCGAGATGTTCGAACCGATGAAAAGACAGCTTCCCTGCGCCAGCCTATTATTCTTGGCGGCCATTGCGATGATCGGTGTCCCGTGTGTCGCCGCCGACGTCAAGATCGTCCAGTCCGAGGGCAAGGCAACCGTCACGATCGACGGCAAATTGTTTACTGAGTACGTCTTCACAGGACACTCCAAGCCGATTCTCTACCCGATTCTCGGCCCGCATCAGACGCCCATGACGCGCAACTATCCGATGCAGGAGGGCGTCGACAACGAGGCGAAGGATCATCCGCATCACAAGTCGCTGTGGTTCACCCACGATGACGTGAACAAGGTGCGTTTCTGGATGGAGTACCCAGGCGGCAAGGATCAGGCGCCCGGCAAGATCATCCAGCAGTCGATGAAGGTGGATGGCAACCGGATCGTCACGCAAAACAACTGGACCGCCAGCGATGGCAAGGTGGTCTGCACGGACGAGCGAGTGGTCTCGTTCGGCGCCAACGACGTTGGCCGATACATCGACTACCAAGTGACACTGAAAGCCAGCAACGGGCAGGTGGTGATCGGCGACACGAAAGAGGGGACGATGGGCATTCGCACCAATCCGCTCTTGCGACTGCAGGCCGACGAGAAACGCGGCAACCACACGGCCAAAGGACAAGCGGTCAACAGCGAGGGCGTTGAGGGCACGGCCATTTGGGGCAAGCGCGCCAAGTGGGTTGACTACTGGGCGCCCGTGGAAGGACACACCGTTGGCGTCGCGATCTTTGATCACCCCACCAATCCGCGGCATCCGACTTGGTGGCATGCTCGCGCCTACGGTCTTGTCGCCGCGAACCCGTTTGGGATCTCCGACTTTGAAAAGAAGCCGGAAGGCACCGGCAATATGACGCTGAAGCCGGGCGACGAGGTGACGTTCCGGTATCGTTTTCTGTTTCACGAGGGCGACGTGAAACAGGCCGACATCCCCGCCCAGTACGACGCGTTCGCCGGAAAGTCGGCGAGCAAGTAACTGGTTCCATCTATTCGGAGGCGGCGCCAGCCCAAGCGGCGACCAGCCGGCTCAGCCAACGCTTTGACCTGAAGGGAGTGAGGATCTCCATGCGGCGGTTCAATTGGACGATGCTGTTGTTCGGCATGGCGTTCTGCGGCAACCTTGCCGCCCAGGACCAGGCGTTAGAAGTGATCGAGGGCGTTCGCGGCGGACGCCACTGGGTGAACGAAAAGACGGCGCCGCCTAAGTCGCCCGCCGAGTCGATGGCGGCGATGCAGATCGAACCCGGCCTGAAGCTGGAGCTGGTCGCAGCCGAGCCGCTCGTGCGCGATCCGGTGGCAATCGCATTCGACGATCACGGTCGAATGTTCGTCGTCGAATACACGGACTACCCAATTGGGCCCGAGCAGGGCGGCGATCCGCTTTCGAAGGTCGTGCTGTTGGAGGACACCAACCACGATGGCGTGATGGATCGGCGTCATGTGTTCGCCGACAAGTTGAATTTCGCTCACAGTCTGATGCCGTATCGCGGCGGGCTGCTCGTTGGCGCGCAGACGCAGATTCTCTTTCTGCAGGACACCAACGGAGACCACGTCGCTGACGTGAGGCAGGTGCTCTATGACGGGTTCACGCCGGCGCATCCGCAGATGCAGATCGGCAACCCGCGCTGGGGGATGGATAACTGGGTTCATCTGAACTACGGCCCCGGCTCCATCACCGGAGGCGGCGTCGACAAACCCGTCGCGATGCCCCGCAAGGATTTTCGCTTCGATCCCCGCAACGGAAAATTCGAACCGGATAGCGGGATGGGGCAGTTCGGCAACACGGTGGACAGGCGAGGGCATCGCTATTATTGCTCGAACCGCAATCCGATCATGACGACGCTCATGCAGCCCACGACGTTGGAACGAAATCCGTATTTCGTCGCCGGGCTGGGTTCTTATGACGTCGGCAAATCGGGCGAGGACACGCGGGTCTATCCATTGGTGGAGATGAAGAGCAACTATCTCTCGCACGCGGGGACGCACACTTCCGCCTGCGGCGTCACGGCCTACAACGGCGATTGGCTCGGACCCGCCTATGCCAATAGCGTGTTTGTCTGTGAGCCGATCGGGCATCTCGTCACGCACTCGATCGTCGAGCCGCATGGTTTGCGGTTGGAAGCGCGGCGTGCACGGGACAAGGCCGACTTCATCGCGTCCACCGACACGTGGTTCCGGCCCGCGAGCCTCGCCACTGGACCGGACGGCGCCTTGTACTTGGCCGACATGTACCGGCTATGGGTCGAGCATCCCAAATTCCTGCCGCCCGAGATCGCGGAGAAGCTCGATTGGCGGGCCGGCGAGGATCGCGGCCGCATCTACCGGATTCGTCCCGCAGGCGATGCGCAGCCGCGGCCCTTCCAAGCACCGGGCACCGTGGCCGAGACGGCGGCGTTGCTATCGAGCGAGAACGGTTGGCGCCAATTCCTCGGGCAGCGATTGTTGGTGGAGCAGCAGGCGACGGAGGCGGAGGACACGCTGCGCGAATTGCTTCAGAAGGACAAGCTCCCGTCAGCTCGCCAGCATGCGTTGTGGACGCTCGAGGGCATCGGCCGGCTCCGCTCGGCGGATGTGCTCGCCGCCATTGCCGATGACGACGCGATCGTGCGACGGGATGCCGCGTTGTTGGCGGAGCGGTACATCGATCTGGTTGATGTGCTGCATGCATTATTGACGGCTTCAAGCGATGAGGACGCTCGAGTGCGATTTCAAGTGGCATTGTCGCTGGGCGCCACGGAGTCCGCCAGCGCGACCCCTGTGCTGGCCCGCTTGGCGGCGCGCGACGGCGAAGATGATTGGTTCTCTCGTGGATTGTTGACGTCGCTGAAGGATCGTGCGGCGGATGTGGCCGTCGAGTTGCTCGAGACGCCAACATTCATGGAGCAAGGCACGGCCGAGAAGGCGACTTTGCTGACCCGACTCGCTTCGATCGTCGGCGCCAAGGGGGACCTGGGCGAAATGTCGCGTTTGTTCACTGCCATTGGCGTCGGCAAAGTCGAGAACGCATGGTGGCGCGCGGCCCTGATCACCGGCCTTGGCCAAGGGCTGCCCCGGCATCGCGGTCAGCTCGGCCGCACAAGCCTCGCCGGTGTGCTTGGCAAGCCGCCCGAGGGCCTAGCCGGGGTCGACGGCGTCAAACGGTTTCTCCAGACGAGCCAGCAGACGGCACTGAATGCGAAGCGGACCGTGCCGGATCGCGTCGCTGCCATCGGCCTGCTTGGGTATCAGCCTCCCGCGGAATCATTGCGGACGCTCGACGAACTGCTGGCCAGTGGCAATCCCGTCGCAGTTCAACAGGCGGCGATTGGCGCACTCGGGTCAACCAGCTCGCCGCAAGCGGCTGACGTCATTCTTCAGCGTTGGGCTGAGCTGGGCCCGCAGGTGCGCGGTTCGGCGCTTGAGATTTTGTTGCGACGCACCGAGTCGATCAAAAAGATGTTGCAGGCGATGGAGGGCGAGCGGATGCAGCCAGCCGCGCTGAGCGTGGACCAACGCGTGCGACTTTTGAAGCACAGCGACCAGGAGATTCTGGCGAGCGCGTCCAAGTTGTTCGGCGGAGCCGTTTCGTCGAATCGCCAACAGGTCGCCGAGAAGTATCGGGATGCGCTGACACTCGAGTGCTCCGGCGACCGGGGGGCGAAGGTGTTTCAACGGATCTGCGCCAAGTGCCACCGGCTGAACGGCCAGGGCCACCAACTCGGTCCCGACCTCAGTGATGTCAGGAACCGGTCACATCTGGCGCTGCTTTACGACATTCTGGATCCCAACTCCAAGGTGGAGCCCCGATTTACCGCCTACGCGGTGCGCACCGTCGATGGCGAGGTGTTTAGCGGACTGATTGTCACCGAGACTCCCGACGCCGTTGTGCTCGGCATGGGGGAGGGCAAGGAACAGACAATCGGACGCTCGGAGATCGAGCAGATCCGAGCCAGCAACGTGTCTCTCATGCCCGAAGGCGTGGAGAAGGACATCACCATCCAAGAGATGGCTGACTTGCTGGAGTACCTCAAGCCACGACCGAAGTCGGATGAAAAGAGCGGCGGTCAGGCCGAGGGCGGCGGGAAGTAGTTAGCATCGTCCGATCCACCTTGCGAGTCACGTGCCGTGCGTGTTCCCGAGGCCTTTGCATTTTCATTGCTGGCCTTGGCGCTCGGCGCTCAGGCACTACAGGGCGGCTGGTTCATGTGGCTCGGTTGGCCTGCCGTTTCGCTTGCCCTGGTGGCGGTTGCGTACGCGCTGGGCGATGCGCGGCTGTTCGGAAAACTGCCCAATGGTCGTCGCCGCCCAATTGCCGCTTTGGCGCTGTTCCCGTATCTGTTGTTTGCCCGAGTTGTCTGGGAGATGTGGGCATGCTGCTCCCGAGAGTGTCCCTGCCACGAGGTGAACAGCCAATTGTGGTTGGCGCGACGACTGCGAACAAGGGAGTGTCCTGCAAACGTCACCGTGTTTTGCGATCTGACGTGCGAGTTGGGTGATCCTTCGACACAGCGAGATACGGCCGGATATCGTTGTTTTCCGATTCTGGACGGAGGTGTGCGTCCTGCAGCGGAGCTCGTTGAGCTGGTCCGCTCGCTTGAAGTCCCAGCGGGGCAACGTGTTCTGATTCACTGTGCCAACGGGCACGGCCGGACAGGCATGGTGGCGGCGATCTGGCTTGTTGCCAATCAACTCGCCCGCGACGCTGAAGAGGCGGTCGCTTTGCTCCGCGCAGCTCGGCCCGGCGTCTCGTTGCGGACGTCGCAACGCGAAGCGGTTGACGAAGCGATCCGCCTGCTACGAGATGACCGCTAACGTTGTCGATCCTGACTGACTTGTTGAACGTCCGCTCACGCCAAGCGACCTTGAAGGGACAACTATGTCTAACGCCCCCAATCTGCTCCTCATTATCGCCGATGGCATGCAGGCCGAGACCGTGGAGGACGGCCATGTCTGCCAAACTCCCGCACTCGATCAACTACGTCGACGCGGCCTGAATTTTACGAACGCCCATACGACGAGCCCCACGTGCTCTCCGGCCAGGGCAAGCTTGATGACGGGGTTGATGCCACATAATCATGGCGTGCTCGAAATTGAGCACGCTCATGACGACGACCAATTTGTGTTGCGAACCGCGCATCCGCACTTCGCGCAACGACTCGCCGCAGCCGGCTATCGCACCGCGTATTTTGGAAAGTGGCACATCGAGCCAACGCACGATGTCGCTCGTTTCGGCTGGCAGGAGGGCGTGGTCAAGGGCGCGGAGCACGTCGCGGGTTTGGGAAGGGGGGATGACGGGCCGTCGCTTTACGAATTGGATCCGTCGTTGACCGGTTACATCGAGGGGCGCAAAGGATACCGGCGGCTGCTCCACTGGGGCGTTACGGACACGCCGATCGAGGATCGCTATCCGGGCCTGACCGTCGTGGACGCACTGCGTTTTCTCGAGTCCGTGGAAGACGGCCCTTCGCCGTGGTGCTGCTGCGTGAGCTTTTCCGAACCCAACGAGGCGTTGGTCGTCGGACGCGAGGCGTGGCAGCGGTACGACATCGAGTCATTGCCATTGCCCGCCAATTTCCGCGATGACATGACGGGGCGTCCGAACATTTATCGCCGCGAGCAAGAGATTGGCGCCAACATCGACGAAGCTCATTGGCGCGCTGCGCGAGGCTGTTACTTCGGACGCATCACGGAGGTTGACGAGTTGTGCGGGCGGATGCTCGACGCGCTCGAGCGTCAAGGCAAGCTCGACCAGACAGTGGTCGTGTTTCTTTCCGACCACGGCCGGTATGTCGGAGCTCATGGTTTTGACGCCCACAACTTCGGCGGCTTCGAAGAGATCTACCGCATCCCCTTGATCATCGCCGGCCCGGGAGTGGCGGTCGGCGAAACGCCAGCGGCCGTGAGCATCGCCGATTTGGCGCCGACGCTATGCGAATTGGGTGGGGCCACGCTGACAACGACGGATTCGAGATCCCTCGTTCGCCTTTTGCAGGGCCCCGGTGGCGTGGACGAATTTCGCACCGGCTACGCGGAGTACCACGGGACGCGATTTCCGCTGATGCAACGCGTGCTTTGGCAGGATGGCTGGAAGCTGGTCTTTAACGGTTTCGACTACGACGAGCTCTATCATCTCGAAGCGGACCCCGCCGAGTTGCATAACCTCGCCGACTTGCCGGAGCATCGTGAACGGCTGGAGCGAATGATGGCGGAGATCTGGCGCAAGGTTCGGGACACCGGGGATCGCACGATTCACCAGTCGCACTATTTTTCCTTGAGATTCGCTTGCGTGGGCCCCGACGCGGCGGACAATTGACGTCGGCGGACAGATTCTGCGTACGATGGACAGATTCTGCGTACGACGGACAGATTCTGCGTACGACGGACTTCTAGTCCGTCAAACGGGGCGATATTTCCCGCTTCAACTCCATCCACCACAGGCCTTGTTATGCACGAGTCAACATCGCGTCGCCGGTTCCTGGCGTGCTCCACTTCGTCGTTGGCGCTGGCAGGTGGCTTCGAGTTCTTGTCACGGCTGCCGCGAGTGTCGGCCGAGGAAGCACGACAGGCCGGAAACTTGGCCCCGCTCCATCGCGACCTGGAGCCGCTCGTGCGATTGATTGAGGACACGTCGCGAGAGCAGCTTCTGGAGCGAGTTGCCGAACGCATTCGATCCGGAGCTTCGTATCGGGAAGTGCTTGGCGCGTTGTTGCTGGCCGGTGTGCGAAACGTGCAGCCGCGGCCAGCGGTTGGCTTCAAGTTTCACTGTGTGCTGGTCGTCAACTCGTGTCATTTGGCAAGTTTGAACGGACCGGATAGCGACCGCTGGCTGCCCATTTTCTGGGCGCTCGACTACTTCAAGTCGTCCCAGGCCGACGAGGTTCGCCGGGGCGGTTGGCGAATGGCGCCGGTCCAAGAGTCGAAGGTGCCCGACGCGGCCCGCGCCGCGCCGATGTTTGTCGAGGCGATGGAGACCTGGGATGAGGAGAAGGCCGATGTCGCAACGGCCGGACTGGTGAGAACGGCGGGCGCCAATCAGGTGTTTGAGCTGTTCGCGCGGTATGCGGCTCGCGATTTCCGCTCCATCGGCCACAAGGCCATCTACTTGGCCAACGCGTGGCGCACGTTGCAGGTGATCGGCTGGGAGCTCGCCGAGCCGGTGATGCGATCACTGGCGTTTGCGTTGTTGAATCACAATGACGAGCCGAACCCCGCCAACAGTGACTTAGCTCCCGATCGAGACTGGCGCCAGCATGAATCGCGGTTGGAGAAGTTTCCCGAGAACTGGCTCAGCGGGCGCGCGGATGAAGGCGTGGCGAAGGCTTTGCTCGAAGCCTTCCGCAAAGAAGGCGCCAGCGCGGCCGCGGAGCTGGCCGTCGAGTCGCTGGCCGGCGGCGCGGGACCCCAGTCGATTTGGGATGGGGTGTTCGTCGGCGCCGGCGAGCTGCTGATGCGACAGCCAGGCATCATTGGCCTGCATGGGCTCACCACGGCAAACGCCATGCGATTTCTCTGGGAGCACGCCTCGGACGATGCGACGCGCCGCCGCTTGCTGCTGCAGGCGTGCGCGTTCAATCCGATGTTTCGCGAGTCGGCAAAGTCTCGCGGCGCCTTGAGCGATACGACGATAGATGCTCTGCAAGCAGTCTCCCCCGACGGCGCCGGTGACACCGCCATTGAAGAGATTCTGGCGGATGTCACGCACAACAAGTCGCGAGCCGCCGGCAAGGTGAGGGGGTTCCTGGAGTCGGGCGGCGACGCGCATACACTGATCCAGGCTGCCCGGCGAGTGCTGTTTCTCAAGGGCAGCGACGCCCACGACTACAAGTTCGCCTCGGCCGTGCTGGAGGATTACCAGCATGTGAGCTCTCCATGGCGCGAGCAGTTTTTTGCCACGGCCGTCTTTAACTTGAAGGGCAGCGGGCATCCCGACAGCGGGCTGCTGGGAAGAACGAAGGCAGCCTTGAATGGATAGACAAGGACCTGGCGGCCCACTACTCTGGACCGGTGCCGCCGGAATTGCGAAGCAGCGGCGAATGGGCCCTTATGCCGTAGTCTTCCACACATGTCTCATCGCAGCACAAATCAGCTCCCTTTCGCCCACCCACTCCTTTTGCCTAGCGGGTTGCGGCAGTCGGCGGCCGTTTGTCTGCTGACTTGCTGCCTCACCGCGCTGGATGTCGCTGCGGCCGACTTCGCGGAGCCTCTGCAGGCGTTTTTTACCGAACACTGCGCTGACTGCCATAATGCTGACACCCGGGAAGGTGGCCTTTCGATCACGGGCCTCGGACGCGATTTGGGAGACGCGGCGACGTTTGCCCAATGGGAGCGATTGTACGACCGTGTGCAGGTCGGCGAGATGCCGCCGCCCTCCCAGAAGCGGCCACGACCGAGCCAAGTGCAGCAGTTTCTCAAGACTCTCGCAGGGCCGCTCGCGGCGGCTCATGAAGCGCGGAAAGGCACGGTCTTTCGTCGCTTAAATCGCCGCGAGTACGAGAACACCATGAACGACCTGTTCGGGACGCGGGTCGAGCTGGCCAACCTGTTGCCGGAAGACGGACGCTCTCACGAATTCGACAATGTCGGCGAGTCGCTTTCGATTTCCATGGTGCAGCTGCAGCGGTATCTCGAGGCGGCGGATCTGGTGCTGGACGCGGCGATTGCCTCGGAATTGAAGGCCAAAGCGCCCGAGGTCAAGCGGGCCACCTACTCGGAAACGAGCGAAGGGCAGCGTTTTATCGGCTCAGCTTGGAAGCAGCTACCCGACGGCGCCGTGGTGTTCTTTCGATCGCAAGCCTATCCGTCCGGCATGTTGCGCTCCGCCAACGTCCGAACCACGGGGCGCTACAAGATCCGCGTCACCGGATACGCCTACCAATCCGAGAAACCGGTGACGGTTGCCATTGGAGCCACCACCTTTGCTCGCGGCGCCGAACGGCCAACGTTTGCATATCGAGCGTTTCCGCCCGGAGCCCCAACGACGGTGGAAGTCACCGCGTGGCTGAAGGAGCGGTACATGGTTGAGCTGACGCCATGGGGCTTGCACGACAAGGACAACGAGATTCGCAAGAACGGGATCGAGTCCTATCCCGGACCGGGATTTGCCGTCCAGCACGTCGAGCTGGAAGGACCGCTGATTGACGAGTTCCCTTCGCGAGGACATCAGCTGATTTTTGCGGGGCTCCAGCGGGTTGAAGTTGAGCCGTCCAATCCCAGCGCCAAGACCAAGCCGTGGTACCGGCCACAGTTCGAGCTGAAGCTGGCCGACCCGCCGACGGAAGTTCGCGCCGTGTTGCGTCGAATCGTCACCGCCGCGTTTCGTCGCCCGGCGACTGAACAGCAGGTGGAGACGTTCATGACGCTGTTCGAGCAGCAGCGCGCCGACGGCGCCTCTGCGGAAGCGGCGTTGCGAACCGCCGTCGCCGCGATCTGTTGTTCGCCCGAGTTTTTGTTTTTGCCGGAGCAGCCGGGTTGGCTCGATGATTTCGCCCTGGCGTCGCGATTGTCCTACTTCCTGACGCGGACAGCGCCGGACGGCGAGCTGCTGCGGACCGCGGTAGCCGGCGAGCTGCGGCGGCATCCCGAGAAGTTGCTCGCCCAGACGCGGCGTCTGCTGGCGGATCCGCGCAGGGAACGATTTGTCGTCGACTTCACTGACGCTTGGCTGAATCTGCGAGACATCGAGTTCACGAGTCCCGACCGCAATCTGTTTCCCGAATTCGATCCTTTCCTCCAGCATTCCATGTTAGAGGAGACTCGCCGTTTCTTTGCGGGGCTGGTGGACGAAAACTCTCGCGTGCGCGACCTGATCAAGCCCGACTACGCTTGGCTCAACCATCGGCTCGCCGAGCACTACGGAATCGAAGGCGTGGAATCGCCGGAGGTCCAACGCGTAGCGCTGCCGGCCGGCAGCGTACGAGGCGGTCTGTTGGGACAGGCAAGTGTCGCCAAAGTTTCCGCCAACGGCACGAACACGTCACCCGTGGTGCGCGGGGTATGGGTGATGGAGCGACTGCTAGGTGAGACCCCGCCTCCACCGCCCGCCGGTGTTCCGGGCGTCGAGCCCGACATTCGTGGCGCGTCGACTCTGCGTGAGCTGCTCGATCGGCATCGCAATCTGGATTCCTGCAGTGGCTGTCATCAAAAAATCGACCCACCGGGCTTCGCCATGGAGAGCTTTAATCCGATCGGCGGGTGGCGCGAACGATTTCGCAGTTTGGGAGAGGGCGAGCGAGTCGATCGGCAAGTCAATGGGCGCCGTGTGCCGTATCGTCTCGGCCCGGCCGTGGATGCCAGCGGTACGGTCCAAGGTGCCGGGGCTTTCGCCAACTTTTGGGAGTTTCGCGATCTGCTGGCCGGGGACGAGGAGCGACTGGCGCGAGCGTTTGTGGGCAAACTGCTGACCTTTGCGACGGGCCGAGAGTTGGGATTCTCCGATCGCCAGGCAGTGGACCAGATTCTGGAGCAGGCGCGCCCCGACGGTTTTCAGGTGCGGGAACTGATTGAGATGGTCGTGTTGAGCGAAGTGTTCCGACGAAAATGAACTACGAACGCATTTCAAAAACTTCCCGATCGGCAATCGGGTTGATGAAACCAGCAGAAAAACTGCCTTCGATTGCGCCAGGGAAGATTTTTGAAATGTCCTCTACCAACGCCGATCGAGAGGCTCCCGAGTCATGTTGATTCCTCGCAAACCAATTTCACGCCGTCAGTTGTTGCGCGGCGCGGGCGCCGTCGGCATTGGATTGCCGTTGCTCGAGGCGATGGGGCCGTCGCTGGGGCAGCGCGCTTTGGGGGCTGCCGAGATCAAGCCGCCCAAGCGATTTGTCGCGATGTGCGCGACGTTGGGATTCCACACTCCCCACCTGTTTCCCGAGCAACCCGGTCGAGACTACACGCTCACTCCATATCTCGAAAAGTTGGCCGGGCATCGAGAGCGGTTGACCGTCATTTCCGGGCTGTCTCATCCTGAGCAACAAGGCAACAACGGTCACGCTTCCGAGCTGACTTGGCTCACCTCCGCTCCGCGTCCGGGGTTGGCCGGCTTTCGCAATACCATCTCGATCGACCAGTTGATCGCCGACAAGATCGGCGTCGAAACGCGATTTCCCTACCTGGCGTTGTCAACCAGTGGCCGGTCGATGTCGTGGACGGCCAATGGCGTGGAAATTCCCGGCATGACGTCGCCCGCGCAGCTGTTCGAAGCCCTGTTCGTCGCCAGCACCGAGGAGCAATTGGCAGGGGAGCTCAGCCAGTTGCGCCGAGGAAAGAGCATCTTGGACACTATCCGAGGCCGAGCCACCCAGCTCGAGCAGCAACTGGGAGCGGCGGACAAGCACAAGTTAAATGAGTACCTGACGGCGATTCGCGATCTCGAACAGCGGCTCCATCAATCACGCCAATGGCTTCATCGGCCGAAACCGAAGGTGGATGCCAAGCCGCCCGTCGATGTTGCCGACCGCAATGACGCGATCGCCAAGCAACGGCTGATGTACGACATGATCGCGCTCGCCTTGCAATCCGACTCCACTCGAACCATCACCTTTCAGCTCAGTGGCATGAACGCCGTGCCCGTGATTCCCGGTGTCAGCAACGATTGGCATGGCTTGTCTCATCACGGCAAGGATCCGGACAAGATCCAGGAGCTGAGGATCATCGAAGAGGCGGAGTTCACCGCGTTCAACTCCTTTCTGGACAGGATCGCCAAGATCGACGAGCCAGGCGCGAGCTTGATGGAGAGCACAACGATTCTCTACGGCTCCAATCTAGGCAACGCCAGCGCCCATAGTTGGCGGAACCTGCCGATTCTGCTCGCCGGCGGCCCGTTCCGCCACGGCGCCTACATCGCGCACGACGAGCAACAGAACACTCCATTCAGCAACCTGTTCGTTTCGATTGCTCAGCAGATGGGTGTCGAGATCGAACGCTTCGGCAGCAGCACCGGCGTCGGCATCCGCGGGCTCGAAACGGTGGCGTGAGAACTGTTAGAACGCCTCGCTGGAAAGCGGTTCGATCCCTCGCTGACGCTTCGGGTTTCCTGTTTGAACTTGACTCAACCTTGCGGGTCCGGGCTTGTCGTTGATTCGGAGGAGGCCGCTGAGGCGGGATTGGCGGCGATGTGGGGGTGCGGCGGACCATATGCGCTTCTCTGACTGAGCGCATCGCACATGGCGGCCATCAGCGATGAGTACTGAAACGGCTTCTGAACGAACGCAATTCCGGAACCGTCCAGCCGCTGGAACATGTCGTTCGGGCTGCGGCCGCTGATCAGCACGAGGGGCAAGTTCGGCGCCCGTTCGCGCAGGGCCGCGATCAGCGGCTCGCCACTGATGCCGGGCATCTCCACATCGAGCACGGCAAGTTGCATTTCGTGAAGGTCGCTGCGTTCGAGGGCTTCATCTCCACTGCGGGCCGCCTTGACCTCGCATCCCGCCGCAGAGAGCAGCAGTGAGGTGGAGTGAACGACACTGGGGTCGTCGTCGATCACCAGCACGTGCAGGTGGTCAGGAAGCGGTTGATTGCGTTGCTCAGCCACCGCAGCGGGACTGACGTGGGGAGTGCCGACCGGCAGCAGTACGGTGAAGGTGGCGCCGCCTCCCGGAGTTTCATCGAAATGAATGGCCCCGCTGTGCGCGCGGACGATGCCGATGACCGAGGCGAGCCCCAGCCCGGTGCCCGTTTTCTTGGTGGTAAAGAACGGATCGAAGATACGCTGTCGTTGCTCGAGAGGAACACCCAGGCCGTGATCCACGCAACGAATGTAGGCGTACCTCGATTCGCTCAACTCCGCTTCGATCAGAGGGTTCCAATCGCGGATTTCTCGCCAGCCGAGCGTGCCATAGGTGAGCTCAATCACGCCTCGCCGGTTGTCCTCGCCAAACGCTTCGTTGTACGCCTCGGAGGCGTTGACGATCAGGTTTAACACGACTTGCTGGAGCTCGCCCGGGTCGCCCTTGACGTAGTGCGGCTTGCTTCGCTCGGAGACCAGCAGCTGATGTCGAGTGGAGACTCTCATCATCCGAGTCACGCTGCTGACGAGTTCTCCAAGATTGACGGATTCCAGGCGGCGAAAACCGCGGCCGGCGAAGTCGAGCAAGGACTTGATCAGTTTGGCGGCGCGGCGAGACGCGAACAGAATCGCCTCGACCTCATCGGCAGAGGCGATGCCTTGCTTGGCCTTGAGCTTGCCGACTTCCGCGTTGGCGACGATTGCGGCCAGGATGTTGTTAAAATCGTGAGCGATGCCGCTGGCCATCGCGCCGAGGCTTTCGAACTTCTCGGACCGCCGAAGCTGGTCGCGTTGAGCGAGCTGCTCGCCGTGCCGAATTCGGATTTGTTGCTCCGCGTGTTCGCGCTGGCTGGAGAACACGATGGCAAACACCAGATGGGCGCACATCGCCGCTCCGGTGTACCATTGCAACGCGGCGGTCTCCTGGTCCCCTGATTGCCAGCGCGTGGCGCCATTGACCATCAGGAAGATCAGCATCGCGCCTGACCAGCCGATTGCCGCGCGCGTGCCGCAGAGCAAAGCCGAGAGGATCGGAATGGCGCCCACGAGCACCAGCGAAAAGCCGTGCAAACCATCGCCAAAAGTCATTGCCGTGGAGAGGGTCACCACCAGGGCCATCACCGGAAGGTGGCTTGCCACAGCCAGATTTCGCGTGAGCCAAAGCAGCGGCAGCGCGAGCGACGTCAGCACGCCGAGCCCGGCAGCGCAGCGAAGATGAAAATCTCCGAAGTGTCTGCCGGCGATCATCGGCAACACGAAGCTACCGGAGACGATGCTGAACACCGCCGTTACAAGCAGTCGGGCCGCGGCTAGCTCTTCATAGCCGCGTCGACGAATCTCCCCCGGAATCAAGCAGTCAAACTGCTTGGCCCAGCCGGTCCCATTCGGCATCGCGTCCCTCGCACGCCCCGCTAAGTGTCCGGGCGGCGCTGGCGCAATGGCCCTCGTTCGCCCTGTGCTTACTTGGTCTCGCCGTCCTTCTTGGACTGCGACGCGTTGCCTCTTCGCTGTTCGTAATACTTCTTCCAGTCAATTTGCGGCGGAGTGTAATCCTCGCCGGCTAGCTCCTTCAATTTCTTTCTCTGCTCCGCCGTCAACTCTTTCAACAGCTCATCGGCCATTTCCTGACGGAGCTGCTGGTACTTCTCGGTGAGCTCTTGGTTCAGCGCCTTGGAACGCTCTTGCAGCCGCTTCTGCTGCTCCTCGGTGATCCCCAACAATTCGCGAATACCCGAGTCAGCGTACAAGGAGTAAGAAGACCCGTTGCGGACACGCATCTGGAAGGCGACCTGCTTGGCGCGTTCCAGTTGGTGTGGAAGCAACGTTTCCTGAATCTTTTTGTACATCTCCTCGCGGAGCGCAGCAACTCTTTCCGCAAATTCGGCTCGCCCCAACTCGTCCTTCATTTCCTTGCTCATCGTCCGGTAGAGCTCGCTTTGCGCCTTGTAGAACTCGTCGCTGGCCGCGCGCAACTTCTTGATCTGGTCTTCGACCAGCTCCAACTCCACCTGCACCTGCGGGCTTTGCACGACTGACGACCAACTGTCTTTATAGGAGAAGCGGTATCCGGAGTAGCCGGAATAGCCGCCGACGCCCTGAGGCGTCACAACAACCTGCGCGGTGACGGAGGTCGTCGATGTGGTGGCTAGCAAGGCAAACACGAGGATGAGCGAGCGAGTCATGCGGCACCTGGAAGGCTGACGTGGTGGCGGGAATGGTGGGCGGGGCAGGGAGGCGCACCTTGGCGTGCCCATTAAACGTGACCTCGGCCAAATCACGACTGACTGGGAATCAGGTAATTTTCAGCGACCGCCGAGTTGGGCGCGATGCTGGTTGGTGCCATAGGGTGGCAAAAGTGTTCAACCGCGGGCAGTCGGCCTCAATGAGTACGCCGCCGGCAAAGACATGGCAAGTCTTGACGCCGGTTGCGCAAGTTCATCGCAATGAGCGCAGAAGACCGTTCTGCCCATCGCGTGGCCTATTTCTTCCGCTCGCCGCGATGCGTGCCGGCGGCGTCCACCCGAGCCGTGAGCGACTTGGGCAGCCCGTCGTCGCCGAACTCGAAAGTCAGGCTGCCGGCCGTCTTGCGAAACCCGAATTTGCCATCTCCCTGATGGACCAACTCCAGCCACTCGGCGCGATTGCGAAACCAGAACTGCAGCTTGCCGTCGCGCTGAGCGACTTTGTAGGGCCCGTATTCACCCGCCACCTTGGCGGCCAGCTCATCGGCGAGAGGCTGCTCGGCGGGATAGGTTTCGGTGCGCGGCGCCCGCGGTCGCAATTCGCGAATCCAGACATTGCGAAAACGGACGGGATTGCCGTGATCCTGGAGGCCAATCGGGCCTTTGGTCTGCTTCGTGTAATTGTTGTGCACGATCCAGGCCGTGGGGCCGAACGCCTCCGAGCTGTCCTGGATGAGCACGCCATTGTGCAGCACTGTCGCGCGGGCCGGCGAAGTCAGCTTGCCGTCCTCGAACTTGGGCGCGCGGAAAATGATGTCATAGGTCTGCCACTGGCCGGGGCCACGGGAGGCGTTCACCAGCGGTGGGTACTGGCCGTAGAGCGCCCCGGCGCTGCCATCGGAGTAGGTGGCATTTTCGAAGCTATCCAGCACCTGAATCTCAAACAAGCCCATCAGAAACACGCCGCTGTTGCCGCGCCCTTGCCCGTCGCCTTTGACCTTTTGGGGCGAGGCCCATTCGATATGCAGCTGGCAGTCGCCGAACTCGCGCTTCGTGAAGATGTAGCCGGCGCCGGCGACCGACTCCATCGCGCC